>CAYUNT010000075.1:0-19035 GCA_964446285.1 uncultured Candidatus Sumerlaeota bacterium | reverse complement strand
CCCACAACATCAAACCCACCTACAACCGCTGCAAAAAAATGAGATGCGCCCGCTTCGTGCGCAGCGCGATTTTCCACCTTGACCGTGCGCGATGCGATGGTGTGCAAACGTTTCACCCTTGCCTGGCCTCCTTTCCAAGTTTCGGCCCAAACTCGGATTAACAAAATCCATGCCAGACAAGGGATTGTTTATTATGCAATATTAAGAATATAAACGGGCTGACGGATCAGGGGTAAATAATCAGCGAAAAAGGCGCGCCCAATTTGCATTGGCCGGATGGAAATGGCGGAAATCATAAGAAAACCCACGTTTATTTCAAAAATTGGCTATTCAATTTTGGTGTTCGGACTCTTTGCAGCCCAAACGCTATTTCTGGGCAAAAAAGAAAACCGGGGGCGCGGCGCATGAGTTTGCGGCAAGGCCCCCGGTTGGAAAACAGGCAGATCGGCAGGGCTTCTTTGGGCCTAGAAAAGCGTCCAATCCGTGACGGACGTTAAGGCGTATTTGGATCGAATGGCCGTTAGGAATGCATTGTCCGAGGCGAAAGTGTCATCCCAGAAAGTAATATCGTCGATGCGGATGACTGTGTTGGCGGTTCCCACAGCGGCAGAGCCAATGCACAACCCGAAGCAGAACCGATTGACCGTGGACTGCGCGGACCCATTTGTCGCGCCGGTGTAATTCTGCAAAACGGTTGCCACGCCAGTGGATGGGTTGATGTCCCACACATCATACTTTCCTGCGCCTGGTGTGGTCGAAGGATACACGCGGAAAGCCAGCAGGTGCCAGCGCCCGCCGTCGGCGTCGCGCCAGTTGCTGCCTTCGTTCTGATCGAAAGCCGTGGAACTGATTACTGCCGAGGAGCCAGGCCAGCCGTTTTCATCTGTTGTGCGGAAATCGTAAAAGTTGGCTCGAATGTTGAAAAAGGGAGAATAGGTGCCGCTGGTTGTATCGAGCGTCAGAATATCCACATCTGTGTCGATTCCGTCGAAGGATACGACTTTGATGGGGAATGCGAATTGAATGATTGGGCCTGCGGCGCAGGCAATTGTCCCGCCGTCGAACTGGATCCAGTCATTGACCGATCCATTGGTTTCCAGACACTTCGTGCTTCCGATTCCGGGGAAGACGCTCGTCGAGACCTTGGAATACGGCTCAGCGCTCATAGCGGTGCTCAAAGTAAATCCCGGGATCGAGGATGTTCCCATTATGATTGAACTGCCGTCGCCCGTGAGGCCCTCAAAGGTTTCCGTCACACTGGCGGCGTAGGTCCCTGCCGCTGCGAATGCGAACAAGGCGAAAACCGCCAAAACCGCCAAAACTTTCTTGCGACCCATACAGAATACCTCACTTTTCTTGGAGATGGTTTGGTAAGCGTCGGGCAAAGACGTTATTATACACTTTACCCACACTTCGCGTGTTTCAGTGTGTTCCTGCGATTCATACAATGCAACAGAAATTTAAACGTTATTTCACCCTTGCCGCTAGTGGATATA
The DNA here is from genome assembly GCA_964446285.1 of uncultured Candidatus Sumerlaeota bacterium. Taxonomy (GTDB): domain Bacteria; phylum Sumerlaeota; class Sumerlaeia; order SLMS01; family CAYUNT01; genus CAYUNT01. Next base: position 17,539 of record CAYUNT010000075.1, on the reverse strand, counting down.
GTTCGGCTTGCGGAGGGAGCGGGAGTTTGCCAAGAAGAATGCGAATGCTATGACGTGTTCGCCTCGTGGAGGGCGTATTCGCTCTGTGTATTGTCCATTCGCCGCTAAGGAATTCGGAGGAGATTCATAAAGGCTATTCAGGCCATCAGCCTTTCAAACTCCATTGTGTTCCCGGCGCGCTTCAGTCGTAAGTCCTTTGTGACGGAATCCCACATCGAATTTGCCGCCGTCGTCGAGAAACTCGCGCGCGAGTGCAAATAACCGCGCCTTCCATGCTCTCTGAAGTCCTTGGCCCGGCTATCTGTAGGAGCGTTGTTTGACGCCGCGACACGCAGAGATGCTGTTGCCTTAAAAATATTATCTCTGGACTCGCAATCCCTTGAATACCTCAGGATTTGCGCTCTCTCCCGATATGCTGCTTCCTCACGCCTTCAGGAAATCTTCGGGATCAATTTGCGCTTCACGCAAAATGGTCCTCAACGTCCCCTCTGCCATGTCCTTTGCATGATGTGGAAGAGTAACTTTTCGCCCGGTCGAGGCCTGACGCCAAATCTCGTGGCTCCCTGGACCGTGACGGTCGAATTCATAGCCAAATACGCGCAGCCGGCGCGCCACCTCGCGGTATTTAAAACCCGCAAGCCTTCCCATCACCGCACCCCGACAGGGATTAGCAATTCGACCGGTTCATTATCGGAGACCATTTTCGCCAAGGCCGGCGGAAGCGGGTCGTTGTGCTCCAGGCAGGATTCGGCGATTTTTCGCGCCAGCCCTTGCGCGATTTCCGCGGCTTCCGAAATCGAACGCCCCTCGGCCACGAGGCCCGGCACGTCCGGGCTTGTGGCGACAAAACTACCGTCCTCGACGGGTTCGACATGCAAACGAATGGCCACTTCGTTCATGGATACTGCTCCCGAGTTTATTCAATCAAGTTCATGTGTTTGATTGCCGCCTGCGGGAATACAAAAGCATTGCCCCCGCCTTCGCTCACAACTAACCCAAAGTATTGTTCTCTGGGGCGTGGAACGCAAGAAGGGTCTTGCGCACTATCACTGTAACTGGCGCGCCTTTTCGCGCACCTCGCAGGAGGACTGGGGCCATCTTGATATGCAATGCGAGGGAAGGACTTGGCTGGAATTCCGCCCGAGCATTGGAATTCAATCAAGCATTCCCGAATTCTCTTTGAGCGCATTACAGGATTCTGGACTATTCTCCTGCGTGGATCTGCCAGGTGGGCAAGGGAGAATGTATGCCGCTGGAGGATGCAGTTCGGCTTGCGGAGGGAGCGGGAGTTTGCCAAGAAGAATGCGAATGCTATGACGTGTTCGCCGCGTGGAAGGCGTATTCGCTCTGTGCATTGTCCATACACTGCGAATGAATTCGGAGGAGATCCATGAAATCAATCCTGGCCGCTCACCTTGCCGTTGCCTTGCGCCATATCCCACCGGCGCGCCGCGCATTGGCGCATGGCTTGTGGATTGTCGTTGTTGCCGCCTCATTTTTCGCGCTTGCGGGTTTAATCGGTTGTGCAACAACGCCGCCCTCCTCCGCTCCGGGCACCAAAGCCTCCGCAGGCGCAAAAGCCTCCCCGGGTGAAAGGCTTTCGGGTTGCGTCGAGGCCGCAACGCCGTTTGTCGCGATGCAGAAATCCAAAGAATGCGACAAGTGCAAGGGACTCCTTCTACCTGGCCGTGCGGAGCCAATTTCCGAGTTCCCTTATACAATATGGTCCGACCTGCCTGAGGTGTTTTGTTCGAGCGGCGTGCTCTATACGACGTGGCCTCAATTGCCCGCGCCGCCGAGCGGACCCCCGCCCGAGCCGATGCGCCTGCAGACTTCGCCCACGGGATGGACCTTTGTGGATGGCTCATTCCAGCTGTTCCTCTGGCACACGGTGTATCATTGCCAGCCCGCCTCGCCGCCCAAGCGCGTGGTTATTTATGCACGCAATGACGGTGCGGTTCCCGTGGAAATCGCCCCGGCGCAAATCCTGCTCACCGACGGCACCATCGGCACGACGCACGAAATGGAATCCACGCTTGGGCGGCGTGTTCTGGAAAATGCCTGGGACCGGCCTCTTGAAACCGTGACGATTGCTCCCGGCAAGGGCGGCGTCATCGGCTATTCCAAGCGGTTTGCGGATTCGGCGGATGGCCCGGATCAAAGCATAAATCAGAATTGCCTGGGGATGTTCCGCGCGGAGGTTAAGGCGTCTGAGGGGGGCAAAAAAGGCGCAAGTGTGGCCAAAGGCAAACCGCAGTTGACCGTGTATGTGGTGGCCATCGACGCCGCCCCTCCGGCGGAAAACCAGGCGCGCGCCGAGGCGCTGCTCAACCAAGGCGCGGTTTCGGGAGATACGATCATCGACATGACCACGCCGCCATCGGGCTGCCAAGTGCGCCGCCAGACGGGCGTGTTCCCGTCGTTTGTGTGGCGCAGCGCCCCGGTTGTGATCGACGCGGCTCGCCTGACGCCGCAGGGATTGTCGTTTCTGACCGCCGCGTGGGAACAGGCCACGCTCGGATGCCTCGAGGCGCGCCAGACGGCCACGATGCTGCTGCATCCGCCCTATACGCGTCCGGACACGATTGGCAACTACATGGTCGATTACCGCGTAACGCTGAAGGTCGTGAACAGCGATCCGGTGAACAAGCGCGGATTTGACGTGCGTTTTGGCAAGGACGACGCGGACATCGGCTTGGCGTGGCGGGTGGCCGTCGGGGCGGAGGCGGCGTCGGACGCCGAAGTCGATGCGCGTCCGGTCCGCACGGGGTGGTCGGGACCGAAACAGGCCTCGCCGAGCCGTTCGTTTCTGGCCGAGGATGGCGGACCGATTATACTCAATCCTTGCCAGTCGCGGGTGATAACGGTGCATTTCCTTGTGCTCGGGAACTCCTCGCTTCCCTTCGACATCACGCTCACCCCCGTGGCGGCGATGCTGCGCTGACGGAATGATCTGCGCCATTAAGGACCTATCCGAAAACCTTGAATAGAATCTTGGACGGGACGTCCAAGCCACCGGTGGTTTTCGGACAAACTCCCAGTCAATTGAGTGGCAGGATTTTATAGCCTTCGACGCCAATCAGCCACCGATACAGTGTGAGGGCATCCGCTTCCGTTCCGCCGATTCCATTGCCATCCAGATCGGGAAGTTGCTGGCCCGGACGCATGACCGCGCCCCGGGCGACGCGCAGATATAGAACCGCATCCGCGATGGTTTCGCGTCCGTCGCCGTCAATATCGCCAATCAACGGGGTGCTGTGCGCATCGAAGGGATTCGTGCCCAGACGCTGCTCGGTAAGGTCGGAATAGCCATCGCCATCCGAATCCGTGTGGGGCGCGAGTGTTGGCGTGGGCGGCGGGGCGCATTCGAGGATGGACAGATTATCCAGCAGAAAATCGGTCAGCCCCGCGCCGTAGGTTTCGCACACAAGTCGCAAGGTATGCTCGCCCGCCTCGGCATCCGGAGGCAGATCGTGCGCGACCCGGGTGTAATGCGCGAAGGTGAGGGCGTCTGCGGCGGAATACTCAGCAAGAAGCGTTTCATCGAAGTAGATCCGCAAGGAATCTGTCGCCGCGGCGTCCCGGCTTCGGATTTGGATGGAATACGCCAATTGCCTGGCCGGATCGGGAAGCGAAATGGATTGCGAAAGCGATGCCTGTTCATATTCGGGGAAACCGCCAAACCACGCACACCAGTTGCCTGATTGCGCGAGCGAAGGCCGCTCGATCAGGGGGGAGCCGAAATTCAGCGAGAACTCATTCCACGCGGCGCTGGGGCTTCCGCCCTCAAATCCGCCGTCGAGCAGGCGATCCACGCAGGCGGGGGGCGTCGGCGAGGGAGAAATCGCAGGCGTCTGTGTGGCGGAGGGAGTGGGGGACATTGTTTCGGTCGGCGGCGGCGTGAGAGTCGGCGTGGGCGAGGCGGTTGGGGGAACGCCTCCGCACAATTCGATGCGCACGTCATCCAGAATAAAACTGGTGGCCTCGGCGCCAGATACCGCGCACTCAAATTCGAGGGCGTGAACGGCCCCATCGGTCCAGGCGCTGAGATCGAAGGAGACATATTGATATTGCTCGAATTGGGGAGCATCGCTGGGCGCGTATGTGGCAAGAACCTGGTCATCCATTTTCACGCGGAAGAAGTCGCTTTGCGGGCCTGCGGATTCGGGAATCGCGAGCCAGAAAGAAAGTCGTGCGGAGTCGCAGGGCCAGAGATAGACGCTCTGACGCACGAACGCCTCTTCCGCCTTTCCACCCGTGTTTCCGCCGAACCATGCGTATCCGGCGCCGCCGTGGGCCGCAAAAGCGCATGCCCCTGTGGAGCAAATCGGAGTGTTATAGAGCAGCGAATAAGCTTCCCAAGGGCTGCTTTGCGGCGCGGACTCGAATCCGCCGTCAAGCAGATGGGCGCGGCAATCCAACGGTGTTACGGTGGGAGAAACCGACGGAGACGCCTCCGGGCTGGATGTGGGTGACGGAGTGGAGCGGTCTTCGCAGCAAATCAGAGAGACATCGTCCACGGAGAACACTGTGGTCATGTTCCCCTGCGTGGCGCATTCAAATCGCAATGTGTGATTTGCGCCGTTAGCGAAAACGCCCAAGTCGATCCACTGGCGGGCGTAATCGGAGAATTGAGGGGCGTTCGCCGGGAAATACTCGGCCAGAAGACGCGAATCGAGCCAGATGCGCAGGGTGTCTGTCGAAGGTGCGCCGGATTGCGCGGCGATCTTGAGCCAATAGGCAAGGCTCGCGCGGCCCGCGGGCAGCCAGACGGTTTGCGAGATAGCGGCGGCGGGTTCGTCCGGCGAGGGCGGAAGCAAGGCATACCAGATTCCCCGATGCGCGGCGTCGTAGTCGAGCGCGATGGGAGACACCTCGCCTTCGATGGCCCAGGAGGCTTCGATTGCGCCCGCCTCGAAATCGCCGTTTGCCAGTTGCTCGGCGCAACCGGCAATTGGCGTGGGAGTGGGCGATTCGGTGGCGGTTGGGGATGGTGTGGGGATGTCGCTCGGCGTCGGCGAAGGCGTGGGAGTTGCAATCTCCAGGCAATTCACAATCGAAACGTCATCGATGAGAAAACGAGTCGTTATCGCGGGATCGGAGGAACACTCAAACCGCAAGGTGTGTGTGCTTTCCTCCGCTGCCGCCGCCGAAAGGTCGAAAGATGCCAGAGTGTAATCGGCAAATTGCGCGGCCTGGTCTTCGTGGTATTCCGCGATGCGTTGGCCGTCCAGCCACACCACAAGCGATGCGGCGGGCGCTTGGCCGGACGACACAATTTTCAGCCAGAAAGAGAGCGTCGCCGCGCTGGGCACAAGAAGCACGTCCTGAGAAATGGACGCCGCCGGGTCCGCCCCCGCGGCTGGCATCGAAGCGTATCCATTCCCCTGGTAAGCGGATTCCGCTCCGGTGGCGAAAGGCGGATTTCCTGAGTCCACGCGCCAGTTGGAATCGACGTCTTCCGGCTCAAATCCGCCTGCGGCAACTTCCTCAAAACACCCAGGCGGCAGCGGCGTCGGCGAGGGCGTTGCCAAGGCCACAAGGCGGGCGGGCGGCAATGCGGACTCGCCGCAGTTTTGTATCGAGACGGCATCCAGATAGAAACTCGTGTTCATTCCAAATGCGGCCTGGCACTCGAACCGCAACGTGTGCGTGGTTCCGTCGGCGGCGGACGAGATGTCGTGCGATGCGCGCACGTAAGAGGCGAATTGCGCGGCCTGATTCTGATTGTATTGGACGATGCGCTGCGAATCGAGCCACACGGTGAGCGTCGCTGTCGGCGGCGTATCCACCCAATTCGTGATTTTGAGCCAGTAACTCAGATTTGCGCTTCGGGGGTCAAGATACACGGCCTGGGAGATAGTCACTGAGGAGTCTGTGCCTGATGCCGGCATCCATGCATACCATTCGCCCTGGTAGGCATATTCCGCCGCCTGGTTGAATGGCGGGATTCCGATTTCGACTGTCCAGTTGGGATTGTTCCAACCGGCCTCGAATCCGCCGTCGATTACCCTCTCGACGCACTCGACAGGAGTCGTCGTGGGGGAAGGCGTTACGGTGGGCATTTCGGTCGGGGTTTCGGTGGTGGTTTCGATGGGAGTTTCTGTGGGCGATTCGGTTGGCGATTTAGCAGGCGTGGCCGTGGACGTCTCGGTGGGCGTCTCTGTGAGCGTAGTGGCTGGGGTTTCTGTTTCCGGCGGAGTTGCGGATGGGGATTCCGAGGGCGAGGCCGTCGGGGATTCGGAGGGAGTTGGGAACTCCGTGGGCGCTGGAGATTCAGTGGGACTTTCCGAAGGCGACTCGGAGGGAGAGGCGCTGGGCGAAGGCAGTTCAGTGACAGTCGGAGAGATGGAGGGACTTTCCGTGGGAGAAATCGAGGGCGAGGGAGATTCCGAGGGCGACGGGGATTCCGAAGGCGAAGGTGTTGCGGATTCTGTGGGCGAGGCCGTTGGAGAATCGGAAGGCGATGCGGACGGAGTTTCGGATGGGGATGGCGACAGGGTTTCGGATGGGGATGGCGACAGGGTTTCGGATGGGGACGGCGTTGGAGACTCTGAGGGAGACTCCGAGGGCAATGCAGTTGGAGATTCGGAAAGAGAAGGCGCCGGCGTCGGAGATTCGGAAGGCGCTGGCGATTCAGTTGGGGATTCAGTGGGCGGCTCAGTGAGAGACACCGTCGGCGAAACCGTGACAGAGGCTGTCGGCGAAATCGAAGCCGAGGCTGTTGGCGAAGGCGTTGAAGTGATTGAAGGCAAGGCTGTGGGGGAAACTGTCGGCGATGCTGCCGGCGAGATCGTTGGAGAAATTGATGGCGATATAGAAGGGCTGATTGTCGGGGCGGCTGTTGGCGATGCAGTGGCCGAGATCGTTGCCGAAACCGTTGGCGATGCGGTCGAAGAGACAGAAGGAGAAGCCGTCGGGGACACTGAAGGCGAAACAGTCAGAGAAGCCGTCGGGGACGCCGTAAGTGATACAGTTGGCGATGCTGTCAGAGACACTGTGGGCGATGCAGACGGTGAAGCAGTCGGAGTCGGCGTCTTCGTGGCAGAAGCCGTTGGCGAGACCGTCGGCGTGGGGGTTTTTGAAGGAGAAAGTGTCGGAGATGCAGTCGGTGTGGCGCTGCGGGTTGGCGTAACACTCGGCGAAACGGTTGGTGTTGGGCTGGGAGTTCGCGAGGGAGAAGGAGTGGGCGACTTTGTTGGAGAAGCAGTTGGCGAGGCTGTTCGCGAGACCGTGGGTGAGACTGTTGGCGTCGGGGCGGAATTCACTGTCAAATGCACAAGAATATTCTTCATTGCGACCAGGGCATCGGGGGCAAGCACCGTGACTCGCCCCCAGTATTCTCCGGCGGGCAAATTGGCATTGTCAAAATAGACAAACACCGCATTGGGTTTGCCGGTGGAAATGGAACCGGCTTGAGGACTGACGCGCATCCAGGGCACATCGGTTCGCACCGTATAATTCAGTGTTCCCTGTCCGGAATTCCAGACCGTGAACGATCCGCGCGCGGCGTTCAGGCCCTCGATGGCGCTCGCATTCATCTGGCTTTTGTTCAATGCGATGATGGGCGGGACGGGCATCACAACCAGCCTGACCGTGATCGTCAGCGGTGAATTGCTTGCCTCGGACGATGTTGCGATCAGTTCGGTTTTGTAGGTTCCTGGCGCGAGATTTTGCGACGCGTAACTCAGCGTAATGGGAACTGTGTCGTCCTTTTTCAGGCAAAAACCGCTCGATGGCGCGAATGACAACCAGTCGCATGGCGTCTTTTCCGAAAGATCAAAACGGAACAATCCGCTTCCCGAATTGCTTATTTCAAATGTCTGATCGGCCGCTTTCTGCCCCGTGATGCAGGACTGGACGATCGGATTGGCGCTTGGCGCGATTGCCGGTGGCGGCGGATTCATGGTCAGAATCACGCCTACGGTTTTGGGAGAAAAGGCGGCTTCGGGCGACGCGATGGAAATCAGCCCTGTGTAGTATCCGGCGGAAAGGCGCGACGTGTTGTATTGCAATTGAAGCGAGTCATGTTCGCCAGACGACGCGCCGCTTGCGGGCGAGATTTCCAGCCAGTCCATGTCGTCACTGACTGTGTAATTCATTGTTCCCGGGCCGGAATTCCACACATCGAGCATCTGCGCCGGGGCGTCCTGCCCCACCGTTCCGACCGGCACAAGCAGCCATTGATCCGTCTCGATCTTCACAGGATTCGAGCGCAGCGTCAGCGTTACGGGCAGGGTTTTCGTCGGGAAAAGCGCGTCCGGGTCATGAATTGTAATTTCCGCCCGGTGGGTTCCCGCTGCCATGCCTGCCGTGCTGTAGTTGACCTGGATCGTGTCCGTTTCGCGGTTCGCCGTGCCCGAGGAGGGGCTGACCGACAGCCAGTTTGCGTTGTCAGTGATTGTGTATTCCAGGATTCCGCCGCCGCCGTTGCGCAGCGAGAACGTTTGCGAAGGCGGGCTGCTTCCGATAAATGCACTGGGTGTGAGAATCGCCGGATCAAGCGTGATTTTGGGTATATTGGGCTTAATTTCCAAAAGGACATCGCGCGTTTGCGGCGAATCCTGCGCCCCATCTGCCGTGATGGTTAAGTGCGCAGTCGCTGTTCCCACTGGCATATTTGCCGTCAGAAAATTGAGCCTGATTTCCGTTGATGCCTGCCCGGCGCTGCACCATCCGCTTCCAGGCGAAGCCACCACCCATCCGGCGTCGCTTGCCACATGAAAACGGAAAGACCCGCCGCCTCCGTTCCTTAAATAGAAGGAATTGCTTCGCGGATTGACGCCTTCCACCGAGGTCGGTGTGAAAACTCTATCATCGCCATACACAAGTTCAAGTTTGGGCGGAAGCGGATCCACTTTGATATTCACGCGAATGGTCTTTGTGGCGTCGCGAACGTTCGGGTCGTCGGATTGGATCGTGATGGTTTCCGCGTATGTTCCCACCTGTGCATTCTGCGTTTCGAAGTGGACCGTGTGGCGATGATGCTCGCCATAGGAAATGGCCGACGGCGGGCTGATCCAAAAAAGACTGGAGATATCGGTGATCGTGTAGCGGATATTGCCGATGCCGGAATTCCACACCTCGAAGGTCAGGTCTGCGGCGATTTGGCCGACGGTGATTTCCGCGGAGATGGAATCGGGCGAGCAAGCCAGGCGCGTGGCGGGCTGAACAGTAACCGTAACCGGAATGCGCACCGGCGCATTGTAGGCATCCGAAGATGTTATGACGAGGTTTGTGCGATACATTCCCGGCGCGAGCGAATCTGTATGGTAATTCAGAATCAAGGAATTACGATTCAAATTTTGCGGGCCGCGGCGAAGCGTGAGCCAATCGGCTTCACTTGCCGCATTGCAGTGCCATGTGAAAGCCCCGGTGCTCCATAACAGAAACTGATCGCTTGGCGCGTTTTCTCCCTCCAGGATTGTGTGTGAAAACGAAAACTGATTGTAGGTGATCCATGAACCGCCCACGGAGATTTTGGCCGGTTTGACGTTCCACGGGCCATTGTTGTGATGGCGGCCGTCGTCGTTGAGCACTTTCACGCTGATCAGATAGTCGCCTTCCTCAAGCCCCCGCGGAATCGTGATCGGCCTGGGAATTGCCAGCGTGGCGACCTCTTTGGGGGACAAAATTGCGTCCACTGTGCATGTGCCCAGATGAATATTAAAATCGTCTATGCCCAAATCGTCCCGAGAGATGCGCTGTTCGCCCGTGCGAACGATTTTTCCCATCACGACATCAAACTCGATTTGCGGGCCAAAACCGTTCACATAATAGTTCAATAGATCAACGGACAGCGAATCGAGCGCGGTTCCGTTTTGGACGAACCTCGGCGCCGCGGGACTGGCCGTTACGCGAAGGGGAATCAGGTCCGCGCTGCCAGGCGAGGCATAGTCGTTGATGAAAATACGAATATCGTTGCACTTGTCTTCTGTGATTCGCACCCAGGAATTGATGTCATAAATCCCGGTGCATATCTTGTTTGACAAAACCGCATACGCCTTGCCGTTGCGCATGGCCGCGCTGCCGCTTTGCCCTTTGTATCCGCACTTGTATATGCTAACTTCATTGCCATACCAGCCCACAACGGGAAGGCGGTCGCACGTGTCGAAATTTCCGAACCACGAATACATATATTTCCCGTCGTATGGTGACTCCCCTGGATACCCGGGATTATACCAGTCGTGGTTTTCCTCAAAATTTTCCACACTGTTGCTGTAATCGAAACCGACCCACCCAGTGAAGGCCCCGATCGGCCGGTCCACGCGAATAACCGCGATGTCGTGATCATAATCACGGTCGTTCGACCAGCCTTCCCACGTCATCATTTCGACGGAATCGGCGAAGCCATAGGGCCAAATCCGGTCCTCGCGGGCGGGAACAACCGTGATGGAATCGGCAAAAGCCACGGTGTAGAGTGACGAGTCTTCGTTCGATTCGTTGTAAACGCAATGTCCTGCTGTCAGGACGTGAAACGGATCGATCAGCACGCCCGAGCCTTCGTAATAACGTTCTGCGCCTGCGGCATCGAGGAACGTCATGAACAGCTTGCAGTGCATCCTCAAGATCGGGTTATCCCAAGGGGCATGCTCGCGTGTCAGATCGTTGAACGATGCCGTTGTTCTTCCTGCGCCTTTATCGGGCGGCGCAACGGGGTTGATCGGCGTCCCGATGCCTTTGCCCGGTTCTCCGGCCCCCCCAGAGCCAAAAAACGCGCGAACCGGCCCCTGGGAACGGTCCATGTAGGTCTTCTGATGCGTGCCAAAGTCATAATACACCAACCGCCCCGGCCGCGACACCTCGGGTGGTTTGGGGGATTCCTGCCCCAACGCCGCGCCGGCCCCCGCGACAACAAGCAACAAGATAAGGCAGAATCCGAAAGCGCCATAGCGGCTGGCAGCCCCCGGGCGGTTAGCAGCCCCCGGGCGGTTAGCAGCCCCCGGGCGGTTAGCAGCGCACAGGCGGTTAGCGGCGCACAGGCGGCTGGCACTGGCCGGAATCTCATTAAGTCGCGATTGTTTTTCCATCTATGGCGCTCCTGGCCAAATCGCCAAATGCAATTCGGCGGACCCTTTTTCAAAAACTCTTCAATACAACCTTGGCGCTTTACGCTGGGGATGCATGAATGTGCTTCGGAACCTGCTCCAATCAAACCCGAGCGCGCATGAGCACTCCCGACCAGTGCATGGCATCAGCAAACATTATTCTCCAGGAAGCCACAATCGTTTTCTACCTGCAATTGCACAGTCTTGAATCTTGCTCTGCGTATTGAAATGAGAAAAGCAGGGAAAAACGAGGCTGGCCGCTTCGCGCTTGCGTTCGGGGGGGCGGAAGGGATAGCTAATGAGATTGGGTTTGTCCAGGCAGGCTTGCCAAAGGCCTGATCCCCAACTCTTTTCTTTGGTGGAGTTTGTGTTATGTCAAAATTTCTGACTCTCGGGCTTTGTTCGCTTCTGCTGGCTTCGTGCGCCACGTGGTCGAAAATCACCGGCGAAGGCCCCGCTCCCGTGATTCCCGATGCATCGCGCGAATTTCGCGCCGTGTGGGTGGCCACGGTCGTCAATATCGACTGGCCCTCCAAGCCCGGCCTCAGCACAGAAGCGCAAAAGGCCGAGCTGATCGCCATTCTGGATAAATGCAAGGACCTCAACCTCAATGCCGTGGTGCTTCAGGTCCGTCCGCAGTGCGACGCGATGTATGATTCCAAAATCGAGCCGTGGTCGGAATTCCTAACAGGCACGATGGGCAAGGCGCCGGACCCCTACTATGACCCGCTGGCCTTCGCCATCGAAGAGGCCCACAAGCGCGGCATGGAACTGCACGGCTGGTTCAATCCCTACCGCGCGCATCATCCGGCGGCCAAATCGCCTATTTCCGAGAATTCGATCCTCAAAAAACGCCCCGAACTGGCCCCCGAATACGGAAACTACCGCTGGCTGAATCCGGGCGAGAAGGAAGTCCTCGACTACTCGATGTCGGTCGTGCTCGATGTGGTGAAGCGCTACGACATCGACGGTGTTCACATCGACGATTACTTTTATCCTTACAAATCCTACGCGAAAGACGCCGACTTCCCGGATACGGACAGTTTCAAGCGTTATCAGGCGAATGGCGGCACGCTGTCGCGCAACGATTGGCGCCGCGACAACGTCAATCGCTTCGTCAAGCGTTTCTACTATGAAGTCAAGGCGCTCAAGCCCTGGGTGAAGGTCGGGATCAGCCCCTTTGGCATTGCCCGTCCCGATTGCCCTCCTGGCATCAAGGGATTCGACCAATATGAGGAGCTATACGCCGACGCCAAACTGTGGTGGAATGAGGGCTGGTTGGATTATATGACGCCGCAGCTCTATTGGGCGATGAACTCCAAGCAGCCTTATCGCGATCTGCTCGGCTGGTGGGCGAGCGAAAACACCAAGGAACGCCATTTGTGGCCGGGCAATGGCACGTATCGCATTGCGGGCGACAGCTCGAACTGGCCCGCAGAGGAAATCATCGACCAGATTCAGGCAACACGCAAGCAACCCGGAGCTTCGGGCAATGTTCATTTCAGCATGAAGGTGCTGGAAAATAACACCAAGGGCATTACGGACCGCCTCAAAGGCGGAGTCTATGCGGAACCCGCTTTGATTCCGGCCTCTCCGTGGCTGGATTCCATCGCGCCCGCCAAGCCCAGCCTCTCCGTCCGGCGGAGCGCCAAAGATGTCGCCACGCTGAAGTGGAAAACTTCGAGCAAAGACACCGACATTCGTTTCTTCGCGCTCTATCGTCAATACGGCGAAACATGGAAGCTGACGGTTCTGCCCGCTTCCACAACATCGTTTGTGATGTCCGCAGGAGACCCGCAAGGAATGCCTGATGGCGTGGCCATTTCCGCCATCGACCGTTGCGGCAACGAGAGCCATCGCGCCTTCAAACGGATCAGCAAATAAGCATCGCCTGCAGTGCTGCGATCCGCGTTCCTGGCGCAATACCTCCGCCGCGCATAATCAAGGAAGAGCACCGATGACTACGATGGGCGCGAGCCGTTTTCGCAAAGCGTTGGAATGTCTTGGAATGGCGTTTCCGGCGCTGGTGATCCTGCTGGCCGCCGCGTGGACGCGCCCGGTCCCGGCCCAGGGAACGGCGGCGCGCGTCATTAAGTTTGAACCCAATCAGGTAACTCTCGCTCCGGGCCAGTCGCGCACGGTTACCATTCGCGGCGTCAATCTGCTGAAAATTGAACGGATGACAGTCCGGACCGGCACCAAATCGGTATATTCCGAAGTGGATGTGGAAACGGCTTCTTCACACGACACGGATTCTATGCGGCGGATTGTATTGAAGGCTTCCTCGGTGGCGCGTTCGGGGCGTTATTATCTCTATTTTGAATCCGAGGGCCAGTTGAGAATGTCAACGCTTCGGCTGGAGGTTGCGGCGCCGGGGCGTCCGCAAGGCGACTATTACCCGGTGCAAAAGCCCACGCCCTTTGCGCCTTCGATCCCCGCCCCCGAGGCGCCTCCGGTCCGCCCGGGCGCATTCATCCCGTATCCCGCCACGCCGCGTTACGAACCGCCCCAGGTTGTGGATTATCAGCCCAAGAAACGCGGATATGTCGGCAAGGAGATCCAAATCTGGGGCTACGGTTTCAAGCCCGACCGGCTAGATGCCTGGGTAGGCGCATATCATTTGCCGCGCGTATCTGCCTCCGAAACGCTCTATATCGCCAGCCTGCCCGATTTCATGTCGGGCGATTTGGTTGTCAGTTACGGTTCACCCGAAACCACGCTGATCCTCGAGCGAAATTATCAGGTGGTGGGGGAGCCTCAGATTCAGCGTGTCATGCCCGAGTATTTTTCGCCCGGCGTGGAGGTTTCGGTCCAGGGCGTTGGGCTGACAGAATCCGCGCTGGGCCGCGCTGATCTTTCCGCTCCCGTCATGCCGATGCTCCAACACGACGCCTCGACGACGTCGTTGCTCGCGCTTACGGAGTATGTCAAAATCGGAACGGTGCTTTTTTCTGTTTCGGATGTGAAACGCGGCATGAAGGAAATTCGCTTCCGCATAGGCGAACCGTTAAATCCGGGCACGCTTCAGCCGCTTAGTCCTGTGCCGCCGGAGGTGGCGGGGCGGCTGTATTTGCCGCGTTCCACATTCGGGGCGCGGCTATTCTATTCGCCTCAGGGGCCGCGCGCGTTCCTGACCGACTACACAATCGCCAGTCCCGCGATGGTGACCTGGACGCAATCCTCTTCCGCGCAGCAGTCGCTTGAGCAACCACCCTCCGCGCAGCCGGTCTCGGCGCAGCCTTCCGCCGTTCCGAGCCAGCCCTGAGGTAAATAGGATTCTCTTTTCTCCATCTTTCTTTGTCTTTCTCTATCTCTCTGCGTTTCCGTGTCTCGGCTGCGCCGGTATTGGTTAGAATCCTGCTGATTCCCGAATGATTGGGAGAATATGTTCGCCCGTCTCTCAACATTTCCTTCGGTCTTGTTGAAATCACTTAAACGCGATCCGCTTTTTATTCCGGCGCTTTTGGGCGTTGTGACTTGCCTTGCGAGTTTCCGTCGGGTGGTTTCGCCCGAGGGGCAGGATTTTTCCGAGTTCCTAAAACAAAACTGGCCCTGGCTTCTTGGAACGTTGGGCGGCCTGGTCCTTTACTTTTTTTCCAATCTGCCCCGGGTGGCGGCGTTGCGTTTCGAACGCGAATGCGCAGCGGCCCCTCGCCGGTGGAGAGCGCCTCGGCTGATTTTTGCGAGAGGGACTGAGGAGAAAGACGCCATTGTAGAATCCGGCGATGCCGCGCGCCTGCGTCCGCCTTCGCCAGCCGATTGGCTGCGGCGATGGTGGGGGAGAACGCCAGCGTGTTTGCGCTATCGTGCACTGGCGGGGATGGCTTGTCTTCTGGCCGCCGCCGGACTCTATGCCTATACAATTGCCCACATCCTGAGGGATCCAAGAGGTTTGGTTGCGGCGGCGGCCTTTGTTTTATCCATCCCCTTGGCGGCGCTGGGCGTGGCGCTGCTCGAATTCAGGCGGGCGCGTTCTTGGGGGCGCGATGCGGGTCTGGGCCGCTTTCAGCGCGGGCTTCCTTTCTGGAAACGCGATATGCCCTGGCTTTTGCTCGCGCTCGCCTTATGGATTGCGTGGCAGTATCAGCGCATCGAAACGCGCCCGGGATTTTATCATTTCGATGAAAGCGTGGTCACTTTGTATGGCCGCGCCACGTATGCGTTCGCGGACGCTGGCTGCCTTGCTCCGCCCTGGCACGTCCAGTATCAACCGTATTTCAACTGCATTCCGCGGTCGCTCGTGCGTGACTGGTTCATGCCTGAGCGTCCGCAACTTGGCGCGCGTTTGTATTCGCTTTTTATGGCCACGCTGACGCTGATCCTGATTTTCCTGCTGGCGCGGGCGCATTTGGGGCGTTTGGCCGCGTGGATCGCGCTTGCGCTGGCGGCGACGAATCATGTGCAAACAGCGTTCGCGCGCATCGCCATCACCAACATCGACACCTTGTTTCTCCTCTGCGCTTTTGCGCTGGCCTGGACGGGGGCGTGGCGCTCGAGGCGCTTGTCGCTCGCGCTTCTGGCGGGCTGCATGGCCGGACTTACCTACTATGCGTATCAGAGCGGCATGGTTGTCATTCCACTGGTTGCGCTGCTGATTGCCATCCAGATTATTCGATGTCCGCTGGCGTTGTGGAAACGCCGTCTGGCCTTGGCCGTTTTTGTGATCGGACTCGCCGCCACGGCCGCGCCGATGTATGTATATTATCGCAAGGACCCGCAAAGTTTCCGCCTGCGCATCGACTGGGTTTTCCTTCTCTCCAAGGAAAACATTGACCGCGGTTTCGGCGACAGCCAGGCCGCGTCGCTGCCCGGGATGCTTGCCTGGGCCGCGTGGCCGGCCGTTGGCGGAACTCTCCTGTGGCCGGATACGAGCCTTGTGTATCTCTACAAAGGCCTGCCGATGATCGACCGCGCCACGTGCACGCTCTTTTTCCTGGGGCTGGTTGGGGCGCTGGCCCTGTGGCGCAAGCGGCGCATCTTTGAACTTCTCATTTTATGGTGCCTTCTTGTGCTTGTGTTTGGCGCATGGCTCACCCGCGAACCGCCACCGCCTTATGCGCCGCGAGTTGTGGTAATGTGGCCCGCCATGCATTTGCTTTGCGCCGCCGTCCTGGCCGGGCTGATTCACCGCGCCGCGCGCCTCGGCGGCAAATGGCTGGCGCTTCCCGCTGTGGCACTGCCCGCCGCCGCGCTGGTTGCCTATATCGGCGCGCTCAATGTGTATCATTATCATTTCAAGTATCTCAACGACATGACCAACCACCATTACCGCGTGGAACCCACTGGGTTTGAAGAGTTCTTGCGCCGCTATCCCAAGGATTGTCCCATGATCCTCTTTGGCGATTATCCGCATCAACTTCACAATCCCCAGATGGCGATTTGGGATACGGGCTGGCCGCGCGTCGCCATTATCGAGCACGATACGGCGATTCCCGATCCCGATCCCAAGGCTCCTGTCACATGTTATGTTGTCAAAGTGCCACAATACTCAGATGTGGATAAACGCCTGCAGGAGCGTTTCCCAAAGGTGAAGCCCGAGGACATCAAGAATCTCTATGTGGATTTGCCGCCCACGTATCGCGCCTACTGGGTGAAGCGCAATCCATAGACGCCGCGGAATTCAGAAGATATTTGCCGCAAAAAACGCTTTTCCCAATTTTTTGCCGCTTTCAGAGCAATTACTCCACGGCAAATTGGTCGATTTCCACCGGCACGGTGTAAAGCTCCGCGCCGGGGCCGAGTGCGGTTTCCAGTCCACCGCCATTGCGCGCTTTTACCTTGAATTGATATGTGCCTGGCGCGCTCACCTGCACGGTTTTCGCCCCCCAACCCGCGGCAGTGTTCCAGGCGGCCGCCTCGCCTTGGGTTCCATCCGCCTGCACCCATTTGCCCGTGGTGGCGCAGAAAATCGCATATTCCGTTGCGGCGGGATTGCCGCTGCCCGCGCCCACTGCCACGTCCAGCGAGCCGATTTGGGGATTGTTCACCACCGGCGCGACGGGAACCGACGCCAGGGTCCAGGTGGAATACACATCCGTTTTTCTGCTATCTCCGAAAGCGTTTTTCGCCGCCACCTGGAAAGAATACAGGGTGTTTACATCCAATCCGCCAAAAGTCCACGACGTGGCGTTGTCCGCCAGGGTGGCCCGCAGTGTAGTTGGGGTCGTCGCGCCCGCATCCGCCCAGACCTTAAAACTCTCTTCGGTGATCGAGCGGTCCAGCCAGGTCCATGTGATGGCGTTCGTGGCCAGAGCCGTCGCTCCCGGCGCGCCCGGGGCGGGTGGCGGTCCGTCAAAAATGGCGAATACGCTCACTTCCTGTCCGCCGATGTTTGTAAAGCCGCCGCCAACATAAAGCGAAGGCTCGATATAATTAACGTGATAAATCAGGTCGTCCGCCGACACATCCCAGGAGGTGGGTGCGCCGGTGGCAGTTTCGAGTTCGGCCACGCAGATGCGCATTTGCACGCCGATCACAAAGAACATGCCTCC
>CAYUNT010000074.1:0-19301 GCA_964446285.1 uncultured Candidatus Sumerlaeota bacterium | reverse complement strand
CCCCTAGCCCCCGCCTCCCGCCTCTTGACCCACAACTCACAACCCACAATTCACACCCCGCAAGTCTTCCCGGTCAACTTTTCCCTCCAATTTCCGCCGGGCGGCTCCGCATTTCATATTGCTACGGTTCTTTTTTCTTAATTAATAGGTTCTTTAGGACGGTGGAAGGCTCCCGCGCAAATGGAGAAAGGCTTTCTTGCGGAAAATTCCCTGTTGCCAGGAATTTCGCTATGGCGCTTGAGTAAGGATGTTTTGAGCTTGCGTCGGTTGGGGGGGAGCGAGTAACTAGCGCGATTTTGCCGACCTTGGCCTCCTTCAGGCGGGGATGCGGCTCAACACCATCATGACCCTTTAGGAGGTCTAGTGTTCCATGTCGATGGTTGAGGATAAGGTAAAGGACATCATCGTCCAGCAACTGGGCGTCAACGCCGAACAGGTCACGACTGAGGCTTCGTTCATCAATGACCTGAGCGCCGACTCCCTGGACATCGTCGAACTCATCATGGCCTTTGAGGAAGAGTTCGGGATCGAAATCCCCGATGAGGACGCGGAGAAAATCCGCACGGTCGGCGAAGCCACGAAGTATATCGAGGAAAAGCTGGCCGTCAAAGAAGGGTGAGCGAATTGAGGCTCAATTTCACGCCGGACCCGCCGCTTCCAAGGCGGGTCCGGTTTGAGTTTCAAGGCTGCTCCCAATGATTTCCCGCTCTTTTCAAGGTCTTTCCGTTCCGCCCGGACACAAGTTGTTCCGAGACTTTGCATTGCATGCGTCCACCATTGTAGCGCGCCAATTCATCCGGGCGGGAGAGTGTCTGCATCGGACGCATTCTCATTTTCTACTATCCAATATCTCGTAAAGAGGGTTGCTCATGACCAACCGTCGCGTGGTCATCACCGGATTGGGCGCGATAACGCCCATAGGCAACAGTGTGCCTGAATACTGGCAGGGGCTGCTCGAAGGACGCAGCGGCGCGGGTCCGTTCACGCATTTCGATGCGGCGGAATACCCGACACGCTTCGCCTGCGAAGTGAAAAACTTTGTTCCCGAGAACCACTTCGATCGCAAAGAAGTCAGAAAACTCGAACTGTTTGTGATGTATGCGATCGTGGCCACCAAAGAGGCGATTGCCGACAGCGGACTCGATTTGCAGAAGGAAAATCTCGAACGCGCTGGCGTCTATATCGGCTCAGGCATTGGGGGCATTTACTCGATCGAAGAACAGCACACGGTCCTTATGCAAAAAGGAATGAAGCGCGTCTCGCCGCTTGTGATGCCGTTTTTGATCGCGAACATGGGGGCCGGGCAGGTTTCAATAACCTTCGGGCTTCGCGGACCGAATTTGTGCATCGTCACAGCCTGCGCCACAGGTACGCACTCGATTGGCGAGGCATTCAAGGTGGTGCAGCGCGGACAAGCCGACATCATGGTGGCTGGCGGCAGCGAAGCGGCCCTTTCGCCCTTGGGCGTGGCCGGGTTCTGCAACATGAAGGCCATCAGCGAGCGCAATGACGATCCCCAGCGCGCTTCGCGCCCGTTCGATCTCAATCGCGATGGGTTTGTCATGGGCGAAGGCGCGGGAATTCTGATTCTCGAGGATTATGAACACGCCCGGGCCAGAGGCGCGCGCATTTACGCCGAAATCGCCGGATACGGGCTGACAGGCGATGCCCATCACATCACCGCTCCCGCGCCGGGCGGGGACGGCGCGATGCGCGCCATGCGAATGGCTGTTGAAGATTCCGGATTGCCGCTTAGCGCTATCGATCATATCAATGCGCATGGCACCTCGACTCCGCTCAATGACAAGACCGAAACCGAAGCAATTAAAACGCTTTTTGGCGAACGCGCCTACAAAATCCCGGTCACCGCGAACAAGTCTATGATTGGGCACCTGCTCGGCGCCGCAGGCGGCGTCGAAGCGGTCGCGCTATGCAAAACCATTTCCGAAGGCGTGATTCCGCCCACGATTAACTACGAAACGCCTGATCCCGAGTGCGATCTCGACTATGTTCCCAACCAGGCGCGCAAAGCGGAAGTGGTCTGTGGACTTTCGAACTCGCTCGGATTCGGCGGGCACAACACGAGCATCTTGCTCAAGAAATGCGACTAGAGTCGGGCGGGGGGGAGGCCGTGGGCGACGTTCCTCCAGCGCTTATGGATGCCAAACGGCATGAGCAGTTGTCCGCATTTGCGCAGTCGGTGGGGTTGCAGTTCGAGCCTGCTGAGTATCCTCTTGTAAACCAGGCCCTCACGCATCGTTCCTTCGCCGTGGAAGCGGAAGTTGGCGGCGACAACGAACGCCTTGAATTTCTGGGCGACGCGGTGATCGGGCTGGCGGCTTCGCGCTATATATTTGAAAAACACGGCGACGCCGACGAGGGAAGGC
This sequence comes from uncultured Candidatus Sumerlaeota bacterium, assembly GCA_964446285.1. Classification (GTDB taxonomy): domain Bacteria; phylum Sumerlaeota; class Sumerlaeia; order SLMS01; family CAYUNT01; genus CAYUNT01. The sequence goes on along the minus strand of CAYUNT010000074.1, from coordinate 16,914 downwards.
TTTCCAAAATCAAGGCAGCGGTAGTCAGCCGCAAATCGCTTGGCGCTTGCGCGGGGGAACTCGGCTTCGGCGGCGCCATCCGCCTTGGGCGCGGCGAGGCGCGCGCGGGCGGATCGCTTCGCATTTCCACTCTGGGAGGCGCGCTCGAAGCCCTCGTGGGCGCTCTGTTTTTGCTGCGGGGATATGAAAAGGCCGAACGATGGGTTCGCCTCTATGTTCTCGAACGGTGCGCGGCGAAATTGGACGCGCATTCCGCCGAGGATTTCAAATCCCGTCTTCAGGAATGGACGCAATATAAATACGGAACACTTCCGGCCTACCGGAAAGTTGGGGAAAACGGCCCGGATCATCGAAAGACTTTTCTGGTGGAAGTGCTTGTGGAAGGGGAAGTGGCCGGAGTGGGAACTGGCAGCCGCCTCAAGGATGCCGAAATGGCCGCCGCTCGAGAGGCGTGCCGAAAGATGATCCCCGGCCCGGCGGCGAAGAACCAGAATGAGGATGGGGATAAGGAATTCTAGACAAGGCATTTTGCCGCGAGACAGATGAAAAAGCGGGAGGGAATTCGCCTGGAGTGCTTTGCCTTGGCGCGGACTGGGGTCTGAATAACCGGCATGAGCGGAGCGTAAAAACGCTTGCGGTCTGGCATTGAAAGGAGCGAGTAAGGGGAATCCCGATGCCCGCCGCGCCGGGTGGCGCGTGAACGCTTGGGCTTGGGATTCCTGCCAGAGAAAGGGCAACGGTTGGAAATTAGGGGCCGCCGCATGATTTTGCAGCGGATGCCGTGTCAGCCACCTGGATAGACTTCCGGGGATGACCTCAGGAGAACCAGCACAATCTAGCCCCTTCAGGACTTGGCTCGCGTGGCAAGTGAGCGGAATGATCCATTCCATTCGGAGGCTGGAGAATGAAGCGATTTGACTCGCCATTCGCTTGCCATGCGGCGCGCCGCCGTGTGGTTTGTTTTTTTTATGTGATGTCCGCATTTTGGGCGGGCATGGCCGGAATCGCATTGGCTCAGGATCAGGCGTATCAAATCCATGCCTGGGAGAATTTCGAGAAAGGCCAGCTCTCGCCCACGTTGCGCATGGGCCACAATGGCATTCCCGAACTGGTCACCGTATTCAACTATCTGTCGCCCGATGCGCCCGCGGGCATCCTCGACGGCCCGGCGCAAAGGGAATGCGGGCGCTATGGACTTCGGATCGCCACAGATGAAAAACATCGTTTCATCAGCCTGACGGATTCCACGGTGCTTCCGCGCAGCGCGTTGGGAACAACGGGGCGCGCGCTTTATCAGGCGGACGTCTATCTCCCTGTCGATGGCAGCTATACATATAACTACGCCGTTCTCGCCTACTGTGCGCCCACGGCGCAAGAACCGTCTGAGTGGCAATTCTATCGAGTGGGCATTCTTTATCCAGGTTCGATTGGAAGTCAGATCTATTTCTCTTATACAAACAAGGCGTCTTCGCCGGTTCTTTATAAAAGTGCCTTGCTCGATACCCTGAATGTTCAGCGACCCGGATGGCACCGGCTGCAAATCATCTTTGAGGGGGCGGATAAAATCCATTGGGGGGTGGACGGACAGGAAGCGCCGGAATCGCCGATTATCGAGCCGACGCTGACTCGGTTGCAGGCCGGCGTTATGACCACCGCGTTTCCCAATGAACCGACTGTAACCTATTACGACAACCTTTCTATCCAATGGTCGCCGCTGGACCTGCCTCTGCCCATTTCGCCCTGGGCCACTCCGCCGCAACTGACTGCACAACCAACTGCCGAAGCGAGCGCCGCAACGGCGGGACAGGCGGCTCCGGCTGCGAGAACCGCTTCATCTTCCGGCGCGGCGCAGACTGCCGCACCGGGCGCCGCCTCCCAGAATCCCGCCCCCGGCCTTGCTGCCGCCGCCGCTCCCGCCGCTGCTTCCGCGGACCTGCCTTGGCTGAACGACACGGGCAAGGCCTGGGAGCGTTGCGTCAAGGAAAACCGCCCAATTTTGACTTTGTTCTCAACGCCACGGGCGAATACCTGCGCGTGGCTCGATCAGGCGCTTCCCCAGGAGCCTTCCTCGGCGGAACTTGCCAAAAAATTTGTCCTGCTGCGCATCGACGTCAACCAACTCCAAGGCGGAACCATTGCCCGCCGCCTCACCGTGTTCAAGGTGCCGTGCTTTATTGTCATGGGGCCGGATCAGCGCGAGAAAGACCGCGTGATCGTCGAACCCAGCATGAAGCTGCCTGATTTGGTCCAGCGTCTCGCGAAATCCGCCCCGTAATGCCCCCCTCCTAATGCGCCAATGAACCTGATTCAAACGCGCGCGATTGTCGGTCCGGCGTTCGACTACCGCGAGGCGGATCAGATGATCCACCTGCTGACGCGCGAGGCGGGCCGGATTTCCATTGCCGTGCCAGGGATCAAATCCAGCAGGGGGCGGCGCGCGGGCATTCTCCAAAATCTTGCCGAAATTGAAGCCACGTTCCACCTGCGCGAGGGCGCGGAAGCCGCGCGGCTGGATGATGCGTCGTTGCTGGACGAGCACACGGGATTGCGTGGGGATGTGGACCGATTGGCGCTCGCTTCGTTCTTGCTCGATCTGGGCCTTGATGCAGCGGAAACCGGGCACGCCGCCCCGGCGCTCTACGACGCGGTGAGCCTGGGCTTGAGCCAGATGGAAGCGGCTGTGGAATCGCCACCGCTGACCCTGGCAGCGCGGTGGGCGCTTCGGATTTTGACCATTGCCGGCATCGAGCCGTGCATTGATGAGGCGCTTTTGAACGGCGCGTGGAGGCGCAAGGGCGGAGGGGCGCGCCCGGAGCATTTTTATCTGGATGTGGCGGGGGGTGTGATTCGCGCGGGAGCGAGGCCGGCCACCGACGCGGGGGAAATCGCCAGAGGAGGCGCGTCGGCAGGCCCGCGGAAAATGGCAGTGGGCGGTGCCAGACTGCGCGGCGGCGAGCTGGGCGGCGCAGCCCGCCTTGCGCCGCTCGAACCGCCCGCCGTCCGCGCGGTGTATGAAAATCTGCGCGCGCCAAGCGCTGAGTTGCCGGATTTGCCTTCGCTTGCGCCCGCCGCGGCCATCGAATTGCTTCGCGCCCTCGCGGCCCTGGCGGCGCATCATCTCGGCATGAAATCAAAAAGCATGCATTTCCTTGAACAGACGGTGTTTTCGCGATTTTCTCTCGACAACGCATGAGTCGTAGTGACACACATGTCTTTGCGAGGCGATACACTCCGCTTTTCGTATGGCCTCGCGTCTCTTGACGGATTTTGCACCCAAAAATCGGAATAAGCCATGCCTCAAACCATACTGATCGTTGAAGACGAAAAAAACACCCGCGATGGGTTGAAATGGGCGCTCGAACGCCCCGATACCGAAATCGCCACGGCAGCCGACGGCGAGGAAGCGCTCGCTTACGCGCGCGAGCACCCGGTGGATTTTGTGCTTACGGACATCAAAATGCCGCGCATGGATGGCATGGAGTTTCTCCATCATCTGCGCGAGGAGCATCCCGAGGTGGACGTGGCGGTGCTCACAGGCCACGGCACGGTCGAGACGGCGGTCGAGGCGATGAAACTCGGCGCGGCGCACTATTTCATCAAGCCCGTGAACATCGAGGAATTGCGCCTGCTCGTCGATCGCGTCTTCGAGCAGCGGCACATGCGCGCCGAGAACGAACGCCTTCGCGCCGAAGTCGATACGATGTATGGCTTCGAGCAGATCGTCGGGCGTTCGGCTGCGATGCAGGAGGTGTTTCAGCGTGTGCGCCAGGTGGCCCCGACGCGCGCCTCCGTGCTCATCCAGGGCGAAACGGGCACAGGCAAGGAGCTGATTGCACGGGCGATCCACCATAACTCGCCGCGCCGCCGAAAACCATTTGTCGCGGTCAACTGCGGGGCGCTCGCGCAAAGCCTCCTCGAAAGCGAACTCTTCGGACACGAAAAGGGCGCGTTCACAAACGCCGTCCGCACCAAGCCCGGGCGCTTCGAAATGGCCGATCAGGGCACGATTTTCCTCGATGAAATCAGCGAAACCTCGCCCGAGTTTCAGGTGAAATTGCTGCGCGTCCTTCAGGAGCAGGAATTCGAGCGCGTGGGCGGTTCGCAGACGATCCGCGTGGATGTTCGCGTTGTGGCGGCCACCAACCGCGATCTCGATGTGGAGGTGAAAGAGGGACGGTTTCGCGAAGATTTGTTCTGGCGGCTCAACGTGGTGAGGATTGTGCTGCCGCCATTGCGAGAGCGGCCCGAGGACATCCCGCTCCTCGTCGAACATTTCCTTCAGCAGTTTAACCGCGAGCATGGCAAGAACACGATGATCTCGCCGCGGGCGCTGAATTTGCTTGTGAACTACGCCTGGCCGGGCAACGTGCGCCAGCTTCGCACAACGATCGAGAGCCTGGTGATTCTAGCGACGGGACGCGAAATTCCGCCGCGCCAACTGCCGCCGGACATCCAGCGCGAGACGGCCCCGAGCCAGTCGATTCGCCTGCGCGTGGGCACGTCGCTGCGCGACGCCGAAAAGGAACTCATCCGCGCGACGCTCGCGGCCAATGACGGAAACAAGGCGCTTGCCGCGCGCGTGCTCGGACTCGGACGCAAAACCCTCTACCGAAAACTCGATGAGTATGGAATTGAGTAGGGAGAGTTGTGGATGGTGGGTTGTGAGTTATGGGTTGTGAGTTGTGAGTTGGGGGCTAAGAGATAGAAAGCAGAAGGATTGAAAAGACTTAAGAGAAGACCTGCCACGGAAACCAAAACACTGCCCGCTGATCACTGTTCACTGACCTCTGCCCACTTCTTCACTCACAACTCACAACCCACAACTCACAACTTCCCCTTACAACTCACAACTCGCTGCCAATTCCCTTTTGCCCCTCAGCCCTTGATCGCTCCGGCGGTGAGGCCGCTGATAAATTCCTTCTGCAATATGAAAAACAATATCACCACCGGCACAATGGAGAGCAGCGTGCCGGCCATGAGCGAGCCGTATTCGCGCGAATACAATCCGACCATCTGATTGAGCGCGATGGGCAGCACAAAACGGTCGCGCGTGTGCAAAACCAATTGCGGCCATAAGAAGCTGTTCCACGATCCCATAAACGCGATCAGGCAAAACGCGCCTGTCATCGGACGCGACACCGGCAGCGCGATGTCCCAATAGAGGCGGAATTCCGAACAGCCGTCGATGCGCCCGGCCTGCAACAAGTCGTCGGGAATCCCAAGCATCGACTGGCGAAACAGAAACATTCCGAGAACGCTCACGGCGCTTGGAACGATCAGGCCCAGGAAGGAATCCATCATGCCCAGGCGGTAGATCAGTTCATAGAGCGGCGCCATGAGCACATAGCCCGGAATGAGCATGGTCGAGAGCATCAGGAGCATGATCAGACGGCGTCCGCGGAATTCGTATTTGGCAAGGGCAAATCCGCCGAGCGACGCGAAAAACAACTGCACAATAACGCTCGCCCCAGCCACGAAAAACGTGTTCATCAAAAAGCGCGTGAACGGCACATCACGGAACAAGCACTGAAAATTATAGAGCGACGGGCGCGGCGAAAAGAAAAGGTAGTGGAACAGATCGTCGTGGTTTTTCAGGCTGGCGGCGAGCAGCCACACAAGCGGCGTCAGCATCACAACGGTGATGGAAATCAGCGCGGCGTAGAGCAACACCACAACGGGCGTCCGGGACGAATTCATTGGGATCAGGCCTCCTCGCGCCGGAAAAATCCGCTCAGGTGCAATTGCGCGAGCGAGAATACAAGGATGATAAAGGCCAGCGCCCACCCCACCGCCGAGGCATATCCGAGGTCGCCCGCCTCAAATCCGTTGATATACAAATACATCACGACGGTCAGTCCGGCGTTGTCCGGTCCCGGTCCCTGCCCGAGCAGCACGAAGGGAAGCTCGAAAAGTTGGAATGACCCGATCGTCGCGAGCACGAGCACAAACACAGCGACGGGCCGGATGGCGGGCAGCGTGACATGCAAAAATCGCTGAAATGTGTTCGCGCCATCCACCGCCGCCGCGTCGTAGAGATCGCGATCCACCGCCTGCAGCGCCGCGAGAAAGTAGATCATGTTGAACCCGACATACATCCACAGCGATGTGAAAACGAGCGCAGGCATGACGAGTTCAGGCGTCTGAAGCCATTTCGTTTCGCGGGGCAGTCCGATCAGCCAGTGGAGCGCGCGATTGAGCAGTCCGAACTCGGGCAGGAAAATCACACCAAACAGCACGGCGACAAACACCTGCCCGACAAGATTGGGCGAGAAAAACGCGAGACGGAAAAAGTTGCGCGCGCGCACAAGGCGCGAATTGAGCAGCAGCGCCAGCCCGAGCGCGACGGGCAACTGAAGCGCCACGCTGAAAAACGCATACACCGTCGTGTTCCAGACCGCTGTGTGGAAATCCGGATCGTGAAGCAGGAAGCGGAAATTCTCCAGTCCGGCGAAGAGGCTCGATTTGGGGCCATTGGTGATATAAAAAGCCAAGATCAGGCTCTTCAGAAGCGGATAGAGCGAAAACACAAGAAACATCGCGAGAAAGGGCGAGACAAAGAGGTAGGGCGCATATCGGCGCTGCCAGTAAAATAGGGATCGCGATGTCATAAGTCAGTGATTCCGAGTCGGGAGATGCAAAGAAGAAGTGGGCAGCAATCAGTGGACAGTGATCAGTGGGGAGTGGTCGGCGGCGGCTGGTTGATGGCTGGCGCGTCGGGTTTTTCTGTCCTTTGGGTCCTTTGGGTCCTTTTCGTCATTTAGATCGCTTGGTGCCTTAAAATGGATTTCGCTTCATGAACACTCGCACATCGGCGGCGGCTTCTTTGAGACGTTTATTTGCGTATTCGTCAAAGCCCTGTTCGCCGTTCTTGCGGTAATAGGCCGCGCATCCCGCCACGACCTCCGCCAGTTTCGTTTTGGCCAGTTCAATGAACGGGCTGGTGTATTGCGCGGGGACTTGCGGCGCGAGGCCCGTATAAATCCGCCCGATTTTCTGCCCAGACCAATACTCGCGCGGTTCGTCATACACCGGGTGATCCCAGGCCGCGCGCAGGGGTGGAATGATGTTTGTTTTGCGGAATCGGTCGGCGAGTTTGTCCTTATCAAGGTAAAACTCCTTGGCCAATTCCCAGGCCAGATCGGGTTGTTTGCAGTGGCTTGTGATGGCGAGCATCGTGCCCCCCAGCGTGCTCGTGCGCCGTCCGCCTGGTTCCCAGGCCGGAAGCGGCATCATGGCCATCTTTCCGCTGGCGCGCGGCACGTCGCCCTCAAACACGTAACTCATCCAGTCGGGGCAAACGTAAAACAGGAAGTATCCATTCTCGACGGCCTGGGTCAGCACCGCGCCCGTGCCGAAATCGCTTGCGATGCGGTCGGGACCTGCAATGAGGCGCGTATAAAACTTGAGCGTATCGAGCGCGATGTCATTGTCCATGATAAGGCGGCCATCGGAGTCGAAGTAGCCGCCTCCGCGCTGAAACATAAGCATCTCAAGGTGCCCGGCGGTGGTTTCGCTCAGTTGGAGCATGTAACGTTCGCCCGGCTTGGTGAGCCGCCGCCCCACGCGCACGAAATCGTCCCAGGTGGTCAGGTCCTTTTCGACATCGACCCCGGCCTCTTCGAGAAGGTCGCGCCGGTAGGCCAGCACCACCGGGTGAATATCCAGCGGCAGTCCGAAAATTTTCCCGCGATTGCTGTAAGCGGCAAAACGCGAGCGGACCATCGTGTCGAGAAGGCCATCGCGCTCGAGCCACGGTGTCAAGTCGCGGAATCCCACCTCATCGACCGGCCCGCGATAGAAGCTGCCCGCTTTGCTGATTTCCACCTCGACCATGTCGGGCACATCCAAATCGGCCCAGAAGGCGGCTCGCAGGCGGCTCGTCACGGCGGTCAGGTGGACCAGTTGCAGGTCGATTTTAGTTCCCGGATGCGCGGCCTCAAAACGCCGCGCGGCCTCCTGATTGCCCTGGTAGGATATGTGGGTAAAAGTCCAGTAGCGAAGCGTGGCGGTGTTTCGCGCAACCGGATGCGCAAGCAGCCACACGCCCGAGATCACAGCCACAACGAGCAGGATCAGCGGGGCCTTGCCAAGAGGGAAGCTATCGATCCAATCGCGCAAACGGCGCATAACAACAAACATCCTTCCTTATTACCCGGAAGGCGCAACGTTGGCAACTGCATACGGTCCTTCTGGCGGGAGGGCAATGCCAAAAGGCTGGGCGCAGGCGATTTTTTGCAACCGCTTACATTGCGCCACCGGAATACAAAGCGCGGCCATCTGCCCCGCCGCGCCAGTTGCGCTTGTGAAATCGGCCCGGTTGTGGATATTTCGCCGCTGGAAGGAATGGCTTCCCCAGCGCCCCGGCAGGAGTGTTCGCGGAGATATGTCCAATTCGCTCAATACCAAACATCAGCCCAACCGAATCGCTGTCATCATGGCCGGCGGGTCGGGCGAGCGATTCTGGCCATACAGCCGCCGCCTGCGCCCGAAGCAACTGCTCAGTTTCGGCGGACGCCCCCCGATGCTGCGCGAGGCGGTCCGGCGCATTGCCCCCATTATCCCGCCCGAGCGGGTTCTCGTGATCGCGGGCGGCCACTTGCGCCAGCCGATCCTCGAATGCCTGGGCGCGGACTTCCCGCCGGAAAACGTCATCGCCGAACCCGAGGGACGCAATACCGCGCCGTGCCTTGTGCTCGCCGCGGCCGTTGCGCGCCGCCGCTGGGGCAATCCCACGATGGCCGTCCTCACCGCCGACCACATCGTCGAGCCGGAAGAGGTGTTTCTCGATCAGGTGCGCCAGGCCTGCGAGGCCGCCGAACGCGCGGGGGATTTGGTGATTTTCGGCGTCCCGCCAACGGAACCTCACACAGGTTATGGATATATCGAAACCAGCGCGGCGCGGCCGGAACTGGGGGCGGATGCGCTCAATGTGGTGCAATTCCGCGAAAAGCCCGATTTGCAGACCGCGCGCGAGTTCGTTGCCGCCGGAACGTTTTTCTGGAACAGCGGGATGTTTTTCTGGACGTCCGAGGCGTTTTGCGCCGCCGCGCGCCAGCACCAGCCCGCGATGGCGCGCGCGCTCGACGCGATCGAACGCGCCTGGGATACACCCGATGCCACCGAGGTTGTGGCGCGGGCGTTTGCCTCGATGGAAAAACTCCCGATCGACATCGCCATCATGGAAAAGGCTCTAAACCGCCTGTGCATCCGCGCCCGGTTCCATTGGGAGGACATAGGCGCGTGGACGGCGCTCGACCGGCTCTTCGCGCCCGATGCAGAGGGCAATGTGCTCGTGGGCGATGTGACCGTGCTGGACGCACACGGATCAGTGATCTATGCGCCGGGTGAGTCGTCCTCCCCCGCCTCGGACAAGACCGGAGCCGCTTCTCCTGTCGGCTCCTTCTCCCCGGCTGCCGGCGCTTCCGGCGCGCCGAAGCCAAAACTTGTTGCCGCGCTTGGCGTTCGCGATGTTATTGTTGTTGCCGTGGAGGACGTGATTCTTGTCGCCAGCAAAGACCGCGCGCAGGATATTAAAAAACTCATCGCCCGCCTGCGAGAATCCGGGCGGGAGGATTTGATGTAAGTCTGACAAGGAAGTTGGGACTTGGGAGTTGTGGGTTGTGGGTTGTGAGTTGTGAGTTAAGAGATGGCAAGCAAGGGCGGTGAAAGGACCTAGTCGAGGACCTGCCACGGAAACCGAAAGCACTGCCCACTGCCCACTTCTTCACTGACCACTGCCCACTGCCCACTTCTTCACTGGCCACTGTTCACTACCCGCCAACCACCTTTTCACTCCTTACTCTTCACTCACAACTCACAACCCACAACTTTTCTTTACAACTCGCAACCCACCACCCGCCACTCTCCAATTCCTGATCGCACCCCACACCCCTCTTCCTCTTCCGCTTATGAGCATCTTCGTCTATTTCGCGGCATTATTGGCAGCGGTCAACTGCGCGGGGATGCTCTCGCCCGGTTTCGCGCCGTGGCACGCGCCTGTGCTCGCCGTCGTGATTATTTTCGCCGCGCTCGGGATTTGGAAGCCGGGGCAGGATAAATTGGATGGCCGGGTCGTATCGGTCATGGCGATCGTGCTTGGCGTGTTGCCGCTCTTGAAGGGGCCGATTCACACGCTGCGCTGGACGCTCAAGGAACGCGCCTACGCTAAACAAATCGCCCCGCTTTGGCAGGAATGGGATTCGCGCACGAAAACCTTCGCCAATCAAATGGAGGCGTGGCACGCGAGCCGCAAGTATTTCCCTCTTTTTGAAGGCCTGGCGCCCATCGAAGACACTTCCACCTCCTCCGCCTCCGCCAGCGCGCGGAGCACCGCCGGGGCTGAACTGGCCCTGCCCTACGACCCATTTCAAGACAGCTCGCAGCCGACGCGCTACTGGACCGATTGCCGGCAGTTCTGGGTGCTGGTTTCGCACGGTCCGGACAAGGCCTTCGACCTGAACATCCCGCCGCCGCTGCGCCCGAACGATCAGGCCGATTGGCGCGGACGCTGGATTTTCTCGAATTCCGAAAACCCGGCCCTTTTGCGCTACGACCCGACCAACGGATCGCTCGGCAAGGGCGACGTGGTTTTTCTCGGAAGCGGCAAAGAAGCGGAGGATGACTTTTTCGCGCAGTTGGGCACGGCCTGGAACGACGCGATGGAAGGTTATGCCAATGCAACAATCGGTTCGGACGCCTGCCAGCGCGCCGCCGCCGCCTCGGCGATTCTGCTCGATAAAGGCAAGCCGGCTTCGGCGCTGGCCGCCGCCACATATTCAATTCATCAAATCCCACGCCTGCTCGTGGATCAAAAACCGCCTCACGATTATCTTGGATGGCGGATGGCGGGCGAATGCCTGTATGCGCTGGGCGATCCGCGCATGGCCGCCAATGCTTTTGTGAAATACATCGATCTCAATCCCAACGACACACGGGCGCATTTTTACCTGGCGGCGTCGCTCTACTTGAGCGGCGACCTTGTGCAAGCGCGCCAGGAATTCAGCGCGGCGGCGCAAATCGACCCGAAGCACCCGCTGGCGCAAACGGCCACGCAGGCGCTTCAGGCGCTCCGCGAAGGGCGTCCGCCGCGCATTCCCTCACCCGGCGCCCCGCCGCCTCCTCCCGCCGGTCCGCCCGGCTCCAACGCCGCTGGACGTTTTGGCGGCACGGCGCCTTTCCAACAATCTGCCGGAAAAACGCCAAACTGATCGCCAATCGGGCGCGCAGGCCCGCCATTCCAACGCAATTGTGCGGGCAAGGCGCCTGCATTGCATTTCCCAGGACTCGCATTATGAACACTGTTTCCCCTCGTTGTTGCCGCCATCTCACTCCTCTTTTTGCATTGCTGCCGATTCTGGCCGGATTCCTTCTGGCGGGCAATCGCGCTGCGGCCCTCCTGCCCGAAGCGCAATGGAGCAACGACCCGGCGTATGTCGAATCGGAGGTCATGTTCCGCCACGCGGGATTCGCCCAAATCGACGTCACAATGGACGCGGACCTTCTGAAAACGATGCTGGACCGCACGGACTCGAACGCGGCCAACGCGGATGAATACTTCCCCTGCTCCGTGGTGTATCAAAGCAGCCTTGTCCCCGCGGAAACGATCGCCGATTGCGCCATCCGGCTGAAAGGAAACACATCGCGAGGATCGAGCTATTGCTCATTCAAACTGAAGTTCAACGAGTTTGTGCCCGGGCGTGAAATTCACGGGATTCGGCGGCTCAATCTCAATGGCGAACACAACGATTCGGCGCACACGTTTCAGCGTTCGCGCCTTGGCTGGGAACTGATGCGGCGCATGGACACGGCCGCCCCGCGCACGGCTTTCGCGCGCCTGACGATCAACGGCCAGACTACCGCCAAGCGCAACGATGGAAGCACGGTCAATCTCGACAAGCGCGTGGCCGTCGAGGAAGTGGACGAAATTTTCCTCAACAGCCGCTTCGAGAAAAACGACGGAAATCTTTTCAAGTGCCTGTATCCCGCCCCGCTCCTCGTGCGCCCCGCGGGCGATTACGATTACATCGAGTCGTGGGGGCGGCCGCCCTACGAACTGCAAACCAACGAGGCGCTGCACGATTACACGGGTCTGGCGCATTTCATCGAAGTCCTGAACAATACGTCCGACGCGCAAATCGAACAGGCACTGGCCAATGAACTGAACGTGGATGGCTTTCTCCGGGCGCTGGCGGTCGAGGTCGCCATCGGCCAGTGGGACGGCTATTGGTCGAACATGAACAACTACTTTCTATATCAGAATCCGCAAACCCGCCAGATGGAATTCATGAGTTACGATCTCGATAATACGTTCGGAATTGATTTTTTCAGCACCAACTGGGCCAAGGCAAGCATCTATGACTTCAAAAGAATTAACGGCGATTCGATGAGCAAGCGGCCGCTGGTCAAACGCATTCTGGATAACGCCGCCATGAAAAATCGCTATTCGCGCATCCTGAAGTATATGGTCGAAAACCATTTGCGCAACGACATCCTTGATCCGCTCATCGACGCTTGGGCCGAAGAGGTTCGCGGAGGCACGAGCAGCGCCGAAGACGACATCAAGAGTTTTATCTCGACACGCCGCTCGTCGATCCTCAGCCAGCTGTCGTCAAGCGTCCCTGCCGAGACCTTGACGCCCTACCCGACGCCCACGCCTCTGCCGACACCCACGCCGGATTTTGGCGCGTCGCCTCTGCGCATTAATGAATACATGGCGTCGAACAAAACCACGATCAACGACGACATGGGCGAATTCGACGACTGGATCGAACTCATTAACGGCGGAACCGAGCCGCTTAACGCCGGGGGATATTACGTTACGGACAACGTGACAGAACCGACGCGATACCGCCTCCCTGACGGTCTGATCATCCCAGCGGGCGGGTTTATTATCGTCTGGGCCGACGGCGATCCCGAGCAGGACAACCCCGCGGCGGGACATTTCCACACATCATTCAAACTCGATGCGGCAGGAGAAGAGGTTGCCATCTTTATGCCCGATGGAACAACCCTGCTCGATCATCGCGTGTTTGGCGCGCAGACTACTGACGTCTCCGAAGGCCGCTACCCTGATGCGACGGGCGAATTTGTGTCGATGACCGACCCGTCTCCCGGACAGCCCAACCGTCTGGCGGGGTCTTCGCCAACTCGCACAGCGACGCCCAGCCCTTCCGCATCGCCTTCGCCATCCCCCTCCTTATCGCCCTCGCCGTCCGCATCCGTCTCGCCCAGCCCCTCGCCCAGCGTTTCCCCTACGCCATCGATCTCGCCTTCGCCCCAACCCAGCCCTTCGCCAAGCGTCGCGCCATCGCCTTCTCCTTCGCCGGAGGTTTCCCCTACGCCCAATCCCACTCCCACCTCCTCGTTCCCCCGTTCTTCCAGTTGGATTCTGATATAGGAAGGCTCTTTCCGCTGCCCTTGGATGTGCTGTTCGCGAGCGAAAATTCTCACAGGCCGGGCAAACGCTTGCTGCCGGTTCCGCGATGCCTCGTATCAAGAGGATTATGCTCATTTTGAGACGAGCGTTCAAATGCGTAGCATTTCCAATTGACACTAAGCAGAATCAGGACCCACCCTTAATCCAAAGGGGTATAGGGAAGCCAGTTTGGCATACTTTGGCAGGTTCCTTGAATTGCTTCCCTGATCCGAACCCGCACCTATGACTCACATCCGGCCCGCCGCACAAGCCGGGCGTTTTTATCCCGGCTCGAATGCAATGCTCCGCCAGCAGGTGGAACAATTGCTCGGTGCCGCCGCGTCTGGCGCTGAGTTTTCGCGAAAGGCGAAGGAAATCGGAGAGGGTGCGCATATCCGGGGAGTGATCGCTCCCCACGCGGGTTACACGTATTCCGGCTCAACGGCCGCAACCGCTTTCGCCATGCTGAAGGGTTTGCACCCGCGCCGCGTCGTGGTTCTTGCCCCTTCGCATTATGCCCGTTTCCGCGGCGCCGCTTCGCATTCGGCGGACGCCTTCAAAACGCCGCTTGGCGAAATTCCCCTCGATCGCGAATTTCTCGAACATCTCGAATCGCGCTATTCCTTCATCCGCTCTGTGGATGAAGCACATGAAGAAGAACATTCCATCGAAGTGGAATTGCCATTCCTGCAAGTGGCGCTTGGGCCGTTCGCGCTGGTTCCGCTGCTCCTCTCGGATCAGAAGTTCGCGCCATGCAAACAGCTGGCCGAGGCGCTGGCGTCGGTAATCCGCGAAGAAGAACAAGGCCTGGCATCCGCAAAAACTGGGAAGCCGGAGAAAGAGGCGCCGGCGCGAGCGCAGGGGAGCAAGGAATCTGCGCCGCAAACGCCTACGCTAATTGTCGCCTCAAGCGACCTGTATCACGGCGCCGGGCATGAAGAATGCGTCGAGCGCGATAAAATTCTGCTTGAGATTGTCGAACGCGGCGATGCCCATGCCTTTTGCGCCGCCGTGGAATCCGGTCGCGCGATGGCTTGCGGGTATGGCCCTATAACTTGCGCACTGCTGGCTTCGCAGGCGTTGGGCGCGAATCGTGTTAAAGTTCTTCACCACACAACCTCTTATGACGAAATGCCTGTGAGCGAAGATTACGTGGTCGGCTATTTATCCGCCGCACTCTATTCCACAGGATAACTCGTTTTATAAAGGAGGTGGTCGCCCGATTTCTAAAGACGATGCACGACGCTCGGTGGCCTTGGCCCGCCGCCAGGCGCGATTTATGGTTTTGGGCCAGCAGCGAGACATGCCCCCGGGCTGAATAATGGGTTTCGCGATTTTCCGCCAATGCGTGAGCGGAACCGCGCGGAATGACAAAGGCAGCCTGGAGGCTGGGAGCCAAAGAGGGAAGGAGTCCGGTCCAATCCGGACTCATCTCATGCCACAGAAGGAAAAAGACCCTATGAAGACCCGCAAAGCTTTTACCCTCATCGAGCTGCTCATTGTGGTGGCGATTATCGCCATCCTGGCAGCCATCGCCATCCCGAACTTCCTCGAGGCGCAGGTGCGCTCGAAGGTCTCGCGCGTGAAGGCCGATATGCGCTCGGTCGCCACCGCCATCGAGGCTTACGCTGTGGATAACAGGCATTACCCGATCCACAATGACGCATATAATGTGAGTTCCAACCCCAACCCTACGGATCAGAGCGGTGGCGATTACCCAACCGACCATTTCCGTGTATCCAGTTGGATGACCACGCCTATTGCTTACATCACAAGTCTTCCGCTGGATCCTTTCATCAGCGCGGGAGACGGTTCGATCAATAACTCCGGTCTGTTTAAGCCGCCAGATGTTTCGCGCCGCATCAGCTATTGGGATATCGAGTGGATTTACAGTTATCTTCCCAACAACGGCGAGTATCGCAACTTCTATAACAATATCGGCGGATGGTTTATGTATAGCTGGGGGCCGGATAAAGAAATTAAATCCGACATCCGGAAATGGCACGATCAGTCAGGGGGTCAGCCGCCCTATGACCCGACCAATGGCACGGTGAGCATCGGCAACATCTATCGTTCGCCTAAATACACCGATACGCCTCCGCCGAAGAACTTCACGCTGGTTAATCCCTAATCCAAGGGCAGCCTGACATGGGGTATGCGTTTTTTGCAGCCTTCGTATAAAAGCGGGGCTTGCATTCGCAAAAGCTCTAGTGTAAGGAAAATGTTACATTTCGGGAAAGGGGGTGATGACGACCACCGAGGGGGGCGCTATACCACACGACTTAATCCGCCAATCGGACCGCCGCAACGGCCTTGGAAGTGCGCACGGCATCATGAGGATTCCCTGTTCACTCCAAGGAGTTCTGCGCGACACCCCCGGCGGAGGCGCCCGACCCAGCCTCTCGAATTCAGCGCCGCAAGGCAGTTCCGCAGCGTAATGCGCGCTGGGTTAACGCCTTGATCCGGACGCCTCGGGAGTGTTCATCTACCATCTATCCTTTCCATTCGTTAGGGCTTCACCAAACTAAAAGCCCAACATGAAAGTGGGGTGACAATTATGCGTCGAGTTAAAGCCTTTACACTGATCGAGCTTCTGATCGTCGTCGCGATCATCGCCATTCTGGCGGCCATCGCCATCCCGAACTTCCTCGAGGCGCAGGTGCGCTCGAAAGTCTCGCGCACCAAAGCCGACATGCGTTCGATGGCCGTGGCGATCGAGGCCTACACCGTGGACTACAACAAGCCCATGGGCGCCAAGCCGCCTCGATTCCTCTGCCCAGGCTGCAGCGGATTTGGCGGACCCAGCGTGTTCGGTATTCCCACGCCAACGACCGGATGGGTAAGCCCTCGTTTCATCTGGGTCACCACGCCGATCGCCTACATAACTAGCGTTTTGCGCGACCCGTTCGCTGTTATGGATCGCGTGAAAGATCCCAACGGGACAGTTTCAACTCAATATGACTGCTATGACTACTTCACCGGAACGGCGGTCTGCAATCCCCCGTCTGAAAACCGCTGCGCGGGCGTCAGCTCGGGCGCGGCATGGCGTATGGTTTCCGCCGGCCCCGATGGCATCATGGCCTTCGGCGGCGGCACTGTGCAGCAATCTGCTTCCTGGAGAGACCTTGGAATGGATTACGATCCGACCAACGGCACTGTCAGCGCCGGCGATATCGTTCGTATCGGCGGCGGCCCGGGCACCGTGGTTCCTGGCTCTGAACCCCAAATTGACCGCATTCAGAACAAGATTAACTAATTGGCCTCCAAGGCCAGTCTGAGCTTTCTCCCGAACCGGAGAAATGCTCCGCGCCGGATAAGCATTTTATATCTATCTCTTTTCTGCAACGATCCGGCACTGAAATCTCAGGCCGCCGCCCTCAAAAGCGGCGGCCTTTTTTCTTTGCTTTTTTTGCGGATTTTTAACGACCAGGAAAATCTTTGGGGAGGCAACGCAAAGATCGCGCATTATACCATTTTCCCCCTATTCTGTGCCCTGAATT
>CAYUNT010000073.1:15736-19327 GCA_964446285.1 uncultured Candidatus Sumerlaeota bacterium | reverse complement strand
TCTCCTCCCCCCAACCCCCACGACCTATGAATTGAGAAACAGATTTCTTTTGTCCGCCAGGAGGGCGCCCACCTTGGCCGTGATTTGCATGATTCGCGGGTGGTGACGCCCGAATCGCTCAGCCCTCACATCGGTCCGCACATCCTGCGCGAGGTGGAAGATGTCTTTGTCGGCCCTTGAATATCTACTCCATATTCTTGACGAGGCGGATTATCTGGCGGATTTGATTCCGCGCCTGACGCGCGAGCAGTTTTTTCGGGATGAAACGGCGAAAAGGGCGGTTGTTCGCAGCATCGAGATTATCGGAGAAGCGGCCAAGAAAGTCCCCGCCGAGTGGAGGCAGAAATATCCTGAGGTTGAATGGCGGGCGATTGCGGGAATGCGCCACAAGTGTGGTTCATGACTACTTTGGCGTGGATTACGAAATTGTGTGGGACGTTGCCAGAAACAAGATGCCGATGCTTCGCGACCATATCATGGACATTCTATGGCGTGAAGAGCGCGCAGACGGCTGACCCAAATTCGCGCGGGACTCGGGACGGAAACCACGATCACCATCCGTGCATTAAAAGGCTGACCCAAATTCGTGCGCCACTCGGGCTTGACAAGCGCGCCGGGCTGGCGTGCCCTAAAGAAGGAGGTTTTTATAAACCTTCTCCGCATCCTCTGAATTCCCGCCAGGAGATTGGATTGGCATGTCAGGAATTTTTGAGAAATTGGCCCGGCGCTTCATGTTTCTGCCGCTGATCGCATTGGGCATCTTGTGCGCGACGCAAGCGCCAGGCGTTCCGCTCGTCAAACCCGAGGCCGTCGTGGCCGGGCATGTGATTTCCGGCAACCCCGCCGACGACGGGTCTTCTTTCACTCTCGAAGTCCGCCTTTCGCAAAACGACACGGGCACAACGCCTATCGCCGTCTGTGTGCGCGTGTATTACGATCCGGAATCTGTCGAGTATGTGGAAACCGCGCCTGCGGAAGTTGGGCCGCTGCGCGCCAGCGGCGATCAAAAAACGCCCGACGGCAAGACGTTCCGCACGATTCTCACTTTCGGAAATTTGAAGAACCGCTCGCTCACGCCTGTTTGCTTCCACTCGATGTTCAAGGTCAAACCCGGAGGGCCTCGCCCTTACAGCATCCTGATTCTCGATGAAACCCGCACGGGAACCGTTCCTGTGGTTTCGCCTCGTTTTAAGGATATTCCCCACCGCTACGACAACACAGCCACGGTGCGGCTGGGAGCTGCCGGGGCCGCCGGCGCTGCGCCCGCCGCCACTTCCTCCGCCGTTCCGGTCCATCGGAAGCCCTGATACTTCGGCGGCGTGTTCCGCGGCGGCGGTTCGGCGCGTGGGTCTGAAATTTCCCCTGCGGGAAATCCGCCCGCTTCGCACGCGGTCTGGCGTTGCGGATTGCCATGTTTTCCCCAGACCCGACGGCCCATAGCAGGTCATGCCACACAAACGTCCTCGGCAAACCAAACTCCGTTCCCTGGCTTCCCGCTGGCTTGGCGAGAAAGACTCAAGCCGCCCCGGCGCGAAATTTCTCGCCCTGGCCGTGGGTGTGGGAATTTTCACAGGTCTGGCCGCGACGCTCTACCGCCTGGCGCTGATCTGGAGCCACCGCCTGTTTTTTCGGCAGGATTCGCTCCTTTCCAGCGGACAGATTCTTGACCGCATCATTGCCGTCGGGCTGCCGGCGCTCGGGGGCTTGATCGTCGGCGGGTGTGTGTATCGCCTGCTGCGCATCCCGGGCGGGCACGGCGTTCCAGCGCTGATGAAGGCGGTCGTTACGGGCAACATCAATCTGCCGCCCTCAACGGCGGTCAAGTCGGGCCTTTCGGTGATTACGATGGCCAGCGGCGGATCGGCGGGACCCGAGGGACCGATTGTCGAAATCGGCGCGGTGATGGGAACCTCGCTCGGGCGGCTGGCGGGCGTCGAACGCCGGCGCATGGGCACGCTGGTCGGATGCGGAGCGGCGGCGGGAATCGCGGCCATTTTTAATGCCCCGCTCGGCGGTGTCGTTTTCGCCCTCGAACTCATCCTGCACGAATTCACCGTTCCGCGTTTCACGCCCGTGGTGCTTGCGGCCGTTGTGGCATCGGTGGTCACGCAGGTTCTATTGCCGCACCAGCCTGCCTTTCGCGTCCCGGCGGGGCTAGTGGACAGCATCGAGCCGGACTTCAAACTGATCGTGGCCTTTGGAATTCTCGGGCTGCTTTGCGCCCTGTTCAGCGCTTTGTATATTTCCGGAATCTACAAGGCACAGGATGTGTTTCAGCGCAATGTGCATCTGCCCACGTGGCTTAAGCCGGCATTCGGCGGCCTGCTCGTGGGCCTGATGGCCATTGTGCTTCCGGGAATCCAGGGCGAAGGCTACGAATTCATCAACGAGCGCATACTCGAACACGCCAACTTCGGCGCCGCCCTTGGCGCGATCCTCATCCTGTATGCGCTGGGCAAGTTGCTCGCCACGGCGCTGACGCTCGGCAGCGGATTCGTTGGCGGATCGTTCGCTCCGGCGATGTTCATTGGCGCGGCGCTTGGCGCGGCATTTGGCGTCGCGGCGCATCAGATCGTTCCTCTCGGACTCCCCTCGCCCGCCGTATTCGCGCTCGTCGGCATGGCGGGCGTCGTCGCCGGATCGCTCAACGCCCCGCTCGCCTCGATCCTGCTGATTTACGAAGTCACGGGCGGGCGATACCAGATTTTGTTTCCGCTAATGATCACGGTGGCGCTGGCGGCGGCCCTCACGCGGCAGATGCGCCCCGGATCGGTCTATACGATGTCGCTGCTGCGCGATGGATTCGACGTCGAGGCGGCAACCCAGCAGCGCGATCCGCTGGCCGGACTGACGGCGGCCGACGCTATGTCCACGCACGTGCCTTGCATTCCCGAGGATACCACGCTCAACAGCATCATCGACCAGTTGGCGGAAACCGACGCGCCTATCCTGTGCGTGGTCAGCAAAAAAGGTGAATTCCGGGGCCTGATTTCGGTAAACGACTTGCGCTCGGTCCTTACGCTGGGCGAGGAAATGGGGCCGCTGCTTTTGGCGGGCGAGATCGCCGATCCCAATCCGGCGCGTTTGCAGCCCGAAAGCCCGCTCTCCGCCGCGCTCGCCATATTCAGTTCGTCGGAAGCCGAGGCCATTCCCGTCGTCGATGCGCGGCGCAAGGGCAAGGTCGCGGGCGTGATTTACCGGCGAAATCTTCTCAGTTACTACCGACGCCACTCGCCCGCGGAGGCGAGTCCGGCGAAATCGCAAAACACCTCATAAACTTTGGCGGACCCAGGGCGAATTGGCCTGTCATCCGCCGCCTCGTGGAGGTTACGGGTGGCAATGGCTCGACCCGCGAAACATAACGGCAAGGGCATGGGCGCAATCAGGATTCTTTCGTCATGCCGGGCTTTGCTTCTCGCCTTTTGCGCAATGGCGGGGGGCGGAGCGGCGGCGGCAATGGGATCGCGAGGCTCCGCACTCGCGTCCCCTCCGATTTTCACAACCACACGCCCAGGTGATGCGTGCCTGACTCTGGGGCCCCGCCCCCCCCGCCCCACCGCCCGGCGCGCCGCGAGCCTCGCGGGGTACCCC
>CAYUNT010000073.1:0-15726 GCA_964446285.1 uncultured Candidatus Sumerlaeota bacterium | reverse complement strand
CTCCCCGACCTCAACAGCGACGGGCGCGCGGAAATCCTCGCGGGTTACGACTCGGGCGCGCTGGTGTGCTGGAGCGGCGAACCAACCTCACCCCCGCTGAGTCTTTGCACAGAGACAATCAACGCCTCCGTCCTGGCGATTGCGCCGCAACCCGATAAGAATGCCGGCGCCAACAAAAACGCCGCGAATGTAGTTGAATCAAAGTGCTTTTTGGCCGACGACCTTGGCAACGTATATCGAATATCCCTTGGCGCAAACACGGAAATCGCCGTTCAGCCGTTTTTTCAATCTGGCTGTTCGATCGCCGCATTCGCGTTTTTGCCCGATCGCACCGGCGATGGAATTCCGGAACTCCTGGCCGGCGGCGCGGAACAGGTTTTGTATCTGCGCGATGGGCGGACGGGCGCCGAAATCTGGACGCGCGACCTCGCCGATCTTGGCGGATACGGTTACATTCATCGCATTTTCAACGCCGGCGACCTAAACAACAACGGCTCGTCCGACGCCGTGATCCTGGACTGGAATGGAGATGTGGTCGCCTATGACGGAAATGATGGAGCGCAGATTTGGAAAAAATCAGTGACTTCGGGCTTTACCGAGGCGCTCGATAGCATGGGCGACATGAACAGCGACGGTCTGCCGGAATTCGCAGCGGGTGGAAACAACAGCCGGGTCCGCATGGTCTCGGGCGCGAACGGTTCGACGCTGTGGGATTGTTTTCTCGACCGCCCCGTGCGCGCCGTGTGCGCCGTGGCGGATGTGAATGACGACGCGACGACCGATTGCTTCGCGGCGACAGCGGGCGGGCGCGTTGCCTGCATCTCGGGCGCGGGCAGTGGAAGTGTGAGTCCGCTCTGGACGGCGGAAGTGGGCGACGTCTGCCGCGCGCTGGCCTGCCCGGGCGACCTCGATGGCGACGGACGCACGGACGTGGCCGTCTGCGCGGAAAACGGCGTTGTGGCGGCGTTTTCCGGCGCTACCGGCGCGCTCCTCTGGCAATGGAACGGCCCGGATGTGATTCGCTCGCTGATCGCCGCGGGCGACGCGGATGACGATGGATATGGCGATCTCGTGGCGGGTGCGCTCGATGGAACCGTGGCGCTATTGCCGGGCAATCCCGCGGTATGGAACCGGGACGGAAGCGCGCCGGTTTTCGCCGCGCCGCCGCCATTCGATAAACTCGCGCCGCTCGTTTCCGCGCAGACTGCCTGCAAAGGAAAGATTCTTGGGCGAGACGCCCAAGCCACCAGACCGCTTGGGCAAAATGCCCAAGCCACCGGAAAAACAAACTCGGCCGTTCAGGAAGGCGCGAAGCCAGTCCTTGACGCCAGGCCGGACAAGGCGGCCGCCGCCGAAAGCATTCCGATTTTGTTATATCACGATATTATCCCTGTCATAAAATACCCTTATGGCGCATCGGCGGCTAATTTCCAGGCGCAAATGGACCTGCTTGTCGAGGGCGGCTATACGACTGTCTCGCTCGACGAAATCGCCGATTGGATCGAGGGAAAAATCGAACTGCCCGACAAATCCATCTGCATCACCTTCGACGGCCCTTATGACGGCCAATATACGCACGCCTACCACATCCTGAAGGAACGCGGGTTGTCCGCCGTGGTGTATTGCACCACCGACTGGATCGGCACGGCAAACCACGCCGACTGGCACCAGCTGCGCGAAATGGATTCCAGCGGCGTTCAGCATATCGAAAACCACACGATCAACCACCCGTCGCTCTCTTCGCAAACGCGCCAGGGCGTGATCGACCAGATTCAACTCTGCAACCAGTCGATCCAACGTCACTGCAACGGTAAAATCGCGCGACACCACGCCTATCCGGGCGGGAGCTACAGCAGCACCGTGATGAGCATCCTTGCCGAACTCGGCGTACGAACGGCCACCACGGTCGAATCGCGCGCAGCCACGCGGTCGGACCAATTGCTGGCCCTCCCGCGCCGCTCGGTCACAATTAACACAAGCCTCGCTTCCTTCCGCACTCTCATTGGTTATGTGGCGCCGATGCCCAAGGCGCTGCCTTACAGGTTCGCCGGCACAGTGGGAAGCGGATGGAAAATGCCTTCGTATGGCGATTTGGATGCGGCGGGGCGGCTGTGGATTTGCGATTATTCCGCGAACAATGTCCGCGTCTTCGAGCCGGGCGGTGCGGAGGCTGCTTTTTCGCCCATCACCCAGGGCCGCACCAGCGCGGGCGCGGCAAAGGCAATCCGCGCCCCATCTGGAATCGTCGTAACCCCCGATCAAAAAGCTATCGTCACCATTGCAGATTACACGAGCAATCCCACGTGCCTCGCGTTGTTTATTTATAACGCAATCGACGGACAGGCGCTTCCCGGCAAGGAGCTCGCCTACCGCCCGGGCGACGCGGATTGCGACGCGGCAGGGCATGTTTTCGTGGTCGATAAAGTGACCGACAGTTGGCATGTCTATGATTCCAGTTTGAACGAACTGGCCGGAAGCCCCTTCGGCCCGGCCACAACCAGCCACATCCAACGCGGTCTCAGCGTGAGGCCCGATGGGGCGCGCGTGTATGTGGCCAGCGAGGCCGACGGCATGGTTCACGCGTGGGAAGGCAGCATCGACGCGGAGGGCGCGCATTACACGCAAATCGACAACCTCGTCGAAGGCCTTGGCGGCGCGAGCGGCGGCGTGGATGTGGCGGATGATGGAACGATTTATGTGGGCGAAGACGCGCTTGGGCGCCTGCTGGCTTTTGACGCGCAACACAAATTGATTGGCGCGCTTTGGGGCGGTTCGCCCACGCTGACAACCCCGCGCGGCGCTGTGATTTCGCCCGATAGCGGTGGCGGCGGCGCAAACACCATCTGGATCATCTCGCGCAGCGCATTCGTCCAACGCTGGAAACGCTATCTCCCGTCGGCTTTTGTGTTGTATTGAGCCAGCTGACGGTTGTGGAGGCGGCCAAGCGCCAGCAGGCTCGTCACCGCGCCAAGCAGCGCCATGAACATATCTTGCTGGGCGTCCCACACGTCGCCTTGCGATCCGAGAAAATCCGTGGCGGCCTGTCCGCCAAACGTTACGGCATACCGCCACTCGAACAATTCATAAGCTGCGCTTACGGCAAGCGCCACACTCACACAAACCCAGAAAAGCCATTTGCCCGGACGCAACGGTGAAGTGCGCACGAGCAGTTCGCGCGCCAGAAACGCCGGAATCACGCCCTGGAAAAAATGCCCCAGGCGGTCGAAGTGATTGCGCGACAGATCAAACGTCTCTTTCGCCCAATTACCGATGGGCACCTCAGCGTAGGTATAGTGCCCGCCCGTCATAAGGATCAGTGAGAAAAACCAGACGAGGCAATAGCTCACCGTCGTGAGCGGAAACCGCCTGTAGGTGGCCGCCAAAATAATCCCGCCGATTATTGCCGGCACGGTCTCGAAAAACCAGTTCACGCGCCCGCTTGGGTTCCATCCAGACCACGCCAGATACACAAGCGCCGAAACCAGCAGCAGCAAATGAATCTGCTTCGCCTTTGCCCCGCGTTGAGCCATCGGTTCTCCCTGCGATATGTCTGAACTCATCTGAATTGGCTGCCAAAAAGCCTATTTGTGTAAATTGCCGGATTTGTTTTCCTTGGACGGGACGCCGGGAGCCGGTTTGGGCGGAGGAGTCAGCGGGACCTGAGTTTCCTCGATAACGCGCCGCAGGAAGGCCTCGGGACTGGCTGGTCCGGTGGTGGCATAGGGGCTTGAGTAGCCCGAAGGCCGCGCAGGCTTGCCCGCCAGACCCTGGCCCGGATGCTTCGATCCCGTCGATGAGAAGCCAGGAGTGCGAACAGGCGCCGCAGGATACACGGGAGGAGCCGGTTGGGAAGGAGCCGGCGCCGGGATCGCGGACAACGCTGGCGCGGTCGCAACTGGCGGCGAAGCATGAGCGGGCAGTGAAGGAGGAGCGGGAGGCTCAAGAGAACACGGCGGATGGGGGGGTATCTCCTGAGTATCGGCCTCAGTCGAGGCAGGCTGCGTTTTCAGGCCCTGTGAAGCGGCGCGGGGAGGAAGCCCCATCTCTTGCCCGTCCCTGGCGGCGGGGCTGGAACCGAGTTTGGCGGTATCTCCGGGTTCTTTGGGCGTGAGGGGAACCGAAGGCACGGCTGAACCTGTGCCCGCCGCCAAATGGCGCGTTGGCGGCGAAGCGGGAAGCGGCTGGCCCGCGCCTAGCGCCGCCGGACTTTCCATTTTGCCAACAAAGCGGCGCGGCAGCCGTTCCTGAATCGGGATCGGCTTAAAATCCTGGCCCTCTAATTTGATTCTTGGCGAGGCGCCTGCGCTCCCATCTCCTTCGCCTCCGCGTGAAAGCCGCATTGCCGACGGACGCGCAGTGGGAATTGCACCTTTTCCACCTTGGCCTGTATCACTGCCAGCAGGGGTTTTAATACTCAATGCCCGGTGCGATGCGTCATCATCCTGAGTGTCAGTGTCTTCATTTCGGACACTCGATTTGCCGTTCGAAGGATTCAGGCGAATACCCAACGCCTTGCAAAACGTCTCAAGTCCTTTGTTTTGAATAAACCGCAATATCTCATCGTGATCCAGCGCGTCGTTATTCCATGTCTTCAGGTCCAGGCGTTGCATCAGGCGTTGAATTCCGCCCGGTTGCAGGGCGTGCGCCAGAATCGCAGCCGCCACCTGCGCACCATACGCGCCGTAACGGCGTTCAATAAAATCCACCGTGGACGACTTCCTCTGATACGAAGTGTCCATCGGCTGCGAAACACGAACCCGATTTGCGCCGCTCGGTGGTTCTTTTTCGCCTTTTTGACGCGGATAGAATCCGGCTGCGCCGTGCGTTCCCGGCGGCGATGGGGGGGCTTCGGGGGAAGAGGGCTGGTTCGATGCCGAGGAAGCGGAAGGTGGAAAAGGAGGCGGCTGGCCCTTCCCGAAAGATTCCGCGGGCGTCCCCGGGCGTGGATGGGGAGTTTTTTCTGAAGGACGCCCGACATCCGATTCCCCGCCGACCGCCTGTCCGCCGGTGTCGATAGGAGCATCCAAGTCCCACATCGGGCCGCCTGCGGTCTTTTTCCGGCGGGTATTCAGGGAGTCTTTGGAGTTGTCCGGTTCAATCTCTTCTTCTTCCTCAGAGCCAAAGCCGGGCAAAGGCGCATTCGATGCCGCCTCGCGAATCTTTTCGCGGGCCGTATCGTAAACCTCGTGTCCTGAGGTTTTTATAATGTGCAATAAATTCTTCCAGCCCATGCCAAGCTCGATTCAATACAAGAACTGCCGGATTGTGCGGCCTGCCGCCAACCACGCGGAACCTGTGAATGAAGGGGTATGCTCGGCCTGAGGCGAAAAGCCCTGAGGAGAAGGGCTATTAACAACAAAACGACACGAGCGCGCAACCGCTCATACGAAGTGTAGGAACAATCGGGATAAAATGTCCAAGCTTTTTTCATGCCAAAGCGATTTGTGTTGGAGGATTTTAATATAACCCTCCCTTAACCTCAAATAGAAGGACTGGCAAACTTTGCAAACGGGCAGCCATCAGGCAATCCTTCTATGGCCAGGCGCTGGTTGCTGTAGCGGCGGTTTTGCGATACGTCGATCCATTCCCACCCAGGCGGCGGCGGGGGCGCCGGACCCGGCTCGGGCATCTCGAATTCGGCCAGCACCAGCCCGGCATGGCGGCCCTCGAAGATGT
The DNA here is from genome assembly GCA_964446285.1 of uncultured Candidatus Sumerlaeota bacterium. Lineage (GTDB taxonomy): Bacteria > Sumerlaeota > Sumerlaeia > SLMS01 > CAYUNT01 > CAYUNT01. Next base: position 10,050 of record CAYUNT010000073.1, on the reverse strand, counting down.
CGAGCGTCCAGCCGCCGTCGAGGTGGTAGCGGCGCTTCTCCAGCCGCCAAGGCGCAAGTTCGATCAGGCGCCGGGCATCGGCCGGGGGAATTTCATACTCGAATTCCTCGCGAATGCATGGTCCCGGCATGGACGGCGCAGGCGGCGCGGACGCAGGAGGTGGTGAGGGTGAGGCCGAGGCCGTGGGCGAGGCGGAGGGCAAAGGGACTTCGGCTTTGATTGTCAGGTATCCGCGCTCTCCCATCAGGCGGACCCGCACCGAGGGGGAACCTTTCACAAGATAGGCCTGAACGATTTTCACTCCGCGCGAGGCGGGCGGCGGACCCGGCAGGCGAGTCAGCGCGAACACCCATTCGATTTCCATAGCCATGAGGAGAATGCCCTCCTGAATCATGAGACAAATGGGACCTATAGGACCGATGGGACAAATGGGACTTGGGGCAAACACAACGGGTTGTTGGCGCCACCAACGTTTCAGGGCCTAATGCCTTGCCAAATATATAACCATACACGCCCTTTTGGGCAAATGTCCCATAGGTCGCAGAAGTCTCATACGTCCCAGAGGTCCCATTTCACTTGTCCCCCACCACCCGCCGCAGCCGCCCAAGGCCATCGAGCAGCCGCTCGGGCGCGGACACGCAGGTCATCACAAGATGCGATGGCAAATTGTAGTAATACCCCGGATGAATGAGCAGATTTTGTTCGCGCAGGGCGCGCAAAGCGATGGCTTCATCCTCGATGCCTTCGGGCAGGCGCGGACACAAATACACTCCACCTTCGGGCCGGTGGACAGGCAGCGGAGAATGCGCCAAGGCGAGTTCGCGCCGCTGCGCATATTCGCGCGCGAGCGCGCCGCAAACCGCCGGATCGCCAGCCTCGAATACAGCCGGAACCGCCGCCTGGGCCACTTCGTTCACGGGCAAGAAGGTGTCGGATAGATGCTCGACGGCGGTCAAAAACCGCGCAACCTCCGCGCCATCAGCCCCATCCGCCTTCATCCAGGCGACTTTCCAGCCCGGAAGCGAAAACATCTTCGAAAAGCCGTTCAGTGTGATAACGAGCGGAAATTCTCCGGGGCGCGGACGCGGAAGCGCGGGGGCACCCGGGGCCAGAAACTCGCAGAACACTTCGTCGAGAATGACGGCGAGGTTGTGCCCCCGGCACAACGCTCCAAGCCGCTCCCATTCGGCGGCGGAAAAGACGCATCCGGTCGGGTTGTGCGGCGAAACGACGATAATGGCGCGCGTTCGCGGTGTAATTTGGAATTCAATGTCGTCGAGATCGGGCCGCCATCCGCCTTCCGCCTCCGGACGTTCGGCCAGATGATACAGGCGCAGATGAACATCGGCGGCGGCGCAAAGATCATCAAAAAGCGGATAACTCGGGCTGGGGGCGAGGAGTTCGTCGCCCGGTTCGAGTAAAATCCGCAGCGCGTAATAGTAGCCCAGGCTTGTGCCCGCCGTCAGGACGATTCGTTCAGGATTGGCATCTCTGGCGCCGCGCCTTTGGTAATAGGCCGCGATGGCCTCGCGGGCGGCGGGCTGGCCGCGCGAATCGGGGCGATACACACGCGCCGAAGGAACCGTTTTCATCGCGCGCGCGACGATTTCCTCGATTTGCCCGGCGGGAAATTCGAGTCCATTTTCGTGCGGATTGGACGTGACAATATCAAGCGGCGCGCGGCCTTCGCGGCGGGCCGTTTCGATTTCCGCGGCGAGGAGATTGGGCGGAGTGGCGCTCCAGCGCCGCGCCAGAGAGGAAAGTGGAATCATAAACTTCTTTCACGCTAAAGTCACAAAGGCGCGAAGGGCATCTTCGCGCCTTCGCGCCTTTGTGTGAGGTTTGTCATTTTCGCGCCGGGCGCAATCAGGCTTTTTTCTCGTCCGCGCCCAGGCTGAATTCGTAGTTCTGCAGCTTTCCGCCCAGGAAAGCCTCATAGGAAGCCAGATCGAGGAATCCGTGGCCGGAAAGGTTGAAGCAAATCGTTCCGGCGCGCTTTTCCGCTTTCATGCGCTTGGCTTCCTCGACCGCGGCCAGGATGGCGTGTCCTGACTCGGGCGCCGGGATGATGCCTTCCGTGTGGAAAAACAGCCGCGAGGCATCGAAGACTTGGAGCTGGTGAACCGCGACGGCCTCGACCAATCCCTGCTCGACGGCGGCCGACACGAGCGGCGCCATGCCGTGGTAACGCAGACCGCCCGCGTGGATGCCCGGCGGCACAAAGTCGTGGCCGAGCGTATGCATTTTGATGAGCGGCGTGAGGCCAACCGTGTCGCCAAAATCGTATTCATAGCGCCCGCGCGTGATCGAGGGGCACGCGGCCGGCTCGACTGCCACGACGCGCAGGTTTTTGCGCTTGCCGCTGATTTTATCGGCCAGGAACGGAAATGCCAATCCTGCGAAATTGCTGCCGCCGCCGACGCATCCGATCAGCACATCCGGTTCGACTCCGATTCGGTCAAATTGCGCCTGCGCTTCCTGTCCGATAACCGTTTGGTGCAGCAGAACGTGGTTGAGCACGCTGCCGAGCGTGTAACGGGCGTCGTCGTGGTGGACGGCGTCCTCGACCGCTTCGCTGATGGCGATGCCGAGCGAACCGAGCGTGTCGGGGTGCTGCGCCAGAATTTTGCGCCCGGACTCGGTTTTATCCGACGGCGAGGCAAACACTTCGCCGCCCCATAGGCGCATCATCGTGCGGCGGTAGGGCTTTTGCTCGTAAGACACGCGGACCATGTAGATGGTGCACTTGAGTCCAAACCGGTTGCAGGCGAAGGCAAGGGCTGATCCCCACTGTCCCGCGCCAGTTTCGGTTGTGAGACGCTTCACGCCCTCGCGCTTGTTGTAATAGGCCTGCGGAACAGATGTGTTGGGCTTGTGGCTGCCTGCGGGAGAAACGCCTTCATATTTATAGAAGATGCGCGCCGGAGTATCGAGGGCCTGTTCGAGACGGTGCGCGCGGATGAGCGGGGTCGGGCGCCACAGCGAAAGAACCTCGAGCACTTCCTCGGGGATGGGAATCCAGCGCTCGGGCGACATTTCCTGCTCAATGAGTCCCATCGGGAAGATTGGCGTCATGTCTTGCGGGCCAAGCGGTTGTTTGGTTCCCGGATGCAGGGGCGGATCGAGGGGTTTGGGGAGATCGGCCGCCAGATTATACCATTTTTTCGGGATGTCCCGTTTAGATAACAATACGGTTTCTTCGTGAATGGTCATAAGATCGGTCTCCTCGATTCAGGATGAATCCGCAATGCGCCCCCGAGGCGGCGCTCTTGAGGAACAAGCGAGCGTGAGACGGCCGCGCAATGCGAACGGCCCGAAAACCCGCGTAACGGCCCTTGTTTCACTCTTTCCGCATTCGGTCAAGGACAGGTTCTGCAAAGAAAATCCAGAAGGCCTATTTTGACATGTTCGTTTGTGAACAAGCAAAGGCCGCCCCCCCCGTTGCCGCGCTCCAAGGAATTCGCGCCAATTTGCCTTGCCCGGCGCGGGCGCGCCGCAAAAGAAATTCCATTCGGCCAGAGGAGGCCGGGATTGCAAATGGACGCGCGAACCTTCGAAAGCCTGCAATTGGGCGATATTCTGGAAGCGGTGTCGGCCTTGTGCCAGTCGCCGCTCGGGCGCGAACGCGTGCGCGAGGCGCGGCCCGCCTCGACGCTCGAAGAGGTCACGGCGGCATTGCGTCCGGTCGAGGAAGCCATCGCGCTGATGGATCGCGGACACGATCTGGCGCTCGATGGCCTTGGCGATCCGCGTCCGCTTTGGACGGCAATGGCTCCCGAAGGCCACGCTCTCGATCCCGAGGGATTGGCGCTCGTTGCGGGATTTCTTGAGGCCGTGCGGCGCGCCGAAGGATTTTTGCGTGAGATGCGCGCGGACGCTCCGGCGCTGGCGCGCATTGGCGAAGGCCTCGCGCCTGCGACCGCACTCGAACGTGATTTGCGCCGCGCTATACGCCCCGACGGCTTGGTGGCGGACGAGGCGAGCGACGATCTGGCGCGGGTGCGGGCGGATATCCGACGCTCCGAATCGCGCCTGCGTTCGCTCGTGGACCGCTTGGTGGAAGACCTTTCGGGCCAGGGCGTGTTGCAGGATTCCTATGCCACGCTGCGCGGCGGCCGCTACGTGTTTCCCGTGCGGGCATCAAGCAAATCGCGCGTCTCGGGCATTCTCCACGGCGGCTCGAACACGGGCGAAACCGTGTTCATCGAACCGGCGTCGGTGGTCGAGGCGGGCAACGCTGTCGAGGAAATGCGCGCGGCCGAGGCGCGAGAAGTTCACCGCGTCTGCCTGGCCCTGACGCGGCGCGCGCGCGCCATTCTGCCTGGGATGCGCGCGGATACCGAACGCCTGGCGCGGCTTGACTCGATTTTCGGACGCGCGCGCGCCGCCGGCCGGTTTGGATGGAAGATTCCGCAGGTAGTGGATCGCGGTCCGCTTCGGCTGCTCGATGCGCATCACCCGCTGCTGCATTTGCGCGCGCGCGAACGCTCGATCGGCGTGCGCCTGACCTTGGAAGCCGCAGACCGCTCGATTGTGGTGAGCGGGCCGAACACGGGCGGGAAAACGACATTGTTGAAGACGCTCGGCCTTGCGGCGGCGCTTGTGCAATGCGGGATTCCCGCGCCGCTTTCGCCAGACAGCCGTTTGCCGGTGTTTGCGGATATTTGGGCGGATATTGGCGATGCACAAGATGTCGCGTCAGGCCAGAGCACCTTCTCGGCGCATGCGGCGCGGTTGGCGGATATTGTCAAACATGCGCGCGAACGCACGCTGATCCTCCTTGATGAACTCGGCACGGCCACCGATCCGGCGGAAGGCGCGGCGCTGGCGGTGGCGCTGCTCGACTGGCTCTGCCACCGCGGCAGTCTTACGCTCGCCACAAGCCATCTGACGCCGCTCAAGCAGTGGGCGCATGAAACGCCAGGCGCGCGCAACGCCTCGTTCGCCCTGGATGAACGCCAGCGCCGTCCGACGTTCAGTTTGCTGCTCGATGTGCCCGGTTCGAGCGAGGCGCTGGTGATCGCGGAGCGCGAGGGATTGCCTGCGGAATTGATCGAGCGGGCACGGCGGCGGCTCGAACGCGGCGAGGCGGATTTGTCGGCGTTGCTCGGGGCGCTTGGGCGGCGCGAGCGGTCGCTGGCCACGCGTGAGGAGGAACTGCGCGTGCGGCTGGCGGCGCTGGCCGAACAAGAGGAACTGGCGCGGCGGCGCGCCGAAACCTTGCGCGAGGAACGCCGCCGATGGCGCGAGACGCTCGCCCGCCGGCGCGAGGAGCAACTGGCCGCCATCCGCGAGGAAATCGAGCGGCGGATTGCGGATTTGCCCGCGCGCGACGCGCCTCCCGCCCAGTTGCGCGCCGAATTGGCCCAGGCGCGCCGCGACATCGAAAAGGCTCAGCGCGAGGCTGCCACCGAAACCCGGCGCGCGGCCGAGGCGCTGCCGCCCATGCTCGGACCCGAGGATTTGAAGCCCGGACGCGAGGTGTTCATCGCGGATTTGCGCGAGACGGGCACGCTGAAAGCGGCGGATTTCGACCGGCGCCGGGCGCAGGTGTTTCTGGCGCGTGGATTGCTCGTCGAGGTGCCGTTCGACGGCCTCGCGTTTTCACCCGATGAAATGCCGCGCCCGGCTCCGGCCGCCGGAACACGCGCTGGAGAATTCCTTGCGCCGATTGATGATTTCGAGGCGGATTCCGCGCCCGGCGGCGGCCCCACGCGAAAACAATCCAAAAAAATCAAGCGACAGAAATCCAAGGCGGAGGCTGCCGAAGACGAAACTCCCAAAACAAAGCCCGCCTCTCTTCAGTGGCATTCCGGCGCGGGCACATCATCAAAAGGCATCGGCAGTCCTTCCCGTCCCGTTCGTCCCATAGGTCGCATAAGTCCCATTGGTTCCGCCGCCGCGCCGCCTGTTCCTCCCCCCGCCGCCTCTTCGCCAGACTCTTCCCCGCCCGCCTCCGCGCTCAGCGGCGCCGTGCATTTCCGGCGGCGCGGCGATCTTTCGTGGCAAATCGACCTTCACGGACTTCGAGTCGAGGAAGCCATCGAGGTCGTGGACAAATACCTCGACGACGCCATGCTGGCCGACATGCCTTTCGTGAAAATCTGCCACGGACAGGGCACGGGCGCACTGGCGCGCGGAATTCGCGAGTATCTGCGCGCGCATCCCCACGTCCGCGGCTGGCGCCCCGGCCAGCCCGAAGAAGGCGGCGGCGGCGTTACGGTCGTCGATTTGCGCTGACGCATAACATTAAAAATTAAGAGGATGCCTGCCTTTATACGAACAAGGTTGGGAGGGGCGCGGGATTCACGAAGCGCCGCTTGCGCCTTCCAGAAAGCCGCTTTTCAGGGAATGCCCGATGATGCGGAGACTTGCGGCGCGTTTGGCCGCCGATACATAGTATTAAGGGATGGGAGTGAATGTGAACTCATGCGAATCGGAAGATCAGATGGCTGGATTTTCCGGTAAAATAAATATCCTGCTCGTTGAACCCGATAGCCGTCTTCTGGACTCTACCGCGAAGGCTTTGCGCGATCATTTGCCGGAAGCCTCTCAAGTCCGGCAGGCGCGGGCGGCGCGGGAGGCGATGGCTTGGTTTGATCGCGAGCGATTTCAGGCGGTTCTTGTCAATCAAGACCTGCCCGATGGCAAAGGAACCACGCTAATCCGCGCCGTCTTGATGCTGCGCGGACGCCATACGTCCTTTTTCCTGGTGGGCGCCAGCGCCCGCGCGGATGATGAGGACATCGTCCACATTCTGCGCGATCATCCCCAGGTCACATTCATCGAGCGCCCGTATCTGCCAGAAATTGTGGCCCGGCAAATTTGCGCGGCGGTTCATCCTCATTCGGCCACGGACCAGAGCTTTTACGGACTGCGTCTGTGCGAATTGATTCAGGCCTATTGCATCGGACGCCGCAGCGCCACGCTCGTTATTTTGTTTCCCGACGGACGGATGGGAACGGTCCACATCCGCGAGGGGGAGTTGGTTCATGCAACCTTCGCGCATCACGATGGAACAGAAGCCCTGCGCCGGATGGTCGAGTGCCAGAAGGGCGAAATCCGCGTAACCAACGGATGCCCGACCGCCCGGCGCACTCTTACGCGCCCGGCCCAGCAGATTCTTCTCGATATTTACCGGCAAATCGATGAACAGCGCCGCACGGACATTTCTTCCGCAAACGCCCCATCATCTCCCCGCTCTTCTTCTCCCTCCCCCTCCGCCGGCACTGCTGGCGCCACGCCTCCCACGCCGCCGTCCGGCTCAAAGCCCAGAAGCGATGAAGAAGAGCTGATGGCGGAAATCGACTCGATGTTTGTTCCCGGCGATCAGGTTCTCGATCTTCTGGGCGGACCCGAACCCGCCCCCTCCGCCAGTGAAAAGCCTCTCAATAAAGCGCCTGAGCCTGCCCTGGCGGAAGCGCAAGCCGCACTCCAGGCAAAAGCCAAAACGCCCGGCCCCGCCGCGCGCGAACGGCAAGACGAGTTTTTCATGCCGGAACTCGACGAAATTTACGACACAACCTCCGGCGCGCCCAATGCGGGTTCGCCAAGTCCTGCCAACGCTCCAGGAGATCAGCGCCGCCCTGCACGCCCCACAGCGATAACCCCAGGCCATGCCCAGTCCTTATCAGCAAAACCAGTTCCCTCCGGACGGCCAGGCGCAGGGCATCCGGCGAAAACACTCGTCGATCCTTCGGCTGTTCCGGCGGACGCCAAATCCGGAAGCGATTCGGAACTGGGCGAAAATTCTTCGGCGGCAACTGCTGTGTCGCCTTCGGCATTCCGGCTCACAAGCATTGGGCACCCCTCTGGAATTCCCGCGCCTCCCCAGCCACCCGGGGCGCAAGCGCCTCCCAAAGCGCCTTTTCCCGCGCCCGCGCCTATTCCGCATAAGGAATCCTCATCGACGGCCCGATTGCGAGAGGCCCTTCCCGCCATACGCAAACTCGCCGACACGCGGGCCAAATCCAGCACCGGAGCGCGAGTGCCCACTCCGCAGGAAGTTGCCGCGCTTCCAGCAAAATCCCCCAAGGATTTCCTGGAAGAAGAACTGAAAAAATGGGGTTCCTGAGAGCGCCTTTCCTCTTTGTGTCTTTGTGCCTTTGTGGCTAATTCTTGCCGCTGGGTTCTTGATATTCGACATCCACAACGTCGCCTTCGTCCGGCGGTCCGGCGCTTGGTTGCATGGACGGCGCGGGCGAGTTTGATGCGCCGGGGGGAGGCATCGCGTCCAACCGAATTGACTCCGCCGAAGATGCCGCGCGATCGTCCGCTCTCTTGTCCCAGGCGTCGCGTTCATGCGTTCCGGCGCTGCGGCCGCCCCCGTTCGAAAAGGTGAAAATGCGAACGCCGCTCCATCCGCCCCGCCCGCCCGCGGAAACTCTTCCGCCGCTTGGCGCGCTGATTTTCCGCCTGAACCACGCCAGCAGCCATTGCGCATAGAGGCGGCGGCATGGCGGAATTAGCGTCGATAGCCCAATCAGGTCCGTAATGAGTCCGGGCGTGATGAGCAGCGCTCCGCCAAGCAAGACAAGAACGGCTTCGGCCAGCGGACGCGCGGGAATTTGCGCGCGAGAAAGTTCTTCGCCGATCTGGCGCACGACGCGAAGCCCCTGATGGCGCGCAAGCGTGGCGCCCAAAGCCGCGGTCACGAGCGTAACCAGAATGGTAAAGCCAAGGCTTGTGGCGCGCGTGAGCAGAATCAGCAGGCTCAACTCGGCCAGCGTAAATCCCGCGAAAAGAACAAACAATTTCATTCGGCGGAACCACAAAAAAATGGGAAGAACGCGCCGCCCATGCCAAGCCGCCGCCACGAGCCGCAACCTTTTTGCCCGGTCTTGCGCGGCGCGAGGCTTTGCGACGCATCAGGCTTTGCGAATATACTCTTCCAGCACCTTTTGCATCTCCTCTTCCACGCGGTCGAACTCGATTCCAATTGTGGCAAGAGGCGGAGTCACCTGCATGTCAAAGTGCATCCAGGCCACGCGTCCATGAAGATTCATTTCCTGGCCTGTGCCGGGAAGAACCAGGTGGACCTTCGCATATCGAGTGGCCTTGAGCGTAAGCAAATACATGTCGCGCGTAAAATGATTGGTCACCAGGCGAATGCCCTTGCAACTAAGGTCCTTGGCGGTGGCGGGAACCGATTGTGGACTGAAGGTCTGCTCGGGGAAAACCACCTGAAGGTCCACGGGGCAATCGACGGGAACGCGCGTATCGGCAAAAGAATATCCATGTTCGGCCAGAAGCGAGCGCAGGCGTGTTTCGGAGCGAAGTTCGCGCTCTGAACGCACAAAAAATGAAAACACCCTGCCGCCAATAACAATCTGGTCGGCTTCTTTGAGGCTTGCTGGCTTTTCAATGCGCGCGCCATTCAAATAGGTTCCATTGCGGCTTCCCGCATCATACAAAATACAAGAGGGCGGCCGATCGACCTGGCTAAGATTTTCGTATGCGATAATAGCGTGCTTGCGCGAAACGCGGCTGTCTGGAATGACGATGTTCGAGCGTGAGTCGCGTCCAATGGTTGTCTCGCGGCGGTCAAGCAAGTGCAGGTCTTCCGGTTTGGTTCCGCCCTGCTCCACCAGAATCGGGAGCATGCGGCCGGCGCTGGTGGCGGGCGCTCGCACGTCGATCACTGAATCGACGGTTTCCGATCCATGCTCTGGCTCTTCGGTTGTTGGGTTTGCCGGAACAATCTCCTTCGAATCCGATTCCTGCATGGTTGTTTCTCCTGAATGGGATCGGCCGAACGGCCCCCGCAAGATATGGCTCAAGGAAAAACGCCGCCAGGAGAACACTGCTCCCGCAACGCATTGCATCGTATGATGTTGCAGGTTGCAGGTTGCAGGTCAACTCAAGTTCGCGCGCAATGGCTAACTGAACAGGACGCGGCGGAGCTTCCCAGGGCCGTTTTCAATCGCCCGGCGCCTTATCCAGGACAATTCCGTAAATGCTTCTCACGGGTTTTTAGGGGGATGCATAGGGCTTTTCAGTTCAGCAACTCGTGAGCCTGTGCACAAGGCCTGAAGGGCTGAAATCCCTTAG
>CAYUNT010000072.1:0-19553 GCA_964446285.1 uncultured Candidatus Sumerlaeota bacterium | reverse complement strand
GGGGGAGGAGGGGAGAGCGGTGGTTGTGGTTTTGCATCCAGTTTCCGAGACCCTTATTGCCTTTCGGAGGCAGGGAGGGGCAGATTGCCAGACGGTGAGGCTGGAGAGCGCGGTATTGTCTCCCGAGAGCTTCCAGGCGGCGATTGGGGCGAGTTCGGCAAAAAACAAAATGCGTATAAGAGCTAAATCGAGACACGCAACCAAGACGATGAACTTCTTCTAGCCTGAGCGCATATTTGTGAATGAATGCAGATGCGGACGCGAACGCAGATAGATAAAAGATGAAAAAGTCTCCTCTCATTCGCCTTTGGCCGTATTTGCAGCGGTATTGGGCGACGATTGTGTTTGGGTTGTTGTGCGTCGGGGCGTGCAGTGTGTTGCGCGCCATCGTGCCGCACTACATCGGGCAAGCCATCGACCTCGTTCGCGCCGGGCGCATCTCCGCCGCGGAACTCGGATGGTTCGGCCTTCTGGTGATTTGCCTTTCGGCCATCGCGGGGTGTTTCCTGTTTTTGATGCGCCGAGCAATCATCGACGTCTCGCGCGAGGTCGAATACGATTACCGCAACGACTTCTTCCGCCAGCTCGAACGCCTCGATCCGGCATTTTACGACGGACAGCAAACGGGCGATTTGATGTCGCGCGCCACGTCGGACATCGAGGCCATGCGCATGGTCGCCGGGCCGGGAATTCTCTTTTTCGCCAACTCGCTTTTTCTTGTGCCGCTTGTCGTATATCAGATGTTCGCGCTCAGCCCGGTCCTGGCCGCCCTGGCCCTGGTGCCACTGCTCGTCATTCCGTTCGTCGTCGAACGCACGATGAAAGTTCTCCATGTGCGTTCGCGAAAGGTGCAGGACCAGACGGCGGCGCTGACCACGGTGGCGCAGGAAAACCTGGCGGGAATCCGCGTTGTGAAGGCTTACGTCCAGGAAAAGGCCGAGATCGAGAAATTCCGCAAATCCAACGAGGAACTGATCGACGTCTCGATGTCGCTCGGGCGGGTGCAGGCGGGATTTTTCCCATTGCTGCGGATGATCGGCGGTGCGGGGCTGGTGATTATCGTGCTCGCGGGCGGGCGCCAGGTAATTCACGGCACGATGCAACTGGGCGATTTGGTGGCGATGACGATTCTATATCAAATGCTTATATGGCCGCTGATCGCGTTTGGGTGGGTAATTTCGATTTTTCAGCGCGGATCGTCGGCGATGGAGCGTCTCAACGAGATTTTCGATGCGCGCCCGCTGGTCGAACCGCTCGAATCGGGCGAGTTTCCGGGTCCGCGCGCCACGGCGCAATTCCTGCGCGAATCCGCAGAGGCAAATGGCGTCGGCGCTGCCGCTGGCGCGCTGGACGTTCCTGCGGACGACGCGGAGGCGCTTGCGGAAGCTGCCGCTGTTGCTGCCGCGGCGGCGGCCTCGGATGCCTCCACAAAATTTGCGCAGGCGGCGGACAATGGCCGGCGCGCCATGCAAGGCGGGGTCCGCTTCCGCGCGCTTACCTTCACGTATCCCGGCGCGCAACGTCCCGCGCTCAGTGACATCGACCTCGATATTCCGGCGGGATCGAGCCTCGGCATCGCCGGGCAGATCGGTTCGGGCAAAAGCACGCTGGCCATGCTGCTGGCGCGCCTGTATCCCGTCGAGCGCGGGCGTGTGTTCATAGACGATCTCGACCTGAACGACTGGCCCGTCGAGGACCTGCGCTGCCAGGTGGCCATCGCGTTTCAGGAGCCGTTTGTGTTCTCGGAAAGCATTGCAGATAACGTGGCGTTCGGGCGCGGGGCGGCCACAATCGGTGAGGCGGAGGTGGCGGACGCCGCGCACTGGGCCGCGTTTCACGAGGAGGTCGGCGCGCTCCCCGACCAGTTTGCTACGCTGCTGGGCGAGCGGGGAATCAACTTGAGCGGCGGGCAGAAACAGCGCCTCACGCTGGCGCGCGCGTTTGTCCGCGACCCGCGCATTCTCATCATAGACGACGCGCTGTCGGCCGTGGATACGCAGACGGAATCTCATATTCTAGCGAGCCTTCGGCGGGCGGCGCGCCATTGCACGACGATCGTAATCGCACACCGGCTCTCGACGCTTCTGTGGTGCGATAACATCATTGTGCTCGATGACGGGCGGATTGCCGAACAAGGCAGCCATCAGGATTTGCTGAAGCGCGGCGGCATTTACGCGGACATCTACGCCCGCCAGCAACTCGAAGCGGAAGTGGAGGCGATGGAGTGAGAAGAGAGAGGGGAGTTGTGCGTTGTGGGTTGTGAGTTGTGGGTTGTGAGAAAGAGAGTGGTCAGTGAGCAGTGGACAGTGGGCGGAACAAAGTGCGAGGAGTTGTAGCTTGTGAGTTGTAAGTTGTGGGTTGTGAGTTGTGGGTTGTGAGTTAAGAGCGTTCGGTGTTTTCTTTGTCCCATAGGTCGCATAAGTCCCATAGGTCCCATTGGTCCCATTTATCGCATCGATCTCATTCGTCCCTTAATGGTTTTGGCTTATGCTGTTTCGTGGCGCGATACTAATTCAGTTCGATCCTCCGGGAATCCAGCGGGCGGATTTCCGCGTCGAAGAAGGCCGGTTTGCGGAGGTCGGAGGCACAATCGCGCCGCGCCTTGGCGAACCGATCCATCGGCTGAAAGGCGCGTATGTTCTGCCGGGATTTGTTTTGGTTCGTTATTCGGCGGACTGCCCTGCGAACTCTTCGCGACATTTGGCCACCGCTCTAAATTCACCCGATTCTCTTGATACGATCAAAGAATCCACGTTTTTGGCCGCGCGCGAGGCGGCTCTTTTTGGCGTGACGACGATTGCGAATGTTCTCTTTGAACGCGATGATCCCGGCAGCCCGGATGCGCCAGAAAGAGGCGCGCGTGACTGGCTCGACGCGTTTTGCGCGGCGCAGAAATCGGCGGGATTGCGCGGAATCCTTGCGAATGCAGATGAAAATTCAGCCGAGTGCGCTTTGCCGCTTCGCCCCGCCGCATCACTTTCCGCGGAGGAAATCGAATCGTCTGCTCGCGCCGGATGCCGGTTTGTCCTTTGCTTTCCCGAGGACGCCTTGCATTCGCGCCAGCGCTCCAGCGCTGCCGCCGGCGCCAAAACCTGCGCCAGTTCCAGCGCCGAAACCCGCGCCGCGACTTTTTTTAACCTTCTTGATTCCGGTGCGCCGCTGTTGTTTGGATCGAAAGGGCAAATGCCTCCCGATGTGCCGGGCATGGTGCAGCTGCTTTATTATATGGATTCAGCGAGCGAAACGCCGCAGCGTCTTTTGCGTCCCATTGCCGAGGCCGCGCGGTTTGCCTCGCGCTCGCTGGGGATTTCCCTCGGGCGGATCGAGCCGGGCGCGGCGGCGGATTTTCTCATCGCCGAGCGCGAATACCGGCCCACGCCGCCCGGTCCGCGTTTTCCGGCCAGGCCGCGCCGTGAATCCCTCCAGGAAGATTTGCCCAGCGAACCGCCAGGCAATTCCCAAGATAAATCCCTAGACGAATCGCCCGAGGCGGTTTTGCGAATTCTTCTGCAATGGGAGCCGCGGCGGATTCGCGAGGTCTGGGTGGACAGCCGCCCCGTGGTCCTCGAAGGCCGCTTGATTCGCGCCAGGCCCTAGATTCGCCCCTGCGGAAATCATCCGCTTGGGTTTTGGCCTTGCCTCTCTTTGCATCCAGGGGGCGAAATCATTATGCGGCGGACGCGTTGTGCCCGAAATTTGCCTTCGGAATTTCGGACGCATGCGAGAATGGCATTCCGCCGCAGAGCCAATTCCATAAAAGTCTCTGTCAGGCGAAAAGGCGCCTACTCACGTGCCACCTCTTGTGTATCTCAACGGCGAGTTTTTGGGGAAGGATGACGCGAAGATCAGCGTCTATGATCACGGACTTCTTTACGGCGACGGCATTTTTGAGGGCATCCGCGTTTACGACCGCCGGATTTTCCGCCTTCGCCAGCATATCGATCGGTTTTTCGATTCCGCCAAATGCCTCCTGCTGAATATACCGGCTGCTCCGGGCGAACTGGCGGAAATTATCAAGGAAACCTGCCGCCGCGCCGAAATGAACAACGGCTACATCCGCCTCAACCTCACGCGCGGACGCGGCGACCTCGGGCTTTCGCCTTTCAAGTGCCCCAAAACAAGTCTTATATGCATCGTGGATCAGATTTTTCTCTACCCCAAGGAACACTACGAGAAGGGATTGAAGATATTCACGGCCACCATCCAGCGCCAGCCTCCGGAAAGCCTCAATCCGCGCGTCAAGACGCTCAATTACCTCAATAACATCCTCGCCAAAATCGAGGGAGCGGCGGCTGGGGCGCTCGAATCGCTCATGCTCAGCCGCGAAGGATTCGTCGTCGAGGCCACAGCCGACAACATTTTTATCGTCAAATCCGGCGAGCTCTATACGCCACCCTGCTGGCTCGGAGCGCTGCGCGGCATCACGCGCGATGCCGTCATCGAAATCGCCCGGCGCCATAACATCCCCGTTCACGAGGAGCCGTTCACGCGCTACGAAGTCTATACCGCCGACGAATGCTTCCTTACGGGCACTGCGGCAGAATTGGTTCCGGTGGCCACGGTGGACAACCGCCCTATCGGCACGGGCGAGCCGGGACCTTTGTATAAGAAACTCCTTGCTGAGTTCCGCCAACTGACCGCCACGGACGGAGAACTATTCTAAAGTTCAACAAGTTCGGGGGGGCCAGGTTCTGAGCGGACGGATATTGGTTGTTATTGCGAGACGCTTCCCATGCCTCTCTGGCACGAAACCTGGCGCTGGCCCGAGGCCACTGGATCGATTGAACCGGATGAGCGCCCGTTCTGGGACGTGACGCGCCTCTTGCGCCAGGCGCTTGCGCGTTTTTCCGGCGCGGCGGACGCGAATCCCTGCTATTTGTGGTTGTGCCTGGCCGCGCAAGGTTCGCAAGAGTGCAAGGAACTGGATTACCGCCTGGCGGTTCTTGGCCCCAAACGGCTGGGCGCGCGCCGCAACTTGCGCGTTAAAGCCGTGTGCGGGCACGAGGGCGGCGAACTCATGCACATTGTCCGCGTGGGAAATGCCGATTTCCGCCTTTCGTGTTTTCCGACGATATTTGTTTTCGCCATTCATCCGCTGCCCGCGCCACTTGGGCACGCGGCGGGCGGGCAGGCAGGCGCGGCTCTGGCGTATGGACCGGAGGCGCGCGCTGGCGAAGATGGCATCCCGGCGGACGTTCCGGGCAATGCGGCGTGGGACCTGCGCGCCAGCCTCGCCACGCCCTCGCGACCGCCGGACGATCCTCTCGCCGGACTCGAAGAAGAAGACATGGTTGTGAATCCGCCGCCCGCGTGCAGCCTCGGATTCCACGCCCTCGCGCTTGGTTTTCCGGAGGGCGACGCCGTGGCATGGTGGGCGCATCTTGGCGAAGGGCATTCGTGCTGGAGCGCGCCCTACGCCGCCCACACAGTCAAGATCAGCATTTTTGGCGAGGTGGTGCGAACGCTCTCGATCACCAATCGCTTCTTCCTCGACTTTACTGCGCTGATATGAGGCAGGGATTATGAAGCGCGGCGGAAAAGAAAGAGATCATCGCAAAGGCGGCGCGCCGGAAGAACGGGCGGCGCCGGACGACTTGTTTGGCGGGGCGGCGCTGGAGGGCGGACAGAATGGCCCGGCGGAAAACCCGGAAGAAAACCTTGGACGCGACGTCCAAGTTACTGGAAATCTTGGGCAAGATGCCCAAGCCACTGGAGGGAAGCGAACGGGCGCCGGGGCGGATTCGCGCGCGGCAGATTCGCGAAAAGCGGAGTTGCGAGAAGCGGATTTACGCGAGGCGGCGTTGCCTGGAGAGGACGTGCGTGCGCGGGCGGAATTCCTGCGGCGCGAAATCGAACGCCACAACGACCTTTATTACCGCCAGGCGCGGCCCGAAATCACCGACCGCGAATATGATTTGCTGCTCGATGAACTCCGCGCCATCGAGGAACGCTGGCCCGCGCTGCGCACGCCCGATTCGCCCACGCAGCGCGTCGGCTCGGACCTTGCACCCATTGCGGAATTTGCGCAGGTGCGCCATGCGGTTCCGATGCTCTCGATCGCGAACACCTACAGTCCGGGCGAGTTGCGCGAATTCGACGCGCGCGTAAAGCGCTTCCTCGGACTGGAGGAATCCGCCGAGGTCGAGTATGTGGTTGAGATCAAAATCGACGGCGTGGCGGTTTCGCTGCGCTACGAGGACGGGGCGCTGGCCGTCGGGGCCACACGGGGCGACGGGGCGGTGGGCGACGACATCACGCACAACCTGCGCGCGATTCCCGCCGTGCCGCGCCGGATTCCGTGTCCGCCGGGCGCGCGCGTTCTCGAAGTGCGCGGCGAGGTTTTCATGGAGAATGCGCCCTTCGCCGAAATGAACAAACGGCGCGAAGCCGAGGGCGAGGCCGCTTTTGCCAACCCGCGAAATGCCACGGCAGGGACGTTGAAACTCCTCGATCCGCGCATTGTGGCGCGCCGTCCGCTCACGGCGTTTTTTTACGCCGCGGGCGAATCGGATTATCCCCTGCCATCGACGCACGCCGAGTTGCTCGAAATGTTCGAGCGGCTTGGATTCCGCGTGAATCCCGAGCGGAAAGTATGCCCCGGGATCGAGGCCGTGCTGGGCGAGGTCGAACGCTGGGAGACGCGCCGCCGCACGCTGCCTTACAATTCCGACGGACTGGTCATCAAAGTGAACCGCCGCGATTGGCAGGCGGCGCTTGGGGCGACGGCGAAAACTCCGCGCGCAATGAGCGCCTACAAATTCAGCGCCGAACAGGCCGAAACGCAACTCGTGCGCGTGGACTGGCAGGTGGGGCGCACCGGCGCCGTCACGCCTGTGGCAAATCTAGCGCCGGTTTTCCTTGCGGGAACAACAATTTCGCGGGCGACGCTCCACAACCTCGATGAAATCGAACGGCTTGGGATTCGCGAGGGCGACCGCGTGATTATCGAAAAAGGCGGCGAAGTGATTCCGAAAGTTGTGCGCGCGGTCGCCTCGCTGCGGACGGGCGAAGAGCGCGCGATCGAGCCGCCTGCGCAATGCCCATCGTGCGGCGGCGAGTTGGTTCGCGCGCCGGAGGAAGTGGCGCTGCGATGCATCAATTTCGCCTGCCCGGCGCAGGTCAAAGAACGGCTAATTCATTATACCTCTCGCAATGCAATGGACATAGAATCTTTGGGGGATAAGCGAATCGATCAACTGGTTGAGGCAGGGTTGGTGCGTAATCCCGCTGACCTTTACACGCTAAACGTTACGCAATTAAAGAAAATAGAAGGCATACGCGACAAATTATCCGCGAACATTCTCGATGGCATTGAGGCGAGCAAAACTCGCCCACTCGCCAATTTCATTTTTGCATTGGGCATTCGCCACATCGGAATCACGTCCGCGCGCGATCTTGCCCGCGCCTTCGGAACCCTCGGACGCCTCCGCGCGGCTCCGCTGGAAGAAATCGACGCCGTCGAGGGGATGGGCGGTGTTGTGGCAAGTTCTGTGCGCGAGTTTTTCGATTCACCGCGCAACATAGAAGCCATCGACCGCCTTCTGGCGTATGGCGTGGCGCCGCCGGAAGACACGTCGGCCCGCGAACGCGAGGCCGCCCGCGATGAAGCATTCGCAGGGAAAACCTTTGTCCTGACAGGCGAATTGTCCGCCATGACGCGCGATGCAGCCAAGGCGGAAATCGAACGCCGCGGCGGGAAAGTCGCGGGGTCTGTCTCGAAAAAAACCCATGCAGTCGTCGCGGGCGAGAATGCCGGAAGCAAACTCGCGCGCGCCCGCGAACTCAATATCGAAGTCTGGGACGAAGAGCGTTTTCTCCGCGCCCTCGCGCCTTCGACTGGCGGATAAGAGAAGATTTTACCACGAAAAACACAAAAAGAACGAAAAAGAAGAATAAGAAAATTCTTATTATTCGTGGATTTTCGCGGTTGGAAATGCTTTTTCCAGGGTAATACCAATTTCCCGTAATTCTGTTCCCTGAATTTGCTCTGAAGGAGCAAAAGAATACAGCCCAGGGCAAGCGAAGCGCCGCCCTGGGAAACCGAGACACCAACAAGAAATCGCCTGGCGCGGTTTTCGCTCTTCTCGCGAAAACCGTGACAGGCGATTGGGAACAGAATCAAAGGAAAATGGTATAAAATGTATCTTCCCGGCTTATAGCGCCTTGAGAACCTTGAACGCCTTGGCCATCGGATCGGCGGACAAAACGGCCGTGGCGGCGCCGCCGGTTGCCGTGCCGTAAATCTTCAGCATGTTCACCCCGGCCTCGGCCAGAGCGGACATAAAAGACGCTCCCTGGCCCGGCTTGTCCGGGCATTCGATCACCAGCACTGGATTGGTTTCAACGGCCAGACCTTGTTTTTTAAGGAGTCGAGCCGCCTTTGCCGGATCGGACACCAGAAGGCGGACCATGCTCTTGCGGCCTTCGATCCATCCGCAGAGTCCGACGACGTTGATGCCGGCTTCCGCGAGCGGCTTCAAGGCGGCTTGCAGTGTTCCCGCCTTGTTCGGAAGGGCGAATTTTACATCTTTCGCTTTTGTCACTTTCATGGGAATCGAAGCCTCCTTGGGCAATTCATTAAGGCAACATCTTGCGCCAATTGTATTGCGCCTTGCATGGAAGCGAATTGCAAGCATGGAATCGCGCGCGTTTCCATTTCGCAATTCTCGCGGTCTGGATTAGGTTCGCGATATTCCACGCAATGATTCGCGGATTTTTCTGCCTATATCAATTCGCGCATGACAGAATCCGCCAGGAGCAAGCCGCGTTCGGTCAGGGCCAGGCAGCTCGTTCCGGCGCTGGCTTGAGAATGCGCCGGGGCGCGGTGGCGCCACTCCGCAAGACCCGCCGCGAGAAGGCGTTCGATTTCGCGCGCGCGTTCGATGCGCAAATCGCGTCCGAACCGTCGCGCCAGGCTATTCGCGTCCAGCCCCTCAGCGCGGCGCAATCCGAGGAAAATCGCCTCGATCCACTGTTCCTCAGGCGAAAGGCTGCACGGCTTGGCGCGCGCCAGATGCCCCGCCCGAATTGCCGCGGCCCACTGCGCCCATGAACGCGGATTTTCCCATCGCAGGCCGTCAAACGACGCGTGCGCCGCCGGGCCAAGCGCCAGCCAATCGGCCCCGAGCCAATAATTTTCGTTGTGGCGCGCGCGGCGTCCGGGTCGCGCGAAATTCGAGATTTCGTAGTGATCGTATCCGGCTTCGACGAGCAAGCGGCGCCCCGCGACGTATTGCTCCGCCTGGAGGTCTTCGCCGGGGGCGCACAGCCGCCCTTCGCATTCGAGCGCGAAAAACGGCGTTCCTTCGTGGAGCGTCAGGCCGTAAAAGGAAATGTGCTCCGGCCCCAGCGCAACCGCCTCGCGCAGTGTTGCCATCCAGGAATCAAGCGTCTGATCCGGCGCGCCAAAGATAAAATCGAGCGATAGATTGCCGAATCCGGCCTTGCGCGCCCACTCGATGGCCAGACGCGCTGTGGCGGCATCGTGACGGCGTCCGAGGCGTTCGAGCACCGCGTCGTCGAAGGACTGGCAGCCGAGGCTGAGGCGATTCGCGCCTGCCGCGCGCCAGGCCGCAAACGTTTCGGGCGATGCCGTGTCGGGATTGGCCTCGATGGTGACTTCGCATTCGTCCGCCCAGCCGGGTGCGCGCGCCGTTTCTGCCAGAATCGCCGCGATGAATTCGGGCGCAAGCACCGAAGGCGTGCCGCCGCCGATGTAGATCGAGGCAAGCTGCCGGTCGCGCGCCGCCGGATGCGCATCGAGGAGGAGCGCCAGCTCCGCGCAAGCCAGCGAAGCGTATTCGGCCAAATCCCCCGGCGCGGTTTCTGGCAGAGGCATCTTGTAGAAATCGCAATAGGGACACGCCGACGCGCAAAATGGGACGTGAACATACAGGCCCAGCGGCGGAGGAGGGGTGTCCGCGCAGTTTGGGCTGCCGAATGTTGGAGAATCCGTGAGGTTCATTTCAATGAAGCGCACGCGCGGCGGGATGCAAATCAACACGAGAGGGCGAACGCGCAGGCGCGCAGGGCGGGAAAAGCGCCGAGGCGGCGTTCCGCAAACATCCATGCCGCGCGGCCCGGAAGCCGATCAAGACGTTCCGCGCCAGAGTGGCGAAAAACCGTTGAAACGGTTCTCGAAGTAATTCCTATTTTGCATTCCCCGCGATAAATCGCGGGGCGAAGGAGAAAAGCATTTTTGCTTGCCTTCATCGTGTCGCTTTGAGCAGTTCCTGAGCGTTGGCGGGTGCATCTTGACACTGTTACCGAATGTTCGCATCAAGGAAACAAGAGCCATGTTTGAGTTCATCGAGCAGATAGGGGAATTCGGCAGATACCGCACGCTGGCCGAGATTCTGGCTGACGCGCGTGCCGTTGCAGGCAAACCTGGTTGGAGTGTCAGGACCATCGGCTCTTCGCGCATGGGGCGAGACATTGATCTTCTATCGTTCGGGGATGGCCGCAAGAGCACGATTCTCCTTTGGGGGTTCGAAGATCCGCACGAGCCAATCTGCGCTTGGAGCATGAAATGGCTTTGGGAGCAGCTGGCCGACGCGTCCTCGCCGATCCACGAATTCGGACTCGATTGGGCCTTCGTTCCCTGTCTTCACCCAGATGGCGTCTTGAGGAACGAACAGTGGTTTCACCACCCCGGCGATCTTCGGGCGTTCCTCAACGGGTCCTGGGATGAAGACAATACCGTCTACGGTCCGCCGCAGAGCGCAGAGCAGCTCGCGCTTGAACAGGCAATTGTTCAGGCGAAGCCGGAACTGCTGTTCGGGATGCACGACGAGAGCCACTTCCCAGGACATGGATACTGGGCTCTCGTTTCGGATGAAGAGGTCCAGGAGCAGCTCGGCAGCCATTTCGACTACGAGAGCCGGATCGGCGTTGTCCCCGTTCCTGCTCCTATGAAACCACAGGCCATGCGGAACAACTGGTATCACGGCCGCGCGCACGCCCTGACCGGGCGGTGTTTGAGCATGATCTGCGAGCCGAGGGCATACCGGCGGCTGGCCCCGCCGCGCGAACCGGAGAGCGCGGTCCGCGAGCGTTTTCTGTCGGCCGTGTCCGAGTACGAATCCACACTCGGGGAGATTGGCGCATGCTCAGAAGAGGAGCAAGCGCTGATCGACTGTGCGGCAGGGCGCGTAGAGCGTATGCGGAAAGATTGGCTGTTCTATATTGCCGCCGGATCATGCGGACTCCGGGTCCTCAAAGCACATGGCAAGGTTGGCATCGCCGAGTCTATCGAGAGAGCCTTCTGGGATTACTTGAGCACGAGACTCGACGGCACCTACACGACGATCCCGGTCCGGGATCAGGTCCGGATTCAGCTACACTTTCTCTTCTCAGTTCTTCAGGCGGCAAGGGGAAGGAAGACCTTCAACAGCGAGAGGACTGTGAACCAATGATGCGAACAAGCCGTTGCTCGCGACGGCTTACAGCCGCGCGAGAACGGCGGCGTTATATGGAAAAGGCTCGTGGACATGCAAATTACCGAGCCGCGTCGGCGGCGGCCCTGTCGCCTTGCCAGAAAGCCCGCCACATAGCAAGTCTGTCAGCCCGGAGGGCGGCCCTGCCGCTTAGCCCTGGACAAAGCGGGTCCGCGAGTGGAGTCCGGGGAATGCGCTTCCCGATTCGGACTCTCAAACGGTAACAGTGTTCAGGGGCACCCATCAGCGGCAGGAACTGTTCAAAGAGACATGGGCGGTTGTGGACGCGAAAAATCTTGGGCGGGACGCCCAAGCCACCGGCGCCGGCAATTCGCATGACCGGTGGCTCGGACGTCTCGTCCGAGTTCCCCGGTGACTTGAGCGTCTTACTCAAGATTGACTTTTCTCTGCGTGTCACTTTGAACAGTTCCTGCCCATCAGCGGCGCGCCAGAAGCATTGCGGTTGACCTTTTCCCATGCGCTGAGTGGAATGCTTTGAGCGCCGTGCGGAAGCAAGATGCCGCGGGGCGGTTTTTCCAGCGTTCCTTTCCTGGATTGTCCATTCGCCGAATAGGCAATAGGTATCGAGTTCACGCGGCGTTGCGCCGCTGCCCGCCGAGTCCGGCGGACGTTGAGAATCTATGCCGCAGATTGTCGCGCTCAAGTTTGCGCCCGCCGATTTTCCCATCTGCTATTTGCCAGGTCCGGTTGCGGATCTGAACGTGCAGGACTTTTGCATCGCGCTGCGCGAGGGCGAGGAAGATGTGGGGTTCGTCTCGGCCCTGGAAACATGGGCATCCGAGCAACTCCCGCCCGAGCGCGAATTGCCCGCATTGATCCGCCGCGCCACGGAAAACGAAATCCAGCGCTGGTGGGAAGAAAAAGCCTTCGAGCGCCGGGCCACGGTCATTTGCAAGGAAAAGGTGGTCCAGCAAAATCTTCCGATGAAGATTTCGAGCGTCCACTACACGGCGAAGAGCAACAAAATCACATTTAACTTCACGAGCGACAAACGCGTGGATTTCCGCCAGTTGGTGCGCGACCTGGCGGCGGCGCTTCGGTGCCGGATCGAATTGTGGCAGATTGGCGCGCGTGAAGAGGCCCGGATGCAGGATGGTTGCGGGATTTGCGGCCTGCGCACCTGCTGCACGGCCTGGCTGCAAGATTTCAAGCCGGTTTCGCTGAGGATGGCAAAGGATCAGGACATTGATCTTCCACCGGGCAAATTGACGGGGCAGTGCGGGCGCCTGTTGTGCTGCCTGGCCTATGAGTTGGAGGCCTATCGCGAACTCTCGCGCGATTCGCTGCCGCGCGGAGCCACAGTCACCCACAGCGCCGGACGGGGCGTCGTCGTAGATCGAAATCTGGTCCGCCGCGTATATCTAGTTAGCGACGAAAACGGAAAGATCTCGCCGGTTCCTTTTTCCGCCATTCAGAATTATTCGCTGCCCGAGCAAATGAAAAGCATGGGGGGAGGCGGAGGGCGCGGGATGGGCCGCAACGGACGCGAGGGGGCCGGGCACGCGCCTGGCGGCTACGATGAAGAAAATGGCGCTTGTGATGCTGATGAAGAAGCGGCGGAAAATGGCAATGGATTGGGGAACGGAAAGGGATGCCCTTCGTGTCCGCGCCAAAGGGGCGAAAAAAACCGGCAATTCGGAGGCCGGGGCGATAGAGATCGCGATCGCGAAGGCCGGGGCGCCAATGGCATGAATGTCGCAAACCGGCCCGCAAGCGCCAGCAGAGCGGAGGGCGCAAACGAAGCCGGTCAAGAACCATGCGAGAGCGATTTTTCCGAAAATGACTGGCCCGAAGACGATTCCCGAGAGAATCCGGCGCGGGGACCCCGCGAACCGGCCCGGCGCGGTCCGGAAAGGAACTCGCCCTCCGCCGAAGAAAGTGCCAGCAGCAATGACGATTTAAATGAAGAGGGGCCGGATCGCCCCACTCCATCG
This sequence comes from uncultured Candidatus Sumerlaeota bacterium, assembly GCA_964446285.1. Lineage (GTDB taxonomy): Bacteria > Sumerlaeota > Sumerlaeia > SLMS01 > CAYUNT01 > CAYUNT01. The sequence continues at coordinate 6,163 of CAYUNT010000072.1, read as the reverse complement.
CCAAAGCCGCGCAATCGGCGCTTTCGGCGAAGAAGCGAACCTTCCGGCCCCGGAAAATCCCCGGAATAGAAATTCCGAGGAAATACAGGACCAATAAAGTCCCAGTCTAAATTTTACGGCGAGCCAGCTCGCGCACGCTTAGGATCAAATCCAATTCGATGCGCTCCTGCTCGGTCAGTTCTTTGCTGTCGCGCAGGTGAATCAGTTTGTCCCGAAGCCCGTTGAGGACCTTCGTGTAGGATTCCAAATCGGACTTGAGGAGCGGATCGTTCAGATAGCCATCGAGGATGGCGCGGATGGCATCGCGGAATTCCTCTTCCGCCTTGGGGTCATCGGGAGCAGCGATGAATTTTGCGTATTGATCGCGGTGCTTGTCAATTCCCTGGCGGACAATGGAATCCACTTCGTTTTCCAACTGCCCGATATACTGATTGGCGGAGTTGATGAACTCCTTTTCGAGCAAAACCCGGACTTCCGGAATGCGCTGCATGGCGAGCAGCCGGGCTTCCTTGGCCAGACGCGGCGCCATGGCCTTGAGGTTGTTTTGGAACTCGAGTTTGGCTCTGGGGAGCATGTCTCGAGCTTCGCCGCCCAGCAGCGACATCAGGTTTTTCGGTTCAAGCACGTCCAGAACCAGGGAGTGGAAGAAGCTGAGATAACCAGCTATAAACAGGGCAAAGAGGATGCCCCCAATCAACACAACGCGGGTCATTGTCCGGCGGTGGCTGATGGTTTCATTGATCTTCTTTTCCAGTTCGTCAATGCGATTGGCAACTTGTGCGTAGTCACTCATGGCTTCTTCACCTCCTTCGGCTGCTCTTTCACAGGCTCTTTAGGCGCTTGATCCTTGGCGGATGGGGGCCGTGGCGGAACAGCGTTCGGGCCAGGGAAATCCAACTCGCTCATGAGATTGAGCCGGGTTCCGATAAACTCGAGCAAGATGTCCTGGGTGTGGCTGGCCAGAGCCTCATCCGACATAGCGGTCAGGTGCGGAGGTGTTTGGAAGGTTTCGAGCGTGGCCTGCAGGTCCGCAAGCGCGCCCATTGGCTCGCTCAGGGCTTCGGTGGCCGTTTCCTGCCCGACACTGTAATAGATATCCTGAAGGCGTTCCATCACGTGATTCATGTGCTCAACTGACTTGGAGCCTGCTTGATCCTTTGCAACTCTCTGAAGGTTGCTTACCACCACGCGGTGCAGGCTTGATGTCAGGCTGTCATTCAGGCTTTTTTTAACATTGGTGATGAAGGAATTCATTTCTTTTTCGCACATCGAGGCCAGCTCGGGCATGTGCTTTTCAAACTCTTCCTTGAAGCATTTTTCGTAGGTTGGATAGACGTTCTTGACGAGTTGCTGGGCCTGGTCCGCGAGCATGGGCGTAATCATTTCCATCTGCTTGAGCGCCTCTTGCTCGTATTTCTTGGGCGGAATGGAACGAATGGCGCTGTAGGTCCGCCAGAGAGAACCAATGGCCGCGATGGCAATAAGCAGCAGCACAAGCCGTGTTATTGTTTTACCCTGGCGCGTGGCCGACTCATACTCCTCCATCTTTTTTTGCAGCGTATCCACTTTTTGAAGGAGAAGGTCGGCGCTCGTTTTATCGCCCGCTTCCGTCATGGGCTGTATCCTCCTGTTGTAATAAAATAACGCGCGACACGCCTCTTTCTTTGCGCGCGCATGGAAGCACTTGCGACGAACAATGGCGGATTGACTCCGTTGCTCTGCTGGTTCAGTCACCCCCTTGTGCGGACTATGAACCTGCCCTGCCAATCCTCCTGGCGACACGAAAAACCTACGAAACCAGCCTTCATTAATGCGCTTCCAATGCAAGCCTTTTCTGGCGCGAGGCGATAAGCAAGGGCATCTTGACGCCGTTGCTTATCCGAACCGCTTGTGCCCCCTCACTGCGTTCGGGGTTCTGCAAAAAGCCGTCTGGAATGCATCCGTAAATGCAGAACCCGGAAAGAAGTGGCGGGGTTTCCTTACATACCTGTATCAGTATCAACCTGAAAACGGCAGATGATGTGCATCCTAACCAGACAGTTCAGTGGAAGCGCCAGCGGTCGCAAACTGCCACGGGGGTGTTCGCGGACGCGCGCGGACGCCAGCGCAAGCACGACGTTTTCATGCTCCAGCAAGAAAGCGGGGGGAAAAAGGCGTTACCCAAGCATCAGCAAATCCAGCGCTTTGTTGATGGTATCCGCTCGCAGAATGGTGATGGAGTCGGGGGCGGAGGAGCGTTCGGACATTCCGCGCGGGAGGCGGGTGCGGTCGGAAACGAGAGCCTGCCTGAAGCCCAATCGTCGCGCCTCGCTCAGGCGGCGTTCCAGGTGCGAGACGGTTCGGATCTCGCCCGATAAGCCCACTTCTCCCACAATCACCATATCTTCTGGCACGGACACGGTTCGCAAACTCGACGCCACGGCGCACACGATCGCCAAATCGACGGCCGGTTCTTCGACGCGCAATCCGCCGGCCAAACTCGCGAATACGTCCTGATCGCCCAGTCGCATTCCGGCGCGTTTCTCCAGGACGGCCAGCAGAAGCGCCAATCGCCGCGGATCGAGTCCGTTCGCCACTCGCCTCGGCGCGCCAAACCCGCCATTGGGGCTGGTGAGCGCCTGCACCTCGACGAGCAGCGGGCGCGTGCCTTCCATCGTCGCCGCAATCACAGACCCGGGCGCGTGCGCCGGGCGTTCGCGCAAAAACACCTCGGAGGGGTTCTCCACCTCGGCCAGTCCTTCGTTTGTCATCGTGAACACGCCCAATTCGTCCGTCGAGCCGTAGCGGTTCTTCACGGCGCGCAACAGGCGGAAGTTATACGACCGCTCGCCCTCGAAATACAGCACCGCATCCACGATATGTTCGAGCAGCCTCGGACCCGCCACGGTCCCCGCCTTCGTGACGTGTCCGATCAAAAACAGCGGCAGGCGCAGGGCTTTGGCGCGGTAAAACAGGCGCGCGGCGCATTCGCGCAACTGCGCCACGCTCCCCGGCGCAGACTCGAACTGCGGGTCGTAGAGCGTCTGCACGCTATCGACGACGGCCATGCACAGCCCCTCTTCGCCGAGCGCGCCCTCGATCACCTCCGCGTCGGTTTCGGGCAGGATGAGCAGATTCGCATCCAGGCATCCAAGGCGGTCGGCCCGCAGGCGGACTTGTTCAGCGGATTCCTCGCCCGATACGTAGAGCACGCGCCCCGCGCCCGCCGCCGCCAGCCGGTGCGCCGCCTGCAAGAGGAGCGTCGATTTGCCGATGCCCGGTTCGCCGCCGACGAGGCACACGCTCCCCGGAACGATGCCGCCCCCGAGGAGCCGGTCGAATTCCTTGATGCCGGTGTGGAGACGCGGGTGGCGCGTGGCGTCGATCTCGGTGATGGGCCGGATGAGGGCGCGCGCCTCGGTGAGGGCCGCCGCGCGCCGCTTGCCATCCGCGCCCGCGCCGCCCGCTCCGCCAGCCGCGCCCTTTCCCCCGCGTCCGGCTCCTGCGCCGCCGCCCGGACGCCGCCCTTCCTCTTTGGCCGGGGCGCGTTCTTCGACGAGAGTGTTCCACTGTCCGCATCCCGGACACTTTCCCGCCCATCGGGGCGAGGCCGCCCCGCACTCCTGGCACCGGTAAATCGTTTTTGCCGCACTCATGGAAACCGCGCGAGCCTCCTCTTGAGAATTTTCACCATTTTCTCAGGCTATTCCCGACTTTTTGCGTGACAATGCCTTAAACGTGTTCCATGTTTTTAGTCGAAAACGGTTGGGGCGGCCCTGATCCCATCGTATTCATTGTCCCTTTTCCGCCGCCGCAGCCAAGCAGGAGTCACTCTCGTGGTAAAAACTAAATGTGCCCTCAGCGACTGTCTCCACTGGCACCCGGATGGCCTTGGAGCGCCCCATTGTCTTTGTTCGCATCCGGAAAAAAAGTTCTACCTGCAAGACCCTCGTTGTCCGCTTTACAGGCTCGACTGGAGCAAGCAATGCGCGCGCGCGGTTGACTTGCAGGAGCGCCTTCGACATCGCAACGCTTGATATCTGATTTTATCGCCCCGGTTATCAATCCCCATTACATCTGAGGAAACGGCAAGCGAATACCAGGAGATGAACCGCGCCCGGCGGGCTGGGAAAAACCGGCGTGGCGTCCTTGTATATTTGAAAAAAATCGCTCCACTAAAAATACCGCTTGATATGAAAGGGGATGATCTGTTTTTTTTCTATCAGTTTATGGGATGAACGGTTGTCAGAGGGGATACCCCTAATTGCTCGAATCGGGGGAATCCGGACAACCCAACCCCAAATGGCCTTCCATAACAAAATAAATTTCCATTAAGATTCAAATCCCCAATTGGTGGTTTAGGATTTTGCGTTTTTGGCCGCGGCGGGCGATCCGTCACAGATTCCGCGACCACGAACGCGGAAGCAGGAATTGTTTGAGATAGTCCGGCCCGCCGGCCTTGGACCCAACGCCCGAGTGGCCGAATCCGCCAAAGGGCTGGCGATAGACCTTCGCGCCCGTGATGCCGCGGTTGATGTAGAAATTGCCAACGCGCACTTCGCGGGCGGCGCGGTCGATCGCGGCCTCATCGCGCGAAAGAATTCCCCCCGTCAGCGCATAGGGTGTTGCATTCGCCAAGGCGATTGCCTCGTCGAGGTCCTTCACGCGCAAGACGCTCAGCACCGGGCCAAAAATCTCTTCGGTGGCCAGTGGATCCTCCGGCTTTACGTCCGCGAAAATATGCGGCGCAACGTAAGTGCCTTTCTCCGCCCAATCGCCCAGCGCACCCGCGAAGACGACCCGCGCCGTTTTTTTTCCGCCCTCGATATAGGATTCAATTTTCTTTTTCGCGGCGGCGTCGATCACCGGCCCCATGACCGTGTCCGGGTTTTCCGGCGGCTCAACGCGCAGGTTCGCGGCGGCGGCGGCGCGGAGGCGCTCCAGAAGCGAATCATGAATCGCGCCGATCACAATCAGGCGCGAACAAGCCGAGCACTTCTGTCCGCCATAGCCAAACGCGCTGTGCAAGATGGCAGGCACGGCGGTTTCCATGTCGGCGGTGGGGTCCACAATGATTGCGTTTTTTCCTCCGAGTTCGCAAACTACCTTTTTAATCATTCGCTGTCCCGGGCGCATCTGGGCCGCCTCGCGCAGGAGGAAAAAGCCCACGTCGCGCGATCCGGTGAATGCGATGATATCCACTTCGGGATGCTGGATAAGAGTTGTGCCCACCTCGGACCCGCGCCCCGGGAGGAATTGCAACGCCTGGGGCGGGCAGCCGGATTCATAAAGCGAGCGCGCGAGCATCCAGCCCATCAGCGGCGTCTGCTGCGAGGGCTTGAAGCAGACCGTGTTGCCCGCCACGAGCGCCGCCGCCACCATGCCCGCGGGAATGGCCAGCGGGAAATTCCAGGGCGAGATCACGGCCGCCACGCCCGCGGCATCGTAGCCGTAGGCGTTGGCCTCGCCCGGCAGATCGGGCTGGAGCAGAACGGGCTGCTCGAGCCGCAGCGCCTCGAAGGCGTAGTAGTCGAGGAAATCAATGGCCTCGGTCACGTCCGCATCGGCTTCCTTCCACGACTTGCCGGCTTCGAGGACCATCATGGCGTTGAGCAGATCGCGCCGTTCGCGCATCCAGTCCGCCGCCCCGCGCAAAACCGCCACGCGGTCGCGCGCGGGCAGAGCGGACCAGGCGGGGAACGCGCGGCGCGCGGAGACCACGGCCTCGGTGGTCTGGGCCGCGGTGGCTGCGGGACAGCGCCCCAGCGCCTCGGACGTATCGGCGGGATTCGTGGAAACGATTACGCCGCGTCCTCCCTCCGCCGGAGGAACAATGCGCTGGCCGTCGAGAACGAGCGGAATCGCCACCGGGAACGAGGCGCGCGCCTGCGCGAGGGCTTGGATCATGCGCTCTCGCGCGGCGGGGGCGGAGAAATCGCGCGCAGGTTCGTTGCGAAACGGATGCGGGGAAGTTGGATGCCGGGCCGAATCGAAGAGGCTCATGGAACTGCCTTCTGATAAATTTGCACAGCGTGCGGGGCCGCGCGCCAAAGCGCGTGGACCGTCCTATGTTTTATCAACACGATTGAAGGCGCTGGCGGGCCGTTTTACAAGCGGGTTTTCTTCGCCATTAGGTAATACACAGGTACATGGTGTCCCCCCTGGAGGGGTGTTGGTGAATGGG
>CAYUNT010000071.1:0-19567 GCA_964446285.1 uncultured Candidatus Sumerlaeota bacterium | reverse complement strand
TTCCCACAACATCAAACCCACCTACAACCGCTGCAAAAAAATGAGATGCGCCCCATAAACGCAATGCCAGGCGTTTCGAGTTGACCGCAACGTGAACGTTCTCGCAAATGCTTATCGGCATGGAAACGGGAGGTCAATAAGAGGGGCCAATTCGGATATTTACGATGGATGGAACCCGGTCATGCGTTCGCCCTTTGATGCGGCGCGTCCGCCGTGCAGGGACGGACCGATGGCGGACAGGCCGATCAAGATAGCATATCTTCAAGGAGGCTTCAGGATGCTGAAGCGTCTGGTTCAAGTCGCGTTCGTTTGGCTCGCCGCCGTCGTTTGCCTTTGCCTGGCGCCGCGGAGGGGATTGTGCCTCGTGACAAACACATTGCTGGAGGACTTTGAAAGCGGCGGGACGCACAACGCCGCAGCCGTTACTGCGTCCAATTCGGCTGCCTCAGGGGCCTCCAACTCGACCATTGCCAACGTCTCCGAATCGGGGTCGAAACGCTTGAAGACGACAAACCCCGACGGCGGGATCAATGGCATTGTAATAACCTTCACGGGGACCTTCGCGAGCGCTGGCAACTATCTTATCACGGCCGATGTGAAGGTGGACAATGCGGCGTCGGTGGTCGAATCGTTCGGCATGGCGGCAGTCGTTGGCGGAACGACCACTGCGAAAATCAGCGATGCGAATGCGGGTTACGTTATGAACCTGGCGGCGTATCCATCGACGGCCGCCTCGCTCGGCTATCAGACGATCGGCGCGGCTGTTCAGGTCCCGGCGGACGGGACGTTTCCAAAGGACCTGACACTCTATTTCAGCACAGACCCGTCGCGCGGCGATGCGACGAGCCTGCCGTCGTTCGACGGCAATTTCAACGGCGCGCACCGCTCGGGCAACAACTCGATGGAGTCCTCCGCCGACGCCGTCTATATCGATAATATCCGCCAGATCGGGCCGGGAAACTTCGGCGAGGACCGCCATCTGTGGATTTCGCTCGGCGACGGTTACTCGAACCTGACAACCCTTGAATCGCAACTGGTGGCGGCGAAAAATAACAATTTCAACGCTGTCGATATCCTTGCCCGATACCGCGCGAATCGATACTACGTCGCTAATCGCGATTACTCGACGTATTACAATCCCGAGCCTGCCGCCTCGACGACGGACCCGATCCAATATGCCATCGACCGGGGCCACGAACTTGGTCTCAAGGTGTATGTGTCGTTCAGTTGCTTCCTTGTGACCGACGGCGGGAGCACCTATCCATCGTATTTGCCCTCGGGCAGCCTGACGTGGGTGTATAACAGCGGTTCGCCGCGGGCGCAAACGATCTCAGACGACAGCGAGGGCCTCTGGGCGGATGTCGGCGTGGCGGCGCTTCGCAACTACACGCGCGGCGTCTTCATGGACCTCGTGCAAAACTACGATCTGGACGGCGTGATTTTTGACCGCGTCCGATACCAAGGCACGTCGTTCGGCTACAATCCGACGGCGCTGAGCGAAATGGGCATCAGCGGGACGCCGGCGACGACCAACGCGGCGTTCATTACCGCTCGCCGGGCCGCCATCACGCAGTTTATCCACGACTGCTATGTAGAGGCGACGACGTTGAAGCCGTGGTTGGTAGTCGGAACAGTCCCCATCGCCTACGGGGCCTCGCTAAGCAGCACATACAGCGGCGTGATGCAGTTCTGGCCGGGCTGGAGTTCGATCCCGACGGCGAACCGCGCCATCAGTTTTGGCTGCGAAGACCTCATCCAGCCGCAGTATTATCGCCTGGCCAGCGCCTCGCCGCCGTATCAGGCGCCAGCGGCCAATGAGGTCCTCATGACAATGGCCCAATACGGCGACGTGGGGTCATACAATCTGGATTTCGGCCTCATGCCGGGCGCAAACGTCAACGTCGCGCCGCTCTTTTACCACCCGAGCAGCAGCGACACCGCTCAATCCAGCGCGAACGCCCAGAACATCTGCGACGCGCGCAATGCGCCCACATACCGAATGAACGGATGGGGTCTGTATTCATCCACGAAAACGCTCGCCGATATTTCGCTGATCCGTTCGGCAAGCCCGTCGCCTTGCGGCGCGGACGTGCTCGCTTCCACCGCCCCGCATATCGACTATCTCATGAAAGCCGGCTACGACAACACACCGCCGAACAACATCACGAACCTGGCGGCCAGCAATTCCGTCCCGACCAAAATCACCCTCACGTGGACGGTCCCCGGTCCGGCGGCCGACGGCGAACTGCCCTCGCGCTACCTGGTCTATCGCTCGCAAACCTCGCCTGTGAAACTCTACTATGCCAACCTCGTGAACCGCAATTTCACCGTCACGGGCAACAGTTTCGAGGACAATCCGGCGCGCGGGCTGACGGCCGGGACGTTTTACTATGTTGTGGTTCCTGTCGATGACTACAACAACAAGGGCACATCCAACCAGGCGGGGCCTGTCACGGCTAACGTTCCCGAATACATCATCGAGACCCGAACGGGCGGGCAGCACCTGAGCGATTATTCGGAAACCGCCGGGGCGTGGAGCGACTCGTCATCCAAGAGCGGAGCCGCCGGATTGACGGCAACCAGCTCGCGATTCGCCGACCTCGCGACGAAAAACGACGTGGCACGCTTCACGCCCTCTGGGTTGAGCGCCCAGGCAGCGGGTACGAACATCTGGACCATTTACTACACGACGAACAGTTACGGGAGCTCGAATTGCCCGAATTGCACCTACCGCGTGAACACGGCATCGGGCGTCGTCTCGGGAAAGTTCGACGCGGTTGCGTCCAACACGGGAAACACTTGGGATAAAGTGGGCGATTTTACACTCAATTCGGCGAACGCCTGGTTCGAAGTGGACGACAGCACAAGCAGCCTGACCGGATCGTCGTATCGCCTTGCAACCGATGGGGTGAAATTTAAGTTTCTGACAGCGCTGGCCTCTCCTACGCCTACGGCAGCCCCAAGCGCAACGCCATCGCCGTCACCATCACCGTCGCCATCACCATCGCCATCGCCATCACCGTCACTATCACCGACGCCGACACCATCCCCTTCCGCGACCGCGCTGCCTACGCCGACGCCATCCCGGCCGTCTGTCGGCGGATGGATGTCCTTTTGACGGGGCGCCTTCGCGGCTTTCGCCTATCCTGACAATCTACCCCGCAGGTGTTGTTTGAATTACGCATGACGAGCGGGTCTCAGGGCTTTGGAGCGGATGTGGCGGAGGGCGCGGCAGGAGGAGCGCCCGCAAGCGCGGGGGCCAGTTGCTTTAGCGCCGCGGCCATGATCGCATTGCGCGTTTTTTCCGGCACAATGGTTTCAAGCGGGAATCCCAGCACCACGGCGCGGTTTCCAGCCAAAGCCGCCACAGCCTTCGTATCCGCGTATTCCATAATAGGAATATATTCGGGCGCGCTGCGCGTAAATCCTTCGGCGGATTCCACAGGATACACGTTCTCGCTGAAATCCAATCCAAAGGAGAATGGGCGAATAGCCGCAAAGGCTGCGGCTCTGGGGTCGGCGGCGGGGCCGGCCGCTTCCGGGACGCGCACTGTGTTTGAGCGTGTGGCGCGAGGAAGCGCCTGGTCAATTCCCAGGACATTCTTTGCAAATTGGCGGGAAGCATCATTTGCCGCCGCGCCGTAGATCAGGTCATCGATTATGTATGCGCCGCTCAGGAAGAGCCGCCCGCCGCGCCCGAGATGCGCTTCGAGACGCGTGCGCGCCTCCGGTTCAAAAACGGCGAACTCCAATTTCATTTTGTCCGGGTGCGCATGGGCCGCAGCGGTTTCCGGCGGCGGAGTGGCGCGCTGGCGTCCGGCAATCCAGTCGATCAATTCATAGTTGCCTTCAGGCGCCCCCGCCGCAAACGCCTGCGCTGTGGCGGAATCAAAGGCCGCCCCCGCCGCCTCCAGGGCGCGCGCATGGGCCGCGATGTGATCGAACGTATTGCCGCGTTCGGGCACATTGAGCCGGTCGCGGATGCTGCCGCCCCATCCCGGCGTTTCGAGGTCGTTTTCCCATTCGGATTTGGTGTCGAAATCGCGTTCGTCGCCCACGAGCAGGCAATTGAACTGATACGGAACGCCTGGATCGTTGCGGCGGTCGAAACCTTGCGCATCCTTGCCGTCCATAATGACCGGTCCGCAAATGCGGTTGAATCCATCCACAAGCAGGACGGGGTTTTTGCCCGCCACCCATCGAACAGCCACGACCGAAGTCGGGAAGGATTCACCGCCGCGGTTGTATGCCGTTACGCGGAAATATGTCGTCGTGCCTTCAGCAATCCCTTCGGCGACGAATTTCTCCGCCCCTTCGACACGCCGCCCATTGTCATACGAACGGCCATCGCGCCCCATATACACAATGTATCCGTCGGGCGTGGCAGTAGGTTCGAGCGGGTCCATCTGCGCGCGCCATGCAAGTTCCACGCGGCCGCCACCCAGATGCCGCGCGGCAAGATGCGTTGGTTCAAGTGGCGTGACGATGGGGTCATAGCCATTCGACCACGCCACAAATTTCAGCATTGCCTTATATATTGACCGCGAGATGTCGCGCCGCCAGCGCGGATCGAGGCCGTATTTCATGTCGTTCAGGTTTTGATGCGAGAGGAGTTCGAGGAGCGTGGAGGGCATATTGGGGCGCCGCGCCTCGCCGTAGGCCGTGTAGCCCTGGCCGCAAGCGCGCCTCGCCCATGTGCTCGTGAAATTCGCCCGTGCCGTCCGGCAGATTTCGTCCTGGATCAGCGAAGTCAGATCGCGATTCAGCCAGCGCGACCGCCCATCGGGGAATCGGTCTTTGTCATTGTCGTCCATGATTCGGTAAATCGCCAGCGTCCCGATAATATCATCCATGCTGGTCCCGGCGTCCGTGTGCCAGGCGAGGAAAAGATCGATCGGCACGCCTAGTCCTGGATTGGAAAGATTTTTATTCGGGCCGTTCGGGGCGCCCTGAAGGTAATTCGCCCATTCGCCGCGGCTCGTGATGTCGCGATTGTAATCGACTCCGAAATGACCTTCGCTGGTCTTCATCAAATACACAAGGTCGGCGGGCGCGCCGGCATATTGGAGCCAGTAACGCGCCGCTTCGGCATAGCGCGGCAGCCCGCTTACTTCGCCTCCGGGAGCCACGTTGCCCATGCCGCCGCCAAAGCGCACCGCATCCGCAGTTACAAAGGTGGGGCGGCCGGCTTTCTGCGCCGCCTCGGATGGGGTAGCGCCTTCGGCGGAGATTGTCACGCTCCCCTGATCTGCGCTCGCGCCCTGAGCAAACTCGAAGAACCCGAGGAATACCCACGTCTCCCCCGCCACTTGCTGATTTACACGCACGGTGGTCGTTCCGCCCAGATGCCTGACGCGAACCAGCACCGATGGGCTGTTCTCGGGCGCATGATGCCATGATGCATATACAGCATAGCGTCCGTCTTTCGGAATGTAGGGAATATAGATTGCTTCCGGCGCCGGAGCGGTGGGACCCACGGCGGCCTTCAATGTTGTTCCGAGCGTGAAAGGCATAGTGGTTTCGTCCAGCGACGCCGGACGCCCCCCGCGCCATCCGCCGCCTGCAACCGATTCCCATGCGCCTGTGGTTTTGAATTCCGAACGCGCCTGCGCGCCGTCGTTATCGACAATCACTTCCGCCGTCTGGAAATCGCGTTCGCGTTCATTCCAGACCACGGCGCCCGCGTTCTCGAGCATCGGGATCAAAAACTGATTCACATACGACATCGGATACAAATCTTCGATGGTCGTGAAGAGATACGCGCGCTGGAATTGCCAGCGGTTTTCCTTGTGCCAAGTCGAACCGTGGCTCGGCCCCAGCACAATGTTGCGCCCCTGAAGCCCGGCTGTGGGCGCGCCGCCTGCGTAGTCTGGGCGGGCAATCACCGGCGCAGCCAGCGGGGGCGTCTGAACCTGGCGTTCTGCCTGGCGCTTTTGAATCGTGGCGCGATCCACTACGTAGAGATCGAAATCCTGGTCCTGTGAAAAGCGGTCATCGCCCCGGCCTTCCGAGAAACGAATCTGCAATTTGAGCGGCGCCGCTGGAGGCAATTGGGCCGAAAGCGCGGCGCGAATGCCCGCCTCGAGGCGAGCGCGCGACTCGGGCGTCCAGACGCGGTCGCCCATCTGGCGGTTGAAAATGATCGTCGCGCCCGAATTGTCGATGCGCAAATCCTCGATCTTGGCTCCCGGCGGAAACAAAAGCGTATCCCAAAGCGCGCCGCTTTTTGTTTTGGACTGTTCGGATTGAATCATCGCGCTGAGAGTTTCGCGGGCTTGCGAATCAGCGGAAGAAGCCGCCGGAGCCGCCATTGCGGATTGGGCCGGCCGAGGCGGCTGCGCCCATGCCAGCTGCAATGCCAGAAGCGCCATAGCCAGAGCGAAAAAGATCGGGGAAAGATGCTGCAATTTTCTCACCGAAACACCTCCGGAGAAACGTTCATCGTCCGAAAACGTTTTCCCGAGGCGTTCTGGAAGTCAATCTTGTCTTCTATGATTATTCGTTTAAGAAAGCAGGTGTCTGGCTGCAAAGAAACGAGAGAACGCTTTGTTCACGGCCCGAGGTCGCATCTTGGCACTATTACAGAAAGTTCGCAGTTCACGCTTCAGCGTGCTATCTGCCAGCAAGCAAACTAAAGTTTGAACTACAAACATCTTGCTGGCCGTAACAGCGTCCAGATGCGCCCCGGCCCAACTTTGCGCGATTTGCGCGGCTACGCCCCACCCTGGCGCGGCGGGCTGCCTTAATAGATGCCATTCGGATACAGGAAATTCCCCGCGTAACCGCTTCGAGGGCCAACACGGACAATGTCGCCGTTGCTCGTTGTTCCATTGGTCGGATCGTAGTCAAATCCAGGATTGTCAATCGGGTTGATGCTGAGCGGTCCGCCCCAGGTGTTCACGCCGTCCGGTCCGGAACTGGACAGGCGCCATTCCGCCCCGCGCGTGCGGTAGGAAGGCTGCGTATCGCCCCGGCGCGCAAATGAAGCCGCCTCGGCGTAGTCGTAGGTATCAACAATATCGTCAATTGTTTTATCCGGAAACACATCGCGGCGCGGCAGCGAAGTGATGAAGGAAATCGGCGTCGTGAGCGGGATCATGCGGCGGCTGACCGGCCGAATCATTTCAAGCGCGCCGTCCATAAACACCGGATAGGCGTTATAATCGGTGCGGTAAGCTTCGAGCGCGGTGGCCAGAGTGCGCAAATCGGCGCGGGCGCGCGAGACCTTTGCGCGCGTATGCGCTTCCAGGAAGTTTGGCAGCGCAATGGCCGCCAGAATCGCGATAATCGCCACAACAATCAGCAACTCGATCAAAGTAAATGCGTGGAGGTGTTCTCGTTTCATTCGGCTGTCCTTTCGTCAATGGGCCGCGCCGCCCTTCACAGTAATAGACGATAAATCCATCCCAACCGTTGCACTTTTTTTTCCACCAGACTGTTTTTAATCCTTTTGCGGGCTTTCTCCCGGCGTATTTGCCTCCGATTATCACGAAAGATATTCAATTGTGGTCCTCTTGCGATTTCGGCTGTTCACATCATTTGGAAATAGGGGCATGCACTGGACTCAACCAAGCGCTATATATTGTAGTTGCCTCCATGAGCGAAGACTACCCCCGGACGCTCATCGATTTCGAGGCGCGCTTTTCCACGAACCAAGCGTGCCGGGACTATCTGTGCGCCCTGCGATGGCTCAGGGGCTTTGTATGTCCGCGATGCGCCGACACGACGGCCTAGTCCATGAAGCACGGCCTGTTCTTATGCAAATCCTGCCGGCGGCAGGTGTCCGTCACGGCGGGGACTCTTTTTCAAGACACCCATCTTGCCCCAACGCTGTCGATTTCTTGTTGGTGTCTCGGCTTCCCAGGGCGGCGCTTCGCTTGCCCCAAGCCAAGTTATATTGCTCCTTCAGAGCAAATTCAGGGAACAGGATTACGGGAAATTTGTATATTTTGAAAAAGAAAGCCAAGCGCCACATTCGTCCCACAGGTCCCATAAGTCCTATAGGACCCATCTATATGGCGAGCTGGCAAAGATTTAGGACAAGGCAGGCCTTTCCTATTTTCCCGCGCCGGCGTTTTCGCCCGCCTGTTCTTTTTCCACCAACGCCGGACGCACGATCTGCGTCCACAAGACATATCCCTGCGCGTTCATGTGGAGGCGGTCGCCGAGAAACAGTTCCGGGCGCGGCTGTCCGTTTGCGCCAAGCATAGGCGTCGCCACATCGCTGAACTCAAGGAGCGGATCGGCTTCGCAGGCGGCGCGCAAACCGGCATTGAGTTCGGCGGTGCGCGGCCAATGCTCCCAGCGCAGCGGGCTGGGCTTCGCGGAAAGCACATAAACGCGCGTTCCGGGCAATTGCGCATGAATCCGCTCCACGAGCCGCGCGAATGAAGCGAGCACAGCCGCGGGAGGCACTCCCGCCGCGATGTCATTGTCGCCTTCGTAAATGAGAATGGCGCGCGGCTTATAGGGGAAGATCACGCGATCCGCATAGGCTTCGAGATCATGCATCGTGCTTCCGCCGAATCCGCGCGGGATGATCGTCAACGGCGCAAGGTCGCGTGAAATCGTCTTATGCCATCCGCGCATGCTCGACGACCCGATGGCCAGCACAGCTCCTGCGGGCGGCATGGCGGCGCGATCCGCTTGTTCGAAGGCGGCGATTTCTTTTTCGTATCGCGCCGGATCGGGCCAGTTCGCTTCGGCGGCGGCAGCGGCGGCGGCAGAACCTGCAGTGGCTGGGGCGATGGAAGCATTCGCGATGTCGGGAGTGGAAACAGCAGAGGCGGCGGGTTTGCCAGCCAATTCCGCTGAATTCTTCTCAAGTCCACACCCGCCCGACACGAGGAGCAGCGCCGCCAGAAGAATGGCCAATCCCATACCAGCGATTGCGAACGTCATCCGCTGCCGCAAGCCGCGCGACTCCGCATCCCCCAATGGATTCCTGCCGCGCCGTGGGCAAATGAGGTCATTCATCACTTTTCCCCCGTGGGAAGAGGAGTTGCGCAAACGCGCTCGTCTGCTTATGAAGGCTGCAAATTACCGGGCGAATTTGCCGATTTTTCGCCCGTGGGCAAGGATGGCTTCGAGAAGCGGTTCCGCGCCAAAACGCACCGCATCGGCCGTGGGAAGGCCGGTTTCGCGTTCGGTAGCGCGGATAGCCTCGCGCGCTTCGGCCTCGTTCAAATCAAATGTATTCATCGCGATGCCGACAATTTTCGTTTCTTTCACCCATCCGGCCACGTCGGCGTGCATCTTCGCCATTTCCATGATAGGCGGAAACGGGATTCCGTAATCGCGGGCGAGTTGGCGGCGAGTGGCTTCATGGCAGAAAATCATGCTGTCTGGCAGGCATCCGTGGATCAGGCCCATTGTAACGGATGAATACCCCGGATGCAGCAACGAACCCTGTCCCTCGACCAGGATCATATCGCACTCGCCATCGACGGACATCACGTCTTGTTCGACCGCGCCCGCAATAAAATCCCCCGGAATGGCGTCGATCGGATGCCCCCAGCCGGAAATAAGGATGCCCGTCTGCCCCGTGGCGACAAATTCCGCGCGCATTCCGCGACGCATGGCCGCCCGCTGCACCTGGAGCGATGTGGACATCTTGCCTACGCTGCAATCCGAGCCAACGCTGAGGTTCACATAAGATTTTGTGAAGCGGCATTTGGCTTCGGCCACGGGGATGCCTTTGGGCGCCTTGCGAACATCCCAAATCTGCCGCCCATGCCGCCGCGCCGCTTCGGCGAATTCCGCGTCGTCGCTAATGAAAGTGTGCAAGCCGCTGTAGATGTCCAAACCCGCTTCAAGGGCGTCGAGGAGGATGCGCCGCCAGGCATCGGGAAGTTTGCCGCCGCGCGGAGCCACGCCGATCAAAAGGCAGTCGGGTTTATAGGCCAGCGCCTCGGCCAGAGAGGCCACGATGGGAATCGGCTTGTCATTTCCGATGATGTCACGGCTGGTTTTGCCGACGTTGGTCGAGTCGATGATCGCGACAGATTCGTGGATGCCGTAGCGAATGACGCCGGCGCTAGTTTTGGCTTCCTTAGGGTGGAATGCGCCTTCGGCCAGATGCACAAGGCGTCGCGGACGAGGGGATGGACGGGTCATAGGGTAAGTTTTGGGGCCTCTCGAAAAAGATATATGGCCGCGGAAAACTCAGCGAGCCGCGGGCGCCGGAGACGGACTTGCCGATGGAGTTGGCGATGGAGCCGGGGTTCGCTCCAGCGGCGAAAGGGGAGAAATGGTTGGAAGCGGGGCAAGCGTTGGAGGAAGAGGCGCGGGGGTGGGCGCTGGCTGGGGCTTTTCCTCCGCCTTTTTCGCCCCGTCCGCCGCCGCCGAAGAAGAAGCATCAGAAGAAGCGGAGGAAACAGGCTGGCTTTTCGCCGGGGCGGCGGTGGAAGGCTGCGAAACGTCGGAAGGCGCGGGAGACGCTGGCGCCAACAATTGCGCCGCCCCCGTCGCGCCAGCCGCGCTCGCTTCGGCGGCCGTTTGATACACAATGGCTGTTCCTCGCCAGAAACGCAGCGTGTATTCCCCTTGCTTGAACGCGTTAAAAGGCACGCGCTCATCCATTACAATGCCTTTGACGCGCAAATCGAGCGGGCGCATGTCGTGCACGGCATCCGCCCCCAGTTTGCGCGCGGCGTCCTGGATTTGGCGCAATTGCAATTCCTTTTGTTCGGGCGAGGGGTCCGGCAGCGCCCGGGAATCAATCCAGGCAATCTCGCGGTGCGGTTGCTGGACTTTATTTTCGAAAAGCTTCACTTCAAATCCGGAAGGCTTGGGCACGAGATGATCGCCCGAGATGGGCGTAATCCTCACGCTGCCGCATCCGGCAGCGAGAAGGCACGCGAAGGCCGGAACCAGCAAGACGCCCGCGCCCCATTTTTTTGCGAAATTCATACTCACAGATCCACATCCTTCCGGACGCAGAAGAAGTAGTTCGACGACGATACGCTCGGATAGGGAGCGTTGGGATACTCAAACGTCTCGCGTTTGAGCTGATAGCGAATCAGTTTTTTCCATTCATCGCGCGCGTTTTTCGCCCGCGTTTGCTTGGCGGGTTCGAGGTCGAGATATTGCTGTGGAATCACGTTGATCCAGATGTCCACCAGCCGCTTCCAGTCGGGCAGTTGCGGCACCCAGAAGCAAGTGCCCCGTCCTTCGTAAATTGTGTATTTCTCGCGAACCTGTGGATTGGCGTTCAGGACCTCCGGATTGAGAAAGAGGAACTGATAGGTCTTGTCCGCTTCCTTCAAATCGGATTCGGGCGGATTCCAGCGGTAATCAATGTCGCGCAAATACCAGTAGAGCGGCCAGATGCTGCTGTCTGACCGCACAAGCACGCTGACCTTTTTGTGCAATTTGAAGTCGTTGTGATTGCGCTGCCAGTCGGAACGGATCGAGGCCCGGCTCACGTAATCTTGAACCGCCTTGGCGTGCGCATGGATGTCTTGCGAGAAATGCCCGTAAAGCACGCGCTCGCGGATGTCGTCGGAGTTGCGGAAACAGGCATTAATCATCGCCTTGGCGTTCCAAAGCGCAAACAGACCCATGAGGATTCCGAAAATCACCGCATGGCGGCGAACGCGAGGCGTATTCCATAATTTCCCGACATACGACGCCGCCAGAAGGATCAGGGGGAGGGCCACGTGCGCGCCAATCCAAGGCGCTTTTTCGCCCGCGTAGCTGTATCCGCCGATGCTTGTAACAGTCCACCAAATGAGCCAGGCATGGAAGACCTCGCCGCGCCACAGCGCTGTCCATCCGAGCACGACCGCCATGAAACTTAGAACCACGATCAGATAAATATGAACGCCTGATGTGATTTTCAGATGGGTGTCGAGCCATTTTTCGCCTGTGGGGGCAAGGGTTTCGCCGCCGCGAATCAAAGGCGAAGTGAAAAAGGAGTTCCAGCTGTCTCCATTGAAATACACAATCGCCGCAAGCGTGATGAGCGCAAGCGCGGGAAGCGCTGCATAGCGCCCCCACCGCACGCGCCCCAGGGCGTAAAACCATCCGCCGAGAACCAGCAGAATCGCCGGCATCTCGTAGATCATCAGAATCACCATGTAGTAATGGAACGGCCCCCTGAGACGGTGCAGCGCGTGTTGCGTTACCCAATAGCTGAATGTATCGCGATAAATCTGGAACGGCCCGCGCGGATGTTCCAGCCATGTGGTAAAAACGCCCAAGTAAAGCACAAGGGCAAGCGCGGCGGCGGCGGCAAACCACCAGCGATTGCGTGCCAGCCCGCTCCAAAGCCGCGCCAGAACCTCGCGATAACCCAATTCCTCGCGGATTGCAATTTTCGCCAGAAACAGCCCCGCTAAAGTAGTTAGAAATCCCACGCCGTAGAAAAGCCGCCAGACTGAGGAGCGCTCAAATGGCGGTGAAACTGCGTTTGGATCCACTCCC
This sequence comes from uncultured Candidatus Sumerlaeota bacterium, assembly GCA_964446285.1. GTDB lineage: Bacteria > Sumerlaeota > Sumerlaeia > SLMS01 > CAYUNT01 > CAYUNT01. The sequence continues at coordinate 7,141 of CAYUNT010000071.1, read as the reverse complement.
TTGGGCGCGGCCGCCGGAAAACCAAGCAACAGGTGGATCGTCCGGACATTTTTCATCGGAAATTCGCGGCCAACGTCCTTTACATACGCGGGATCATAAGGCATTTGGTCAAAAATCTGTATGATGCACAGCATGACCGCTCCCCACAATGCCGCGTTAAGCCAGAACACATTGGGAACACGCGGCGGGGCGTCGGTCCATGCCTTTGCTGATACGCTAGCCTGGTAATGAGCGTCCAGCTCCTTGGTCTGAACCGCATCCCTCAGAATGCTCTGCGCCGGAGCCTTTACCCACGGATTTGCGAAGATTGCCCGGGCGTCCTTGCCTTTCAGCGCCCACTGCACCATGTCCTGGATAATCCAGAACAACGTAAAACTTATACCGCTGAAATAAAAAATGACGCAGTTTTCCTTGTTGCAGAATAACGCCGTTACTGCCAGCACCAGGCCCATCAGCCAGCGCCACGAGCCAGTCCGATACCAGCGGCAGGCACAAAGTGTAATCAAGAGGCAGAGGAACATGAACAAAGCGTCGTTGCGATAAAACCGCTGATAATACGCAAGCATTGTGGAGACAGTATAAAGCACGAGGGCGGCCCAGGTTCCCGCCTCGCCAAACCACGGACGCAGACCCCGCACGAGGAAAAACCCACCGATCCCAAGCAACGCGCATCCCAGGCGCATCGTATAGTCCGAATGCCCGAACACATACCAGACAAGGGTTTGCAACTGGAGCATCAACGGACCGTGCAGGATCGGCATGTAGTTGTAAGACCATGTCCGGAAGAGCTGCTCGAAGCTATAATAAAGAAACAGGCTTTCGTCATGCATCGGGGCTTTGTGGCCGAGGTCGTAAAGGCGAGAAAAGGCGCAAAAACATGCCAGCAGCGCGAACGCCGCCCATTGCCACGGCCCCCAGGGAACCAGGGTCGAGCCGCCGCCCGCATTTGCATACACGTTTGCGCCCGCTCCCGTTCCGGACCCTGCGGGGGACGGAAAAACAGCAGGCGGAGGAGGAGGCGCCGCCGGGGAGGTTTTGGCGGCCGCGCCCGAAGGCATATCTTTGGAGTTCATGCTCGTCATGGCTTCGGAACCTCGTAGAGCACCGTCTGGCCTGTGGCGGCGACCTTGTGGAACGGCAGATGCTCGAATTTGTCCAATCCGGCCGGGAATTTGGCGAAAGCCTTGCGTTCCAGCGCGCCCACAAGGACATAGCGCACACGGTAAAATGTCAGCAGCGGCTTGATTTCATCGTATGTGTTCGCTTGGTAAATCTGGTTCACATGTTCGCGCAAGAGACCGGTGAGATGGATGTTTTCCGCCGGGCGGCCCGGTGTGGCCTGGCGGCGGTCGAGCAGGTCCCCAAACGCAATGCGATAGCGCTTGAGCAGATCCTCGGGAAGCGGTTTGGTCCAGCCGCGCCACTGCAATTCGTGATGTTCCCAGCCGAGGATTGTCGGCAGGCCCGTGTTCGCCGCAAAACGCCCATTCGAATCATAGGCGCGGTCGCCCACCCATTCGACGATCACTGGCGTGCCCGTGGGGATGTTCGCATTGAGCCACTGGATCATCGCGTAGTCGTCTTTGAACTCGGGCTTGTTGCCAATGTAAGCGGAGGCGTCCAGGGTGCGCACGGTGTAACTGTCCTTCTCTGCGCCCTTCTTGAATAGATCGGGAATGACTTCGGGCGTGTGGAACCAACTGGTGCGCGTGGCCGTGGCGGCGATGGGATAGAGCATCCCGAGCGTCACCAAAACGGCCACTGCCAGGAGCAGCGGAATGCGCCAGGCGAAACGGCAAAGCGCGCGGCCCACACTCGCGCCAAATCCACCCTTGTCTGTTTCCAGCATTGGGAAATAAGACAGCACGGCCACAATGACCGCCACCCCCAAAAGAATGGCAATCGTGGCCAGCACCGACACTCCCAGCACAATTTTCACCAGGATGGCGAGCGCGATGGCGCCCGCCCACGCCCCCGGACGTTTCCAGAAGTTTGCATCCGCCGCCGAAGCCGCGGGCATTCGGCGTCCGATCAATTCCTTGAGCGCCGCGCACATCCCGACGGCCATCAGCGGCCATAGCGGATAGTAGATTTTGAACAAACTATTGTAGCGCTCGTTCACATCGCGCATTTCGTCATCAAAGTGGAGCACTTCGACAAAGAAGCTCCATCCGAACGCCGCTGTGAGGAAAATCCAAACGGGTGCCCGGCGAACATCTCGCGCGAACGCAAACGACATCACCAGGCATCCCACAGCCATCATGAGCGTGATCGGGCCGGTGACATATTCCATCTGGTTGATCGCGAGGAAACACAACGCAAACAGCCCGCACCCGAGCGCCCATCGGCGGCCCCGTTCCCAAGTGCGCGTGGCCAGGCGCAGATGTGCGAACCACAGGAAAATAATCGGAATCCAGAAAATCCCCCAATGGCCGAAATAATCGCGCAATTCCGTCCGCAGGTTATCCGGGAACGGATTGATGAGCACGTGCGGCCAGAAGGCGCTCCAGAAATCCGGCGCGGCCCAGATCGACGGGTCCAGACGCGGCGGAAAGAGCGAGGCCATCAGCGGGTCTGGCTTATAGAGAGGCGTATCGAAATACAACTTATGCGGCAGAATCACGAGCAGCGCCAGCGTCCCCACCGCGCCATAGACAGTCATCGAAGCGCCCCACCACCGCCATGCACGCGCGGGAGAAAAACGCTTCCAAAGCCAGATAGCGCCCAGTGTCCCGAGCACAAGCGCCACATCGCTCAGGCTCACACCGCCAATCCGCTTGCCGAGCGGATTCTCTGGATTTTCCGGACGGCCTTCGAGCAGCGCCGCCGATCCAAACAGCACCACCAGGAAAATTCCAAAAAGCACATACCGCGCGGGCGGTTTCAGCGTTCCGGGGAAGCGCATCTCGGCCAGAAGCGGAAGTGCCAGAAACAACAGCGGAATCGCCAACGTGAACGGCGTCTGCACCACGGCCACCATGTTCGGGCGGGCGTTAAGCAGCACGGCCAGCGCCAGGGCAATCACCACGAATAATCCCCAAAATGTAGTCCAATCCCAGCCGCTTTCGGGTTGAATGCGCCGCAACGCCACAAACAACGCCAGCAGATACAGGGGCGCCAGAACAATTGAATCCCAAGCGTTAATCGGGAACACCGCGCCGATCATGAAGCCCATCGCGAGCAATTCCGGCCAGCCGAGGCGCAGCCATTTAACCACCTCACGCCCGCCAAATCGCGCGCCCTTGCGAAGCAATCCGGCCACGGCCGCCAGCGCGATCATCGTGAAGGGCAAAACGTAATGATGCGCGTGATGATCGCCCAGAATCGCGCTGAAATAAGGGAATTCCGTGATTGTGTTTCGCACCATGCGCGAGGGGCGCCAGAAATCGTCCGATTGCGCCAGGTTCACCACCGAAAACCGCATGGCGAGTTCGCCCAGTTCCGCCGCCGGCGGCCGCCCCACCGGATGCGCCTCAAGTTTCGGCAGGTTTTTGCGCTCCCGCTTGGCTATGTCTTCGCATTTCTGGCGAGTTGCCTCGACGTCCACTCTCGGATCGCGGCGCGCTGCGCTATTGGGATCCTCCAGCGCCTGGAGGGTTTTCTCGGCTTCCGCCAGCCTGGTGCGCGACGTTTCGATCGACTGCTTCCACTCGCGCCGCGCCGTGATTTCATCGGCGTAGATCGTGTCGTATTTCACGCGGACCCATTGCAAGTCGCGCGACATCGATTCTTCCCACGGATACAAATTGCCAAAAAACGTGATGGCCACGGCCCCAAGCACGCCCCATCCCATGCCGCGCACCCAGACCGCCCCCTGCCGCCATCGGCGCACCGGACGCCACAGCCGCGCCACGCGATTCATGATATTGAAAGTCAGCGAAAATCCCGAGGTCAGCGACAGCGCCACAATCGTCGCCAGCCCTAGATTGAACGCGATCGCCGCAGGCTGGCCGACAAGTTTCGCAATCGTCGCCGTCGCCAGATGCCCGCCATAATAATAGTTGGTTGTGCGCCCCGCCCACCAGGCGTCCTCCGGCGGAAGCGACACCGCCCTCATGCACGAATTCAGGTGCGTGAAGTTGCCGAACTTTTCCGCGCCGGACATCCCGACATCAAACGTCGCCCACGGGATATAAGAACGAACATTGGTGAAAAACAAGAATCCGAGCGTAAGGAGAATCTGGACCGCGACCCACAAAACCCAGCGCTGGCGAAATTCGCGCCAGAACGCCTTGCCCCGCCCCCACCAGAATCCCACGCTCACTCCAGCCCAAAGAAGAGCGATCAGCGCAATCGGCGCGCACGTATGCGTCCATGCGCCGGCGCCCATTAACATCACCAGCCCCAGCATCGCCACCCCGGGCCAGGAGCGCGTATTTTTGCGGTAAAGCCAATACGCCCACGCCCCAAGCGCCACGCCGCCGAGCGCCAGCGCCGCGGAAAGCCAGCCGGGCTTTCGCAATGCCCATACCCAGGATGTGTATGTCAGAAGCAAGACGCCCATCGCGGGCGCCAAGCCAATTCCGCGGTCGGGCAGCGAGCGAAACCACCGCATCATCAGCGGCGTAACGGCCACTCCCAGCAGCAATAAAGCCATCCACCAGCCCAATGCTTGATTCAGCATCGAGGTCCACCAAGTCAAACTCAGCAATTCGCTCATAGGACGATGTTAATAGAAGCAAAAGGGTGAATTATACAACAAAAGGCTGCAAACAAGAACAATACGAGCGATTCGGAGCGCGGACACAGGCGCAAACAATCGCGCCGGGCAGGAAGTCTTTCGAGACCTCGCCAGCGAGTCAATATGGAAGCTTCATCCCGCGCGCGCAACCCCTACCGCTTGATGCACACGCAGATAATTTTCCCTGCCGCAAAAAACACGAAAAAACAGAAAATACTTCCTGACCTCGCCGCGCCACGGCCTGCTCAAGAAAACGGACATGCGTCCAATCGTTTTGTTCTGAAACAGTCAGAGTGTGAACAAAATCACAGATTGCTTCTACGGCAATCGCGAACAGTTGCTCTCGACAAATGGTTTCTATGACTGGGGCACGCACGACACAGATTCGACGTCTTGCCCACTCGACGACAAGGTCAATATGCTGACCCGCAATGGGGCGTGGATTGGAGCATATTCCGTCGCGTCCGCCGGAATGGTGCCTTCAGCGAAATGCCAGATGCAAAAAGCCTGCCGCAAAGGACCATTCCGGCGGACTATGTATATATTCTACAAGGGAAATCACCCTCCCCGGCTCCATACACGCAATCAAGGCACCGACGAATAACCCGACCAGCCCGCCGTAACAGTGGAATTTCCGCGGCTATACGCAGGGTTGGTTGCGCTTGTTGCATCGAACGGCCACGCATAGCCCGACATAAACGCCGGCTGGCTCGTCAGGTAATAGGAATAGTCGGCCAGATACGAAGTGTCCTGGCTGTCTTGCCAATAGGTCTTCCATCCGACTGTGATTTTCTTCATGCATTTGTTGTTCTTCGCCAGGTGGCCGCTTCCTGCCACGCACCAAGGATAGCCCAAGAACGTGCAATACCACCAGTCGCCATTTTTGTAATAACCATTCACCATATTCTGATTGTTTGTTTGCGAGTCGATCGTGATGCCGATCAGGTCGCACCGGTTGCGGAAGAAGGTGTTATAGTTGCCATTCGCGCCGTGGTATCCGTCGCACTGCGCGTGATTGGCGATGTTTCCCTCGAAAAGGTTTTCGAACGGCCCAGAACGCGCATCGTCCCAATGGCCGTGGCACATCATGTCCGCCGCCCAGTTCTGAGGAACTTCGTCGCGATACGGATCATACGACACGTTGTATCCGAACACGTTCCATTTGACGTCGTTTTGGCAGATCATTGCGTGGCGCAGATGGCGGAACACATTGTTTTCCGTCAGGCAATGATAGCTTTCGATGTCCAGTTCAACGCCGTATCCGTATCCGCCGCTGCCGTAGGACAGCGCATCGTGGATGTAACAGTCGCGAACCTCAATGTTGTGGCTGCTCGTGATTTTGACGTGGTTTTTCGGAACCATATACATCTCCACCCCGCGAACCCATCCGTCATAACTGCTGCTGATATAGATGAAATAGGCGGTGGTGTTGGACTGGCCGGTGGTGAGTTTCAGGTCTTCCACGGCGAAGTTGTGCTTGCTTGATACGGCAATGCAATTCCCCGTCGGATTCAGAATGTTCAGGTTGGTTTGCGTTGCGCCGTCGCCCTTGAGCACCATGTCGTTGCACAGGCTGAGGCTGGTCGTGATTTTGTAAACGCCCGCCGGGGCATAGACGATAGTGAATCCGCCCAGAGCCGATTCCGCGGCGGCCTGGCTGATGGCGCTCTGGAACGCTGCCGTGTCGTCCGTCACTCCGTCGCCCACGGCGCCCAAACTCCGCACATTGACGAGGAGGCTGTAAAGAATGGGCGAGGACATGAACTTCAGACTGCCGGCATCCTGCCACTGCGTGTGGCGGGGCGAGGAAGTCACAAGGGGCAGGCGGCTGTCGGGAATTTTCGTGCCGATTTGCGCCGAGGCATAGGCGCACAGGCACGCAAGGAACAGGGGAAGAAGAACACGAGTTTTCATATTTTTCTCCTGATGAATTAATGTCGGGCGGCCCAGGAATGCCGCCGCCAGAACGTTCATGGCGTTCTGTGTTCGAGCGCGGGCATTTCGATGATGGCGGGCCGGAATCCGGACGTTAGGATGCAACTGACGCAGCGGGAAAATGACATGGCGAAAAGAAGGACCGGCGCGCCGGGGAGCGCGGCGCTTGCGCGGAGTGCGGCAATGAGGAGCGCAATCCTCATCGGCCGCCTGCGAACGCCGCCCATCGAGGCCCTTTTTGCCTGATACGCGCCGGGGAGAATCCCTCGCATTTGCCACTCATGCAGTTGTTTTCGAACGGCCAGCAGGTCCCGCCCGCTTCATCTTATGGCCTTCGGCGAAAAACAATATCTGCGTTTTGTTTTTGTCAATAGCAACAACTACAAAGGTTCATAATTCAGGGAATGCCCGATTGGTTTGCGTAGGAATTCGCGCTCGGATGCTGGCAATTACGTGCATTATTTCTTGTATTATACCAATTTCCCGTAATCCTGTTCCCTTTCCCCGGGCAATCCTCTTCACAGG
>CAYUNT010000070.1:0-19634 GCA_964446285.1 uncultured Candidatus Sumerlaeota bacterium | reverse complement strand
TTTTCGCGCCTTTGGCGCACAAGAATTATCAGACCATTTTCACTACACTCCAGTAGGATAAATAATAACGGCCCGCGCGTTTCCCCGAAACTGAGGATGCCGCGCGGGCCGGTTTTTGCGTATTGGCGGGATTGCGCGATTACTTCAACTCGACCACCGCGCCGACGGCCTCGAGCTGTTTCTTGATCTTCTCGGCTTCTTCCTTCTGGACGTCCTTTACGACTTCCTTCGGAGCGCCTTCGACGAGGTCCTTGGCTTCTTTCAGGCCGAGGTTGGTGATCGCGCGGACTTCTTTGATGACCTTGATCTTGTCTTTGCCGGCTTCCTTGAGGATGACGGTGAATTCGGTCTTTTCCTCAACCGGGGCGGCAGCGGCGGCGGGGCCAGCGGCCGGGCCGGCGGCGGCAACGGCCACCGGGGCGGCCGAAACGCCAAATTCCGTTTCCATCATTTTGACGAGCTCGACGATCTCGGTGAGCTTCTTTTCTTTGATTGCTGCGATGATTTCCGCATTCGAGAGAGCCATGATACGTATCTCCTTATATTATGGGCGAACGCAAATGTTCGCGTTATGGGAAAAGGGAGAAATCCGGAAAAACAGCGTGGGGCAATTACGCCGCGCCGCCGCCTTCCGCTTGTTCCAGTTTGCGTTTGTATGCGTCGAGCGCATAAACGATCTTGCCTTGGGTTTGATGCAGAGCAAAGACCAGTTTTTGCACCGGCGCGTTGAGGCTTCCAACCAGGCGGCCGAGAAGTTCGGTGCGTCCGGGCATTTTCGAGAGCATCTCGACGCCCTTGACGTCCAGCACTTCACCTTCCACGACGCCGCCCTTGATCTTCAGGGTTTCGTTTTCCTTGAGAAGATCGAGCAGAACGCGGGCGGGAACGGCCGGATCACCAACGCCGAACGCCAGCGCGGTTGGTCCTTTCAGCAGCGGGTCGAGAGACGGATAGCCTGCTTCCTTGAGGGCAATCTGCACGAGTGTATTGCGGGCGACGATCAGGCGCGCGCCTTTTTGCCGCAGGTCTGTGCGCAGCTTGCTCAAGTCGGCCACCTTCAACGTATGAAGGTCCGCCACCACGACGCTGTCGGCCGCTTTCAGAGCGCCGAGCAGCTTTTCCACCTGTTTCTGTTTGGGGGCCTTGCCGATTCGTTTCTTCGCGTATTTCAGAGGCATTCGGTTCACCTCCTTTCCACAAGAGAATTCCCCCGGCCAGCCCGGCATCTTGGGCGCCGAGGACAGCCGGGGGAAGGTCTCCCGTGGAAAGGGCGGCTTGCGCGATTTGCGCCCGTTTGAAAAGGGGCGCGCGGCAGTCCGCCGGATTCACACATCAGTTCGAGGGAGGCTCTTCACAATCTCCGGCCTCGGCGGGCGAACTCGGGCACGTCGCCCGGTTCCTTGGCCGCTCCAGGGAGCGGAACCCGCTGTCTCCGGCGGGGGAGAGAGAGAAAGATTCAGTTCAAATGCCCATTCCTCCAAACGAGGGATGATTTGTTGGGAATCGGGCGCGCATCGAATGCGAAAACGCCCGCAAGAACAAAGGCAGGGTCGCTTTGCCAGCCAGCAGCGTGTCGCAAGCAGCGTTGCTTAGGAGGCGACCGTGGCGACCGTATAGGAAATCCGCACGCCAGGACTCATCGTCGAGCTGAGCGTGATGGACTTGAGATACGTGCCTTTGGAAGCGGCGGGACGGGCCTTCACGAGTGCGGAAAGAAGCATGTTGATGTTGTCAATCAACTGCGCGTCGCTGAAGGACGTCTTGCCGACGATTACGTGGCAGTTGGCGGTCTTGTCCAGGCGGTATTCCACGCGCCCGGCCTTGAGTTCGTTGATCGCCTTGACCACATCCATCGTCACTGTGCCGGTTTTCGGGTTGGGCATCAGGCCGCGCGGGCCGAGCACCTTGCCGAGTTTTCCGACTTCGCGCATCATATCGGGCGTGGCCACGACGGCGTCGAAATCGAGGAATCCGCCCTGGACTTTTTGGGCGAGGTCTTCCGCGCCGACGATTTCCGCGCCAGCTTCCTGCGCCTGAACGGCCTTTTCGCCCTTGGCGAAGACGGCGACGCGGACCTTTTTGCCCGTGCCGTGCGGAAGGGCGACGGTTCCGCGAACCTGCTGGTCCGCCTGGCGGGGATCAACCCCGAGACGGATGTCCAGGCCGACGGTTTCATCGAATTTGGCGTAAATGACCTTGCGCAGTGTCTTCACCGCCTCTTCCACGGAAAGAGACTTGGATTTATCCACGAGATCGAAGGCCTTGAGATATTTTTTCCCGTGACGTGCCATTTGGCGGCATCTCCTCGAAGGATTTGTAAAGCGCCCGGCGCCTCGAAGGCCAAGCCGGGGCTGAAAGGGCAAGTGGAGGCTGGCCGGACACTAAAAAGAAGAAACGCGGCTGGCCCGGCCACTTCAAGCATTCAGGCGCTCAGACGACCTCGATTCCCATCGAGCGGGCCGTTCCCTCGACCATCCGCATGGCGGCTTCGAGCGAGGCGGCGTTGAGGTCTCTCATCTTCAGTTCGGCGATTTCCTTCACCTGCTGGCGCGTAACCTTGCCCACCTTGTTTTTGTTCGGTTCGCCAGAGCCTTTGGGGATTCCCGCCGCTTTGACCAGAAGGATGGAAGCCGGAGGCGTCTTGAGTTCAAATGTGAACGAGCGGTCGGCGTAAATCGTGATAAGCGCCGGTATAATCAGGCCCGCCTTATCCTTGGTTTCCGCATTGAAGCGCTTGCAGAAATCCATGATATTGATGCCGTGCTGGCCAAGCGCGGGACCGACGGGCGGCGCCGGGGTGGCTTGCCCGGCCGGGCACTGCAACTTGACGATGGCCTGGATTTTCTTCTTCGCCATGGATTCACCTCGTGGGGAATGAGTTCGCTTTCATTCGCTTCGAATATCGCGCGCCCATCCGGGCGGCTTGATTTACAAAAGGAGGCGGTTCAGGCGCCCTCCACCTGCAACACATCGAGCTCGACCGGCGTGGTGCGTCCGAAAATCGACACCATCACGCGCAGACGGGCTTTTTCGTGGTCGATGTCCTCGACCGTTCCGATAAAGTTCGCGAACGGCCCTTCGATCACCTTCACCTGATCGCCCTTGTGGAATTTGATTTCCGGCTTCGGGCGCTCGCGCTTGTCCTCGATCAAATCCTGGATGTTTTTCACTTCTTCCGGGCTGAGAGCCACGGCGTCGTCGCCTGTGCCGACGAAATTCGAGACGCCGTTGATCTTGCGAACCAGGTTGAAGAGGTCCTCGCTCGGCTCCATTTCGATCAGCACATAGCCCGGCATGAAATTGCGCGTGCTCTGGCGCTTCTTGCCGTCCTTGACCTCGATGATCTTCTCTTCGGGGATGATCACCTGGCCGAGTTTCTCGCGCAAACCCTCGATGCTTGCCCGGTGTTCGATGTCCTTCTTCACTTTGTTCTCGAACCCGGAATACGTATGGATGGCATACCATTGCATGAGTCATGTCCTCGGTGAGGAGAATCCTGAAACACCCAAAAAGGCGCGATGGCAACTTCGCGTTTCAGGGTATGGATTGCAAGCGCACAGTGGGGAGGGGGAAATCTTCGCTGAGGAATGGGAGCGTCAGCGAGAGGCGTGTGCCCGGATGCGCGAATGCGCAAACGCGGATGCGCGCGCTCAGCCTCCGATGCTGGTGATTTGCTCAAGCAGCTTCAGAAGAATGACGTCCCAAATGCCAATGACCACCGCGAGAGCGAAAGAAGCGATCACGACCACCACCATGTAGTTTTTCACCTGTTCACGGGTGGGCCACGTCACCTTTTTCATCTCGAGGCTGACTTCGTGGAGGAAGACTTTGGTCTTTTCGAACCACTGTGCGATTTTATTCATCGCTTGTTCCTGGTTCTCCTGCGGGGTCGCGGCACCCGGACGGGGCCGGTCCGCAGTGTGAGGAGGAAGGGATTGGCAATCGCGGGATCGAGTCCCGGGATTGAGTTGGCGCGGAGTGCGCTCTGGCAGGCCAGGAGGGACTTGAACCCCCAACCTACGGTTTTGGAGACCGTTGCTCTGCCAATTGAGCTACTGGCCTGCGTGCTCTCCTGGCCATTGCGCCTGCCCAGAGGGCTTGTGGAACGAGCCTTTGCAGCCCTTTCCGCGCAATCGAATTTGAATAATTACCGGAACCCCCCTGCGGCGTTCAAGGGAAAATACGCACAGGATGAAGCGATTTTTTTGTGTTTGTAACGAATGGCAATCTGCGCGCACCCAGACGCCCATGTAATTTCTTTGTCGAAACGACGCTTATTGTCCGGCGGTTTGTCCCGCAGGTTGGGCGAAAATCTACTCCTAGGGGCCTTCGCCAGTGGGTTTCGGGGCGCGGAATGCCGGGGGATAGGGAAAACCGGATTGCCTGCGCGGACATTCGCAAAGAATCCGCTTGATTTGAAAGGGGATTCAAGCGCTTGCTCCCTGTGAGCAGAACGGTGCGTTCTCAGGTGCTTTCGGGGCATGCATGTATGTGGCTGAAAGCGCTATTTTTATATGAGCATCCCAAAACAAGGCTGTTTGAGTTTGAGTTCGGGTCTTGACTGGATTGATGGGGTCAAAATCCAGAAGTGAACAAGTGCGTCCAGGCCTGCAGAGAACTGCTCCAAGACCGGCATGAGTTTTAGGAAAGGCTATTTCCCAGGAGAAGACATCCATGAGGACGTATTGCAGTTATGACTTTGTTCAGTGCTTCGTGAACGGGAATGCGCAACTTGCCCGCAATCTCTCAAGAAAGACGCTGATTGCGGTCTTGTCGGTTTTCTGCTTCGGCTGGCTGGGGGGGGCGCCGGCGCTGGCCGCGCAGTGGATTGAAACATCGGACGCGGATTTCGCCTCTTCTGAAAGCGCACAGGGAGTGATTGCGCGAGGGGCGGGCGAGGCGGGGCTTCTGACGCTCGATCTGGATTCCGCCAGCACCCATTCCGCCCAGGGGGCGTATGTCTCCAGTCCCTTTTTCGCGGGTGGAATCGCGCAGTTCAAAACGCTGTCTTTCGCGGGCGTCTTTCCGGAGGGAATGACGACGCGATTCCAGGTTCGCACCTCTTCGGATGGCGCTGGGCTGGCGGCGGCGGCGTGGAGCGGTCCTGCGGGCGCGGGCGATTATTTCACAACGACCGGCTTGGCCATTCCCGCGGGTTCCTACACGCAATGGATTCAATACCGCGCCGAATTCGACAGGCCGGAGGGAAGTCCTGGCCTTCCGGAAATCAGCGAAGTGGCCGTCGAGTATGAACTCGTTACGGATATTGTAGTTTCCGCCGATGCCTCCTGGCCGGAGGGACAATACCGCCTGATTAATATGCGAATTGAAAACGGCGCCACTTTGACCTTGGCGGGCGGTTCGCTGCTCAACGTCAGCGGCGTGTTTGACATTGTCGGAAACTCTGCGCTTCTCGCGGCATCGAAAAACGCAAGCGCCCCGGTGGATGGCGCTTGGCGCGGGGAAGGCGTCACGATCCGCGCGGGAAATCTCTCAATCGAGGCTGGCTCAAAAATCTCCGCCGACGCGCAGGGTTATGTGGGATTCATTGGCATTCCGGGCAATGGACCGGGAGGCGGGCCGACGGCCCCAGCGGGAGGCAGCTATGGCGGAGTGGGCGCCAACGGCGGCGCGCCTGCCTATGGGTCTCCATTTCAACCTGTTGATCTTGGCTCATCGGGCGGCGGCAGTTACGCCTGGTATGCCGGATATGCTCGCGGCGGCAGCGGGGGCGGCGCGCTGCGCATCCAAGTGGATGATACGTTGAATCTGAATGGCGAAATCACGGCGAATGGAGAAGATAGTTATTTTTACTCGCAATGGGGTTATCCGGCCAGCGGCGGCGGAGGAGCAGGCGGTTCGATCTATGTGGAAACTGCCGCGCTGAAGGGAAACGGCCGGTTCAGCGCCGACGGAGGCAAGGGCGCTGGCGGCGGCGGCGGCGGCGGCGGGCGCGTGGCCATATATTACAATCAGGCTTCTGAATTTAATAGTTTTGCTGCTTCCACGGCAAGCGGGGGAGCAACAGACCAGCCGGGCGCGCCAGGAACAATCGCGTTCTTCGACCGCTCCGTGCCAAATCTCCATGCGAGGCTCTGGCGGAATTTTGCTCTGGGAAATGGTGTCGCGCTGCGTCTGGGCCAAATCAGCGTCATAGGCGGCGCGCTCACTTTTGGGGCGAACGCCAATCTGATCGTCATGGGCCGGTGCGATCTGGTGGGCGGATCGCTGTCTTTCGGCAATGACTCCTCCGTAAGCATTCGAGGTGACCTGGCCGCTGATGGAACGAATATCTGGCTGGGAGGCGGTTCGCTGCTGGCTGTGCATCAGTCTTTGGAGCTGGCGGGCGGCGCGGTTCTGACGCTGGGCGGCAAGGATGTTTCTGGAATGGTGGATGGGCGCTGGGCGGGAACCGGAGCGGTTGTCACGGCGGGCAATTTGACGGTCCAGGCCGGTTCGCGTATTTCGGCGGACGAACAGGGATACGTGGGTACCATAGATGCCCCGGCGGTGGGGCCGGGCGCACCCAACGGCGGCGGGGGCGCGGGACACGGCAACTCCGGGCAAACCCTCAATGCATCCACTTTGGGCGGGGCGGCTTATGACTCTCTCGCCGAACCTGTTTGTCCCGGCTCGGGAGGATCGGCGGCGCAAGGCGGGCATCCTCATTCATGGAATCGGGGCGGCAACGGCGGAGGCGTCATCCGCCTGAACGTTTCGGGGCGGCTTCAGCTCGATGGCGAAATCACGGCCAATGGCGGCGATGGCGTCTATAACACAAGTTGGTTCCATTTGGTGGGCGGATCGGGTGGCGCTATCTATGTTGAAACTCATGAACTTGCAGGCACGGGGCGGTTTGCGGCCAACGCGGGCGCGAGCCAAAACGGGGGCGGCGCAAGCGCTGGCGGGCGCGTCGCGGTCTATTACAATCAGGCGGATTCCTTTACGGGATTTGCCTCTTCATCCGCAAACGGTGGCATTGAATCTGTGAATGGAACCGTCATCTTCTTCGACCGCTCTGTGCCGGGCCTGCACGCTCGCGCGTTTGGAGGGTTCTGGCTGGGGCCGCAGGAAGAGGCGGGCGCGCTCCGCTACGGCCGCCTTTCCGTGGATGGCGGTAACTTCGTTTTGCCGAATGATTCGCGGCTGACTATTGATGAGGATTTCGCTCTGGATCATGGCGCGCAGGTATTTGTCGGAGGCGGATCCTATGTGCGCGTAGGGGGCGTCTTGCGTCTGGCTGGCCAATCGGAGCTAGTGTGCGGTAGCAAGAATAACGGCGCGATGGTGGAAGGCAAATGGGCCGGCCAGGGCGTTACGCTGCGTGCTGGCAATCTGGTCGTTGAGAGCGGCTCGCGAATACACGCCGATGCCCAGGGATATCGAGGGGGTTGGGGCGGACTTGGCGCGGGTCCGGGCACGCCCGGGGGCGATACCGTCGGCGCGGGATACGGCGGGCGCGGCGGGTCATGGAACGGCAACGCCTACGGCGGACCTGCCTACGGATTTGACCGCGTGCCTCTGGATTTGGGATCGGGCGCAGGTGGCTCGGCCGGCGGACAGCCTTATCTGGTGACGGCGGGCGGACATGGCGGCGGCGCTTTGCGCGTGATTGTTTCCGGGCGTCTGACTCTCGACGGCGAAATCTCGGCCCGCGGCGGCAATGGACAGCAGGCAGGATGGAACTCCGCGGGAGGCGGTTCGGGCGGATCGGTGCTTGTCGAAACGGCCGATCTCGATGGGGCCGGAGTATTTGGCGCGGCAGGTGGCGATGCGGCGCGCGGCGGGTGGAGCGCGCCCTGCGGCGGCGGCGGCGGGCGCGTCGCTATCTATGCGCTAAATGGAATTCCTTCGCAGCCTCCGAATGTCGCGGTGCAAGGCGGCTGGGGAGACTATGTGGGAGAAGCGGGAAGCGTTGTCTGGTCGGCGCAGCCATATTTGGCCTGGGTGCTTCCCACGCGGACGTTGTTGCACGGAACCGTGAAATTGCAGTGGCAGGACGCGGGAATTCTGTATCCCGAACGGACCACGGTGAGCATCACGGCGCGGGCGAAGGACAGCGAGGGAGTGTTCACGCTGGGCCGGAACCTGCCGCTGAGTTCCTCCATTCAAACCGACACAACCCTGTTGCCAAATGGACAATATGAGTTGCGCGCTGCCTGGACCGATTCTGTTCTGGGAGTTTTGGGCGAGGCGGTGCGTGCGGCGGCGATCAACAACGACGACAACTATAGCGGCGGAGCGCTCGCGGATCAGGTCACGTGGCCAAGCGGGCGCGTGATCGTCGTCGAGGACAACATCGTAATCGGCGCGGGCGGGCGGTTGCTGATCGAGCCGAGAACGATTGTGAAATTCCTCTACGGGGTTGGAATCACTGTGCAAGAGGGCGGCGTCCTCGACGTCCCCGCCACATCGCTCGAACCGGTCATTCTCACATCGATTGCGGATGACACGGCCGGGGGCGACACGAATCAGGATGGCGGGGCGACGCTGCCCGCCGTGGGCGATTGGGCAGGCCTCTCCGCCTCGGGCAGCGGGGCGATCAACCTGACGGAATATGTCGAAATCCGTTATACAATCCCGGCACAGGTGAGCGGAACACTTGCGGCAAGCCAGATGTGGCCCGCGCGCTCGATATATCATGTGACGGGCACATTGCAGATACCCTCGGGCGTGACGCTGACGATTTTGCCCGGCGCCATTGTGAAATTCGATCCGCTTCAGGGCATCGAGGTTCAGCCGGGCGGCGCACTCGTGGCGAATGGCAATGCAGCGCGTCCGATTGTGTTCACTTCGATCCTCGATGACTCGGCGGGCGGCGACACCAACGGCGACGGCGATCAGACAACGCCTCAGCCGGGCGATTGGCGCTGGATTTATTGCGCTGGCGGCGAAATTGCGCTGGACCACGCGCTGCTGAGTTTCGGCGGCGGCGACGGCACGCCAGGCGGCGGCGTGATGGGCATGTTGCAGGGCAACAGCGGCGCGGTAATCGGCGCGAGCAATACGATTCTGCGAGACAGCTTTTATTATGGCGCGTTCGCCAACGGCGGCGCGATGAATCTGGCCAATTGCATCATCAAGGATTGCAGCCGCGGAATTCAAAGCAACGGCGGCGAAATTCGCGCGATCAATTGTGTGGTGGACCAATGCAGCGTGGGCGTCTGGTTCCATGGCGGGCCGATTTCCCTGACAAACACTGTGATTTCTAATTGCGGAACCGGCTCAATTCCCGCCGCGCCCGACTCTTTCCGATACTGCAACGTATGGGGTTGCGGCACAAATTATACGGGCGAGGACCTGACGGGGACCAACGGAAACATCTCCGCCGACCCAATGTTCAAAGACCCGGATCGCGATAATTACCGGCCGCGTTATCTGAGTCCGCTGATCGATGCAGCGGATGGCGCAGCGGCTCCGGCGTTCGATTTCATGGGTGCGCCGCGTTACGACGACCCGCGCTCGCCAAACACAGGAATCCCAACCGCAACAGGGAATTTCGCGGACATTGGAGCGTATGAATTTGTCGAAACCGCCAATTCGGAAGTCGATCTGGTTGTCACTTCCGTTCAAGGTCCGGCGTCGGCGGAATCGGCCACGTCGGCGAGTCTTACGTGGACTGTGATGAATATCGGCGCGGGCGTCGCGGCGGGTCCGTGGCATGACGCCGTGACGCTCTTCCGATGGGATTCCGCTGGTTCGATCACGCTTTCCGCGGGCGAAGTCATCGCGGGAACCGGCGTTCGGCTTGGGCCGGGGCAAAGCGCCACCTTCACCGCGCCAGTGCGCGTGCCGGGCGGAGTGGCGGGCGCGTATCGCTGGCAGGTGGAGACGAACGTGCGTGGCGAGGTCTTTGAAGGGAAGAACCGCGCGAACAACCTCCTGCAAGGCAATGCGGACTTCATCCTGTCCATTCCCGAAATCCCAATTGGCGGCTCGGGAAACGGCGAATTTTACGCAGCGGGTGAAGGTGTGTATTTCCGTGTGCGCCCGAAATCCACGAGCGACGTGGTTTTGACGCTGCAAAGCGCCGCTGCCGACGCCGGATGCGAGTTGTATGCGGCGCGCGGTTATGCTCCCACGCGCCAGCGATTCGACGCGCGCAGCCAGGAATACAACCAGCCGCGCGCCATTGTCGGGCTCGATAATCCAGTCGTGGATTGGTATTACGTGCTGGCCTATCCCGCAAAATTCCCTGTTGGCAGCGCGAGTTTCACTCTGCGCGCCGCGGAGGTGGCGTATTCGCTGGATTCCGCGGACCTGGCCCAAGGATCGAACAAGGGGGCGGTTACAATCCCATTGCGCGGAACGGGGTTCCGCCCGGATTTGACTGCGCTGCTGGCCCGGAATGGCGTGCCCGAGGCACAGGCGCGCTCGGTCATTTTCGCAAATTCCACCTTGGTATTCGCCACATTCGACCTCGCGAACGTTTCGCCCGGCCTCTATGATATACAAACTGAACAAGCGGGCGTGACGCGCTCGCTCGCGGGCGCATTCCGCGTGGCAGAAATTCCGGCGGGGCAGTTGGTCACGCGCGTTCTCATGCCCGGACGCCTCCGCGCCGGACGCCAATACACCGCCTGGATCGAATACGAAAACGCTGGCGGGGCGGACCTTTTTGCGCCTCTGGTTCTCGTGGCGAGCCAGTCGGCCAACCCGTTGCGGATTCACCCGGCCGCCGCATTCGCCAACGCGCCCGTCGAGTTCCTGGCGATTGGCATGGACGGCCCGCCAGGCATTTTGCGCCCCGGTCAAACCGCCCGCGTCGAGGTGCAATTTGTCGCGGTGGATGGCGGCAACACGCTGCAAACCTATTTCTGGACGCAGGAAACTGACGCTCGCATCGACTGGAACGCGGTGGGCGCGGCCATCCGCCTTGCGCCCAATACGCCCGAATCCTGGGACGCCACCTGGGCTTCGCTCACACAAGGGCGCGACAGCGGCGTGAGTTCCTACCTCGAATTCCTGGCCGACTCGGTCAATATCCTCTATGGCCGCACGAATGTGCGCAGTTACAACCCGACCCATGTTTTGCAGTATCGCGTGCTCGACGAAATCGCAGAGCGCGACGCCAGCCTCAAGGGAACTACATTCCTGCAAGACAACTGGCATCCGCTCGGCGGCGTGAGGGTCGAGGCAAACGATCCGCTCTTGAAATACCATTTCTCCGCGATGTCCGCCGCCGATGGGCGCGTGCGATTCCCTTCCATGCCCGCAGGCAACTATGACCTCACATTCCCGGGCTATTTGCCTTCCGCGAACATCGAGCCAGCCGAAGTCTCGCCCCCGAACACTGTAAGCGGGCGGTTATGGGTTCTGCGGAGCGGCACGCAGATTACGGGGCGAATTACCTTGCCGCCAGGCGCAAGCGCATCGGGCGGGCAGGTTGTGGCCATTGGCGAGGACGGCACGCGCTATGTGGGCACGTTGAACGCCGACGGCACGTTCACGATCACGGGATTGCCTGAAGGCAATTACCAAATCGTGCTCGAAGGCGTGGAGTGGATTCTGCCGGGCAAACCCGCTGTTGCGGCGAGCGGCCAGGACGCTTCGATTGAACTCAACCTCGATGCAATGGCGGCCGCCTCGATCAGCGGAACCGTGGTGGATCGCGCTACTTCGGCGCCGCTTGCCGGAGCTAAAATATCCACCACTGCCGAATTCCCAACTGTGATGGCACATTCCACAGGCGCAGACGGAAGTTATTTCATACAGGGCCTGCTGCCAGGAACTTATCCGTTTGTCGTTACGATGCCTGGTTATCAACCCGGGATGTTCCGAATTGATTTGCAGGCGGGCGTCGAACGCGAAAAAATGAACTTTGGTTTGCAGAAAGCGGGCGAGATACGCTGCCTGGTGAAAACCGCCGCCGGCGCGCTCGTCAATGGAGCGGCTCTCCGCCTCCAAAGCGAACATGGCGAAGTTTTTCGAGGCTCCACCAAGGCGGATGGAGCGGCGCAATTCTCTGGTCTCGTCAACGACAAGTATGTCCTCACGCTCGGCGATGGTTCGGGCGCCATTCTCGAACGCCGCGAGTTTACGCTCGACGCCGCGCAAAATCAGTTCGACGTGGAATTTTCTCTGCAATTCTCCGAACTCGGCGGGCACATCTATCGCTCCGGAGGAACTCAGCCCGCCAGTCCATGCTCGATTGCGCTGCTCCAGAATGGCGAAATCCTGCAATATGCCAGCAGCGGCGCGGATGGATCGTATGCGTTCTGGATTTTTAAGGATGGCAATTACGATCTAATTGTTCTGGGGCAGGATTTCGGTTTTGCGCGCCGCAATGGAATCCCGGTGACGCTTGCCGCCACTCCACCCGCGCAGGATTTCGTTGGCGAAAGCGGCCAGCTTCAAGTGACCGTGCGCGGCCCCTTGCCCGAGGAGGCTCCGATAGCGTCGGCGGCGCTTTTCCTTCGTCCGGCCGGTGGCGACTATGCCAAAGCCCCCTCGCTGATTCTCGACACAAACGCGGAAGGAACGGCCCTATTCCCCGCGCTGGGATTGGGCGAATATCAGCTGATCGCACGCAAGAATCCCTGGGCGGAAACGGTTGTGAATTTCCACATCGAAACAACCACCACGCTAACCGCCGCCCGCATTCGCCTCGAACCCGGACGCGCCATCGCGGGAACGGTCCGCGACGAAACGGGCGCGCCGCTTCCTTATGCCCTTGTTTCCTTCACTCAGGCGGACGGCCCGGTTTCGCTGTGGGCGTTTGCGAACGACGCCGGGCGCTATGCCTGTTCGACGCTGCCCGCAGGCGCATTCGACATCACGGCGCGCGCCGGAGGCAGGACGCCGAAAACCATGCCCGGAATTGAGACTTTGGACCCGTCCACCACTCGGACGCTGGACATCGCGCTGGATTCACGGGGCGCGACCGTCACGGGATATGTGAAAAACGCCGCCGGAGAGCCCCTCGTCACCGCGCGCGTCGAGGCCTGGACGCCATCAGGGGTGATTCTCGCCTCGACTTACGCAGATTCGGCGGGCGCTTACCGCCTGGGTCCGCTGCCGTTTGGCCCCGTGCAACTTCGCGCGTCGTCCTGGGGGCGGAACGTCAATCAGGCGTTTGTCAGCCTGACCGCCGGCTCGCACGAGAAGAATTTCGTGCTTGGCGATGTGGCCGCTTCGGCCCGTCCCTCGGGCAGCGACGCGCGCAAGAAATCCAAAGGGCGAACGACAGCCGTTTCCACATTGGACAACTCTGGCGGCGGCATTATCGACCAGCTTATCGATCCTCTGAATCACCTCCATCAGCCCGAACGCGCCTCTTACGACACGCCCGACTGGCGGATGTCTTACAATTTCATGTGCTCCGCCGTGGGATGCGACAATGCGCAGGAAATTCTCGACGCCAAAAGCAAATGCCGCCAAACCGAAGACATTCTGAACAAGGCGTTCAAGGATTGGGATGACTACTACTGGAAGATGCGCGATTGGGAACTCACCGACATGCTCGAAATCTACTATAAGACGGCCATGCTGATTGGGAAAGTCGCATTTTTGCAGGAGAGCATCGCCGAATGGGGGCCGATGCTGAGCGGCGCATCGGGCGCAGCCGCAAATGCCTCTTCCATTTTCGGCAACCTGATAGAAAACGGTATCGCGCTCAAACTGGCAACCATCGAAAACATCTTTGAGTCATTTATCACGGATTATCATACCGGTCATGATCCAGAAAACTGGGTTGGAACGATGAACAACATGCTGGCTTCGTTCCTCGCCCTGCCCTTTGATATTGCCTCGATCGCCACAAACACTCCGGGTTATGCAGGCGCTATTGCCGGTCTTGTCGATATCATACAATCCTTCCAGGATTTGAAAAAACTCACGCAGGATGCCGTGAATAATGACTTGGGCGATGCGCTGAAAACCTACCAGAGCCTCGAAGATGCCTATCATAAAGCCCTGTCGGATCACGCCAAAGCCCTGAAGGCTTTGAAGGAAGCCTGCGATAAGTGCAAAACTCCAACCCCGTCGCCTACTCCGTCTCCTTCCGCCACCGAAACCGAAAAGCCAACTCCCACCGGAACCAAGCCAACTCCTGTTGGTTCGCCCACAGGTCCCCAGCCCACCGGGCCTACGCCCACATCGGGCGGGCCTACTCAAGTTCCTACGCCAGTGCCAACCGGACCGACTCCCACGCCCGGTCCATCGCCCACCGGCGCAACGCCCGGCCCCAGCCCGACGCCCGGGCCGAGCACAACCGGCACGCCTGGCCCTACCGCGCCGCCCATCACCCCCGCGCCCACACCCACAGGCAGTCCTGACCCCGGCGGCGGCGGCAACGGAACCGGCGGACAGGGCGGCGACCCGAATGAGAAAAATACAATCGGATACGGGCCGGAGGGCTGGATTGCGCCCAATGCCGCCATCGTCTATACGATTCACTTTGAAAATGTGACCACCGCCACGCTTCCTGCGCAGGAGGTCTTCATCGCCGACTCGCTGAATGCCAACCTCGACGCGGCGGCCTTCCAGCCGCTCGAAATCGGATTCAATCGCGCATCTCGCGAAATACCAAGCGGCGCAAAGGCTTTCCGCGCACTGATTCCCGTGGATACGGACCCGTATCCCGTGGATTCGCGCGTGGAACTCGATCCCGAAACCAGCACAATCCGCTGGAGCATGCAGTCATACGATCCAGACATCCGAAGCCTGCCGGAAGACCCGTGGGCGGGATTCCTGCCGCCCAACACGACAGGCGGCGATCGCGGGCAGGGATACGTGACCTACTCCATCAAACCCAAACCGGGCCTGGCGCATCGCACGGTGATCCGCAACAGCGCGCGGATTGTGTTCGACGTGAATCCGCCGATGGACACGAACGAAGTTGTGAACACCATCGACGCCGTGCCGCCGGAAAGCCACGTCGAGGCGCTGCCGGAAAAGACCATGAGCACGCGAATTGCGGTGCAATGGAGTGGCAGCGACGGCGACGGCTCGGGCATCGCCAGCTTCGACATCTATGTTTCCACCGACGGCGGCCCCTATGAAGCCTGGCTGCGCGGCGTGACGGAAACCTCCGCCGTGTATCGCGCCAAAGGCAGCCACACGTATGGGTTTGTGGCCGTCGCGCGCGACAACACCGGCTTGGTGGAATCCGGACCCGATGGCCCGCCCGAAGCGCAAATCCGAGTCGATGCCTATCAAATCTGGATCGTGAAATAGAGAAATTCCAAGCCTGCTTCATGCCTTTTTGAAGCAGGCTTGGAATCTTTTGCCTGGTCTTGCGGAAGTTCTGGTTTTACCCGGAGGAAATTGCCTTTTCCGGGATTATTCCACCTTCACGCGGCACGGCTTGGCGTGCTTGGCCTTGGGCATGACGATCACGGCCACTCCGTTGCTGACCGACGCCGAGGTCTTTTCCCAATCCACGGTGTCGTCGATCGAGAACTCGCGATAATAATCCGCCTGTGGACGTTCGCGAAGGATAGGCCGCATTTCCGCCGTCCCCGCCGAGGCCGCCGCCGATTCGGTGCGGCGTCCGCGCACCACCAGCGACTCGCGATCCACCTGCACGTCGAGCGTGTCTTTGTTCACTCCTGGCATGTCCAGCCGAATGGTGAACTGATGCTCTTCTTCGACGATTTCGTATCGAGGGGCTACGGCGGAGTTGGGGCGCTGCGCTTGTGCCGCGTGAGCCGCATCCGTTTTTTCCGCCTGCATGAGTTCGCGTTTTTCATCCGACATGGTTGTTCACCTCCTGCCTCGTGTAAAGCGCGCCCGAGTTGGATTGGGCGTAATGGGAATGAAGGTTGCTTCGGTTCAAGAGCGGCGCGCGAGTGCGGAGCCTCGCGATCCCGGGCTTAGGCCTTTACCGAAACCTGGCGCGGGCGGGAACGCTCGCTCTTGGGCAGAACCACTTCGAGAACGCCGTCGCGCAAGGCGGCTGTCACTTTCTCCGCATCTACCGCGGCCGGCAGTGCCAGCGAACGGCTGAACGTGCCGAATGCGCGTTCCGTATGCTGGCAGCCCTGGGTTTTCTGGCTGGTCTTCTCGCCGCGGATGGTCAGGGTGTCGCCCACTACGGTCACCTCGACCTTGTCCTTTTCCACGCCCGGCAGGTCCATGCGCGCGACGAATTTATCCGTCTGATCGTAAAGGTCCATTGGCGGAACGAAAGCACCCGTGGAAAGTCCCCAACGCTCGGGAACGGGCGGCTCGAAGACGTCGAACAACTGGCTGAGATCGCTCTGGAGGGACCTCAGCATTCCAAAGGGAGCGGTATTGTTTTGCCAGCGAATGAGCCTCATCGGAAATCACCTCCTCGACGATGTGAGGACGCGTAGTCCTCCGGCGGAATTCCTGTCCGCCACGCAAGGAGAAATAACAAACATTGTGCCAAATCCGTTTTTAGAGATGCTGGCATGATTTGAAAATGGCGAAGCGTTGATATTGTGGGAGTTGTTGTTTTGATGTCTGGGAAAGTGTTATGGGGGAAGTGTATCGTTATGGCCCACATGTTCCTTGTGTTTCACGCCGAAAATATGTGACAGGTGCGAAGGCGAGGATGTGTATCATTGCGACACGCTTCCGCCTCGCTACTTTCCCAATCCTGGGCCAGGCGGGAGGCGGCTATCTTCAGGCGTCAGTCTTCGCAGATGAGCGAAAGAACGTTGCTTGCAACTCGCTATTATTCCAGGCCCCGGGCGGCGAGTTCGTCTTCGTCCAGACCCCAGTAGTGGCCGATTTCGTGTTTGAGCGTAATCCACAGCTCACGCCGCAATGCATCGGGATTGGGCGCCACGCGTTCGATGTTCTTTTTGAATAGGAGAATGCGCGTGATGTCCGCCGGTTGATTGAACGCGCTCTGTTCATCGAGCGGCTGTCCGGTAAAAAGCCCGAGCAGAAGCGGATCGAGCGGCGGGTCTTCCGAAAACAAAATCGAGTCGTTCGGCAAATCCTCGAGCAGGATTGGCACATTCGAGAGCGCCTTGTGGAGCGGACGCGGAAGCGAGTCGATCATCTCCGAGAGCATGGCCTCCACTTCCTCGCGCGTGACTTCAATGGGAACCGGGTAGCGTTCGGAGTCGATGCGGGCGGCCTTTTGGAAGGCATAGCTTTCCAAGCCGGGTTCGCCCGCCCGCTGAGCCAGAAGGCCAAGGTAATACCATACGTCGGGCATATCGGGCGCTTCGGCGCTGATGGCCTCGAGCGTGGCGCGCGCCGCCGTGAAACGGCACATGTGAAAGAGAACAAATCCAATGGCGGCAGAGGCGTCGAGAGATTCCGGGTCTTCAACGATGGCCTCTTGATAATATCGGAGGGCCTCATGCAGATCGCCTGCATCCCAGGCGATGTCGCCGCAGAGCAGGCGGAATTCCGTTGCGCGATGTTCGGAGTCCGATTCAGCCGCGCAAACCTGAAGGAGTTCCAGCGCTTCCTTGCAAGCGTCCATAGCGTGCCCGAGCATTCCGTCGCCCCGGGCGGCTTCGGCGCGCTGTTTCAATTGTTCAAGGCGTTCCACAAGAGCGTGATCATCCATCCGCGTGGCGCTCCGGCCTGCCGATCGAGAAATTGCGCGCGGGACCCCGCTGTTGGCGTTAGCGGTCCCACAGCGCAATTGGGAGCCATGCAAAGCGTTCGCGCAACGTCAATTTCTGGCAGGAAGGCGCGAGGAGCATTTCATCGCCTTCGCATATCGGTGCAATAGTATTTGAATGAAACGGCCAGCGTTCTTATTCCGCCGCTGCTGGGGTGACCTTTGGAGTAGGGGAGATAAGCAGCGAGGGCAATTGCGCGCCGCCGCCGGATTGCCCCGCAATCCACGCTAGCGCGGCGTCGAGCGACGCATTTCCCGCGTGGCCCTGTTCCGGGGCCGATGCCGCCGCCGCGGCGTTAGAAGAGGACAAATCTGCCGCAATCACCGTGCCCGCGGGGCATAAGCGCCGGTATTCAAATCCCGTTGAGTCCACAGTGAAACTCTGTCCGAAAATGGACATCTTTGCGGACTTGACCGTCAGCGGCGGCGGGGCTTCGGGCGCGTGCAGCGGGATGCTGATCTTCATTGCGCCCACCCGCCGCGGACGTCCGGTTCGGGGATGCGGTTGATAGAACGAGAGCGAATAAACGCGCGAGACCTGCATCGAGCCGTCGCTCAGTTTCCTGATTCCGCGCGATTCGCTGGCGTTTCCGGAAAGAACATCTCCCCACGGAAGTTGGAACTCCAGAGCGGCAGAGGCGAATTTTTTCCCTTTTGTGTCCACCGGCCGGAAATCCATGCGATCGATACGCGCCGAGATGGCCGGATTGGCTAGTGGAGAGGCGCCCGCCTCAATTGTCTTTCTATAGGACTTCATCTTTCCAGATTCGAGCACACGCGCTGAACAGATCAGAACCGTCTGAAGGTTGTTTCCGACTCGTTCTGCGCTGAAGGTGCCCGAGAAGACTTCTTTGGTCTCGGAGACTTTGCCTTTTTGCACTTTGGCGCGCAGGATCATGCGGCCTTTTTTGCTGTCATATTTTACTTTCCCCCCGATAAGAGGCAGCGTCATCGAACCGCCATCGGGGAGGTTTTTGACTGTCACCATGCCAACCACGCCGTTGACGTCCGCCTTGACGAGGAACGGCGTCATCGAGATTTCGCGTCCTGCATCTGAAAAAGACGCCATCGGGGCAACGCATCGCAAATCGCTCAGGCGCTCCGAGTTCACGCGAATCGCGCGCAATTCGGCCGGGTTTTCATACGGGCAGGCGGACGCTTCGCCTTTGATGAGAATCGAGCCGGTTTTGCCGAGGCGGACGCCGTTGGAAACAAGCGGCTGGATGCTATAATAAACGATTCGGTTCACGCTGGCATTTTCCAGCACGCGGAACTGCCACTGAACAGTGACTTCCTGCCCGGGAATCAGGATGGGAAGCGTCTCGTCGGAAGTCCGCAGAATCAGAGCGGCGGATTCCGGGCCAAGGGTCAGGCGCAGCGTGTTGCCATACGCAGTAGCTCCGCCGATGTTTTTCACTGTTGCCTCAACGACATCCAATGCGCCCGGAGCCACGGTGAGCGGGCGGAGAACCTGCGTGACTACGAGAACGGGCGCGGACGACATGCCTGCGGTCTGATCGCGCAGCGCGGCCAGCCTCGCCAGCAGGGCGGGCATCACCTGGCGCACCCGGTTGATTTGGGCGTTTGCGGCGTTTCGCGAATCTGCTGTGACGTTGATCAAGTAATCTGCCACGAGCAGTTGCAGGTGCAGCCGTTCGCCCGCCGCCTGCCCCAGTTCGCTGGTAGCCGATGTGTAGGCGTCTCGGAATCCCGGTTTGGACATGGCCTGGGCGGCCACCCCGAATACGGCGGCAAGCGATTGTTCCAGATGCCCCTGCAAAGGCACTTCGATGGCTTGCAGGGCCATAAATTGCGCCCTGGCCTGATCCGTATCGCCTTGCTCCATGGCGGCGGACAATTGGGCCAAAGCATCATTATAGAAAGTCCATGCTTGCGAAGCCCCCGAAGCGGCTTCCTGCTGGACTGCGCTGACCTTTGCGGAGTCCGAAACGCTGGCGTTTTGGGATTGGGCCATTTCATCCAGCGGGGGCGCCGCTGAAGGATAGAACGCCCGCGCGGCGACAAGATGCCCTGATCCGTCAGCCCGTTTATATTCTTAAAATTGCATAAAAAACAATCCCTT
>CAYUNT010000069.1:0-19708 GCA_964446285.1 uncultured Candidatus Sumerlaeota bacterium | reverse complement strand
CCAGGCTTGCACCTGCGCGAGGCGGCGCGATTCGAGAGCGGCCGGCGGCGGCAGCGGCGCAGGAGGGGTCGGGGGGGCGCGCAGGGTCATCCTCCGCTGTCCTTGGGAGAAGATGTTGCGGAAGGCGGGCGGGAAGCGCCATTTTGCTTGCGCTCCAAAAAGGCAAGGTTTTCAAGCAAAATCAGGAATCCCGCGCCGAGCAAAAGGACGGAAAAGATCGTGGCGAGGGGCGCATTGGCCGTCGCAAGCAAAAATGCCATCAATCCGAGCAGAACGGTCAGATAAAGGAGAATCGACACCACGCGCGGATGTGAAAGCCCCAGATCGAGCAGGCGGTGGTGGAGGTGGCGGCGGTCGGCCCGGAATGGATGCGCGCCGCTTCCCACGCGCCGCACAAAGGAATGCACGGATTCCACAACGGGCAGTCCGACGGCGAGAAGCGGGACGAGGAGCGTGAGGAGGGTCTGGGCTTTGGTCGAGCTGAGCAGCGAAGCCGAGGCGAGTAGAAATCCCAGCAAGAGCGCGCCCGCATCGCCCATGAAAATCGAGGCGGGATGCCAGTTATACCGCAGGAACCCCAGGCAGGCGGCGGCGGTGAGCGCGCCAATCACCACGACATCAATGGGCGGCCTGTCGTTGACCAAAATCGCCACGATCACAATCACGAGCGCCGAAACGGTAGTGATGCTGGCAGCCAGTCCGTCGAGGCCGTCGATGAGGTTGATCGCGTTCATCAGCAGGACATACCATCCGATGGTGATGAGCAGGCTGATGGCGATGGCGAGCGCGATGCGGCCATCCTGAAGCAATCCGCCCATGCCGCCGCCGATGCGGATGAGGTCGGCGCTGTTTGCGCGCGAAAAAACCTCGCCCAGATCAAGAGTTCCGCCCCAGGGGAGCGTTACGCGCTCGACGCGCAAGCCGCGCGTCCACATAAATGTGGCAAGAAGAATTTCAAAAGTCAGTTTGGGGAGCGCCTTCAGCCCGCGCACATCATCCCAAAGCCCCAGAATGCAAACAGCGGCCCCTCCGGTGAGCACAGCCTTGAACGCCCCGCCCGCCATCCAGGCCAGATCGGGCGCCATCCAGGCGAAGATGAAAATCCCGGTCAGAAATCCCGCGAAGATGCCCACCCCGCCCATGTATGGGATAGCGCGCTGGTGGATTTTGCGCTCGGCGGGGCGGTCCACAATGCCGAGGCGCAGAGCCAGCGCGCGGGCCGCCGCCGTGAAAACCAGCGTGGCCAGAAAGGCCGCAAGCGAGGAGCAAAGGATCGCAGTGCCTAAAGGAAACACGGGATTTCTATCATCGGGACAAGAGTGGGCAGTTCAATGAATCGGCGCAACAAGCGAACAGAAGACTCTCCTCAATCGGGGAGCGAGGGCCGCGCGCGAGGGAGGGCCAGCGTCTCCGAACCGGATTGGCGCCCAAGTTACGCGCCAGGCAGGAATGCGTCAAGACCGGTGGGTAAATCCGGAGCGCAATCGACGGTTACGCGCAAGCGCTGGTTTGGCCGCCTGCAAGTGATCGAAAAACATGGGACGTATGGGACCTATAGGACTTATGGGACAACTGAAGGCGAAGGCGCGCACTGTTTGGGCGCCAGCCAGCTCTGCTCCGCATCCCGCGCTGCGCGCAATGGCTATTGGTTCCGTGCGACGGCCTGGGCAATTTGATCGAGCGTTAGCGCCCCGTAGTTCATCCCCAGCGGCTGGCCAAGGCGGTTGAACAAAACCCAGGTGGGAACGCGGAAAATTCCAAGTTGCTGGGCGAGCTGGGGTGAATCCGCCACGTCGATCCATCCAAACACAGTCTGGCCCGCGAGGGATTGAACCCCTTGCGGAAGCATCTGTTTTTGTTCGCGGCATTTGGTCGCGTTTTCGCTGTGGAAGTAAAGAATAAGCAAGTGGCCCGGCGGCGTGGCGGCTTGGCGGCGCGCGTCCTCGAACGACAAAAATCCTGGAAGCGCGTAGGGCGAAACGCGCGATAGGGCCTGGTAACTGTATTGAACAGGGGTTGGAGCGCCTTGCGCGGCGGCCATCGGAGGCGGAGTAGGCTCGGGAGTGGTGCTGGCCTGGCGCGAGAGGCGGAATCGAAAAACCTGCGGATCGGGCGGGACTTTTCCGCGGCTGGGCTTGCCTCCGGTGACGTAGATCGTGCCGCGCCGGTAGTCGGGCGCGAGGGCGAAATAGATGCGGTTGGGAAGTCCCGTGGTAATGGGCGGACTCCAGCCGGCCAGGGTCTTGTTCTCAACCCGATTATACCAAACCTCGTCTGTCACATCATCGAGTCCGCGCCGCGGGCAGAATGTGAAGAGATAAGGACCGGCCGTGGCCGTGATGCCTCCGAAGAAATACGCTGGGACCTGGCTTGCTTCCTGCTCCCAGGCCGCCAGCCGCCCGTCGCGCTGGATGGCCGAGGAAAATACGGAGTTGAGAATTGGTTTATATTCCCCAGTGGGCAGTCCGGACCAAATCCAAACCTTTCCGCCCACGGCGGCGGCATGATGCCACCAAAGTCGCGTCGGAAGAACCGGCCCTTGCTCCCAGAATCGGATGCCGCCGTCGGGATCAATGCGTCCCGAGGTGACCGCGGCGCTTGGCTGTCCGGCATCGTTCAGTCCGCCAATCAGATGCATATACCCCGGCGTGCTGGTAACGGTAATCATGGCCAGCCCTTCGCCGCCGAAGGGAGCCGTTTCCACCCAGGGAGACAGATGGCCATCCGGGCCAGGCTTGGCCCAATAGGCCGTATTGCGATATTTGTCCGATACGCCTTCCTTGCCGCCGACGATGTAAATCACATCGTTCAGGGCGACAGTGCTGCAGGCGATATAGTGCCTGTTTTCCGGCAATGGCGTAGTTTCGGTCCAGGCGCCCAAGCTTCCGTCGGACTGAATGGGCGCGAAAAGAACGGATGGGGTCCATCCTGTTCCAGCCAGCGCGCCGCCGAAAACATACAGATAATCTCCCAACACCGCCGCGCCATGCATGTGGCGCCCGATCGGCAAGGGGGCTTCGGGAACAAACAACGCATTGTTTGACTGCGCCCGGGCCGCCGCAACGGCAATGCAGGTGAGCAATATCCCCCCAAAGATGCGTCGCGTTCTAAAACTTTGGCTGGGTGCCCTGCGGTTTCTCATAGTTGCCCCCCCTAATTGATGCTTGTTCGTTTAAGTGCCGGTTGTAGGGCTTTCTGGCCTCCAAATCCCTCCAATTCGATTTGCTAATGGGTAGTATGGGGCAGCCTTCTCCCCAGAGGCAAGCTTTATGCCAGATCAATCCGTGCCGCAATTTGTGGTGGCGACTAAGGCTCGATCCATTCGCCCGGCGCCAGGGCGCGAAACCGCTCGGCGGGGATGCCGGAGCTTTGAAGGGCGCGCGCGAGGCGTTCGACAGGCTCTTCGCGCGGTTCGTCGGTTAGCTGAAAAGTGCCCCAATGGATGGCGAGGCTATGCTGCGCGCCAAGAATCTGATGCGCGCGAACCGCTTCTTCGGGATTGATGTGACCCGGCTGCATAAACCATGCGGGATCGTAGGCGCCAATGGGAAGCATGGCGAGGCGGAACGGGCCAAAACGGCGGGCGATTTCTTCAAAATGCGGTGCGAAACCTGTGTCGCCCGCGAAATAAACGGCGAGGCGCGTGGAGTAGGAGGAGGAAGAGGCGGCGTCATGGCGGGAGGGAAACGCTTCTACTACAAATCCGCCCCAGAGCGCGGCATTGCGGTCGTTTAGCCCCCGCGCAGAAAAATGCTGGGCGGGAACATAGGTGATTCGCACTGTGCCCGTGGAAGGAGCATTGCTGTTCGAGTCTGCCGCGGGCGCGTCCCGGCGTGTGGGTTCTTGGGAGGAGGAGGGGGGTGAAGAGGAGGAGCGCAATTCCACGGAATCCCACCAGTCGAGGTCGCGCGCGCCTTTGATTCCCTTTTTTTCGAGAAAGGCAGAGTTGCCCAATCCGGTGAAAATGGGCGGAGGCGGATTGCCGTGCACGCGCATCAAACGCCGCAGCGTGGGCAAATCCATGTGATCGTAATGATTGTGCGTGAGCAAAATCGCGTCGATGGGCGGCAGGTCCTCGAACCGGATGCCCGGCGCATGAACGCGCTTGGGTCCGGCCCAGGGCACGGGGCTGCAGCGCGCGGACCAAATGGGGTCGGTCAGGAGGTTGATCCCCTCCATTTGCAGAAGCACAGTGGAATGGTTGATGAACGTGGCGCGGACCTTGCCGCTGCCGGGGGCAATGCGGGCGGGCGGGGGAGGACCAGGGGGCGTTTCGATCCACGCGGGCCAGGGAGCGGGTTTGCGCGTGCGCGACCATTTCCAGATTTCGCGGCGGCTTTTGGCGACGGGATCGCGCGCGCTCCAGGGATTGAAAAAGAATTTGCCGTTGAAATGGGCGGATTTCGGCCCCTCATAAGGCGGAACCGAAAGCCAATAGCATCCAAAGAGCATGGGAATGGCTCCCCCCGTGAAAAGTCCCAGCAAGGTCCATAGCAGGCGCCGCCGCCATTTATTCCGTTTTGCTCGCGCGCATGAAGACATCAAGAGAACTCCTGCGCCGTCCGAGACAGGAGGAGAATCGGAAGAGAAAAGGAAGGATGAGCAAAGTCTATATTCTTTTTCGACAAAGGATTATGCGGCGCGCGCAGGAACAAGAAGAACGTTCTGGATGGATTCCGCGCGAAGTTCTTTCTCAATTTCCGAGAGAATGTCTGCATAATCCGAAACGCGTATGCTTGCTTTCGGCGCGCTGACACAAACATACAGCCAGTCATCTTCAAGTTTGGTATCCTCCGTATCGACCTGAAGATTGACTCCCTTGGCTCCGCCTAATTGAGAAAGGCGGGTCTGTATCTGTGCTATGATGGGCGAAATCTGTTCCGGCGTCATAACCACTGGCTCCTTCTAAAAAGAATCAAAACTCTTCTTCATCATGCTCGCGGCTTCCCGGCTATCACGGTCATCCACAAGCGCTTCCGGCGAGTAGTCTGCCATGACTCTCATGGCATAAAGAAATCCGATCATTCGTGACAATGCCTCACGTTTTTCTCTCGGCATGTGATAAAAATTACTTTCCACCAGGGCGCGCAATTTCGCATGAGATGGCCCTTCTCGATCCTTTGGCATAAGGACGCCGTTTTGCAGAAGTTCATGAGTTACTTTGGAATAAACGGCATAGTATGCGCGGCTAATGGCAGAACGGCTGTGACGATCAACGATAAGCCGACTTGCAGCATTTCGAGAATCCCGCGCCAGATCGAGCCAATTGCCCATATACAAAATCCTTTCGTTTTGCCTTCACATTTTGGGCAGCATTGCCATTGCCGGTCCGCGAATAACGGAT
The DNA here is from genome assembly GCA_964446285.1 of uncultured Candidatus Sumerlaeota bacterium. Taxonomy (GTDB): domain Bacteria; phylum Sumerlaeota; class Sumerlaeia; order SLMS01; family CAYUNT01; genus CAYUNT01. Next base: position 14,364 of record CAYUNT010000069.1, on the reverse strand, counting down.
GGATTTGCCGCCGGTCAAATAATCAAGGCTTTTGGCGGCTCTTCCTCCTCACCTATATATGTTGTTTATGTGGAGACGGGAGTCGTCAAGAACTTCTCTCACGCTCGTGTCGAGGTGAAAATTCCTCTTGCGGAAAGAGAAGGAGGCGGGGGAAATGAGCGCCGTTTGGCGGCGCAGGCCGCGTATGAACGTCATTTCGCATCGATCTTGTTTGAATTTTATGCCTTCCAGGGCCTTTCTAGCAAACAATCCAAGTTGCGTTGCGTTCCGCATTGTTGCGGGACAAGGGGGCGCCTTTTTGGCGTGGGGGTGGCGCGGCTTATATTCGATTGGCGCCCTGGCCGGGTGCTCTCCACCGGCATGACCGGGAGAGTCTGAAAGGCTGAGAACCTGAATAGGGCGCCGAATGCGGCGCCCTTTTTATTTTGCCCGCCGCAAAGCGAGTTTCGGTCCGCCGCGCAAGAAGCGCGGAAAAGAAGAAGAGGAGAAAACCATGATCTCGCCCTCCCTCGAAGAATTCCGCGAAAAAGCCCGCCACGGAAACCTGATTCCGGTCTGGCGCGAGATGCTGGCGGATCTCGAAACGCCTGTGTCGGCATTTCTCAAAATCGGCGGCGGGCGTTTTGCCTTTCTGCTTGAATCCGTCGAAAATGGCGAGCAACTGGGGCGCTATTCGTTCATCGGCGCGGATTCTTCGGTGATTTTCAAAAGCAAGCGCGGTGAACACGAGGTAATCTTTTTCTCTGATGAACAGGATTTCCTCGTGCGCCAGACGCCGCTCGATACGCTTCGCCACCTGATGCACCACTACCGCCCCGTGGAAGACCCGCGCCTGCCTCCATTTTATGGCGGAGCGGTGGGCTATATGGCCTACGATTGCGTGCGCGATTTCGAGAAGCTGCCCGACACAAAGCCCGATGATCTGGAATTGCCTGATGCGTTTTTCATGTTTGCGGACACGCTTGTGGCCTTTGACCACGTCCGCCGGCGCATGATCCTCATCGCCTGCGCGCATGTGAACGGCGATCCGGATGCGGCCTACCGGCGGGCGGTTCACCGGATCGAACGGCTGCACGATCAATTGCGCGGAAATCCCTCGATCACTTCGCCTCGCGCTCCGCTTTCCTATTTTGCGCCCAGCACTCCCGCCTCGCCCGATACGGATCCGCTTGCCCAAGGCATTCCCCTGGCGGATTCGGACCGGGCGGGATCGAACCTGCGGATTGTCTCGAACGTGAGCCGGGAGCAGTTTGAAGAGTCGGTGCGGCGGGCCAAGGAATACATCCTGGCGGGCGACATCTTCCAGGTCGTGCTGAGCCAGAGGCTCTCGACACAAATCACGTGCGATCCGTTCGATGTGTATCGCGCCATCCGGGCGATTAATCCGTCGCCGTATATGTTTTATCTGAAATGCGGAGAATTGAAACTGGCGGGTTCCAGTCCGGAAATCCTTGTGCGGACAGTGGGCCGGCAGGCTTGCGTGCGGCCTATCGCCGGAACGCGCCCGCGCGGAGCGACACCCGAGGCGGATGCGGCGCTGGAAAAAGACCTTCTGGCCGATGAAAAAGAGCGCGCCGAGCACGTGATGCTCGTGGACCTGGGGCGCAACGACCTCGGACGCGTGTGCGCCCACGGGACGGTTCGTGTGGACGGATTTATGGAGATCGAGCGATACAGCCACGTGATGCACATCGTCTCGAACGTGGTGGGCGAATTGCCGCCCGGTGAAGATGCGTTTGGCGTCATGGCCGCCACGTTCCCGGCGGGAACCGTAAGCGGCGCGCCGAAAATCCGCGCGATGGAAATTATCGACGAACTCGAGCCAAACCGCCGCGGGCCCTATGCGGGCGCGGTGGGATATTTCGCGTTTGGGGGCGACATGGACGCCTGCATCACTATCCGCACGGCGGTGATCAAAGGCAATGTGGCGCATGTGCAGGCCGGAGCGGGCATCGTGGCCGACAGCGTTCCCGAACGCGAGTATGAAGAAACCCTCAGCAAAGCCCGCGCGCTTATGAAGGCAATTGAAATGGCGGAAAGGGGGCTGGAGTGAGGAATGTTGTGAGTTGTGGGTTGTGAGTTGTGAGTTGGGGGAGAAGAAAGCTGGATAGGATGATTGTATCTGTGAGCAGCCAAGGGAATGAATGCAAATCAAGAGACAGGATGCATGAGGAGGAATAATCATGAATAACGAAAATGATGGCATTAGTAATTCAGCAGTTTATCGCATTCCGGTGGAGGGCGGAAGTGGCGAAGTGGCGGAGAAGGCTTCTTCGTATCGGGATTTAGATGTGTGGCGCAGGGGGCTTGACTTGGCAAAGACTATTTACCTGGCGACTTGCTGTTTTCCTGGCGGCGAACAGTTCGGTCTTGTTTCGCAGATGCGCCGGGCGGCGGTTTCCGTTCCTTCCAATATCGCCGAAGGACAGGCGCGAAAAGGTCCGGGTGATTTTTTACGATTTCTTTATATCGCCAAAGGCAGTCTGGCTGAATTGGACACTCAAGCCTTGCTTTCCATGGAACTTGGATTTCTGACCCGTGAACAACATGCACAAATTGCTACGGAAATAGACGTTCTTCAAAGAATGCTATATGCGCTAATTTCCAGTCTGGGCGGCTCCAAATAGATACTATGCCCTCCCTATTCCTGCTATCATTTCCAACTCAATCGCCTGGCAATATACCTGCATTTCATGCTCCAATCACCCCCACAATGCTCTTTATAATCTCACAACTCACAACCCACAACCCACAACTTAAGGAGTCCCAATGATGTCTCAATCGTCAACTTCCCCCTCTGAAATCATCCTGTCGGGAATCCGCCCAACGGGGCGGCTGCATTATGGCAACTACTTCGGCGCGATTCGTTCGTTCATCGAACTCCAGGAGCAAGGCCACAATTGCTACTACTTCATCGCGGATTATCACGCGCTGACGACAATCACTGAACGCGAGGATTTCTACCGCCAGACGATCCAGATGCTTCGCACTTATGTGGCGTGCGGACTCGATCCGCGCCGCTCGGTAATCTACCGCCAGAGCGATCTGCCCTGCACGGCGGAACTGGCGCTTTTGCTCGGCATGGTCACAAACATCGGATTCCTCGAACGCGGCACAACCTACAAAGACAAAATGGCCAAACTCACCGAGGCGTCTGGCGCGGCGGAAACGGCGCAAAACGGCGGCGGGAACGCGGAGGCGGCGGCAGCGCTCGGTAATCCGCTTTCCTATGGCCTGCTCGGATACCCGGTTCTGATGGCGGCGGACATCCTGATTGTGCGAGCGGACAAAGTGCCAGTCGGCGACGATCAGCGGCAGCATGTGGAAATGACCATCGACATCGCGCAGCGTTTCAACCACCGCTTCGGCGAAACGCTCAAGGTTCCGCGCCCGGTTCCGCGCGGCGCGCTGCGGCTGCCGGGCCTCGATGGATCGTCGAAAATGGGCAAGAGCGACCACAACACGCTCGATCTTCTCGATGATCCCAAAACGGTGCTGGCGAAAATCAAGGGCGTGCCGACCACGACGGAACCATCGCCGCTCGAAGGCGAATACAATGAACCAGAGGCGGTAATTCCGCAAATGCCCGCCGGCGTTGGCGTCCTGTATCGGCTGCTGCACATCCTCGCGCCCGGTGAGGTGTATCTCGATTTCGTGAGCAAATACCGGCGCGGCGAGAAGTTCTACGGAACGCTGAAAACCACGCTGGCGAAATATGTTTCGGAGTTCAATGCTCCGATCATCGAGCGCTTCAATGACCCCTCCAACAGCGAAGAATCTGTGAGGGCGTTCTTGCGCGAGAACGCCGAGCGCGTCACGCCCATCGCGCTTGAAACGGTCGAATCCTGCCGCGAGGCGATGGGCATCGGCCGGAGCATTTACCGCGGATAAAAAACGCGAACCAAGCGAAGGCGCGCTGCGCGGTTCCGGCTGGTGCGCGCGCCCTCGCCATCGGCGAAAGAGGCCCACATCCATGCTGCTTGTAATCGACAACTACGACAGTTTTACCTACAACCTGGTTCAGTATCTTGGCGAATTGGGCGCGGAGATGCGCGTGGTGCGCAACGACCAGATGAGCGTCGAGGCGCTCGAAGCGCTCCAGCCCGAGCGGATGGTTATTTCGCCGGGTCCATGCACGCCGCGCGAGGCGGGAGTTTCTCGTGATGCGATTGCGCGGCTCGGTCGGCGCATCCCAACGCTCGGCGTTTGCCTGGGCCATCAGGCGATTGGCGATGTGTTTGGCGGCGAGGTCATACGCGCTCCGCAAGTTGTTCACGGCAAGACATCTGAGATATTCCATACCGGGCATGGGATATTGGCTGGATTGCCTAATCCGTTCGTAGCCACGCGCTATCATTCGCTCATCGTGCGGCGCGACACGCTTCCTGATTGCCTGGAGGTCGAGGCGTGGTCCGCCGACGGCCTTGTTATGGCCCTTCGCCACAAAGAATATCCTATATGGGGCGTGCAATTTCATCCCGAATCGGTCCTCACGGCCGAGGGGAAGACGCTGCTGAGGAATTTTCTTGAGTTGTGAGTTGTGGGTTGTGAGTTGGGAGAAAGAAAGGGGGCAGTGCGCAGTGAGGCAGTGAACAGTGAAGAGAAAAGAATTCCAGAAAGTGGGTGGTTTGCGCGAGCCGCATTGGTATCATGTGTCCCATAGGTCGCCTAAGTCTCACAGGTCCCGTAGGTCTCATACGTCGCATAGGTCCTATATTGTGCCATAAAGGATTCGCCAGCCATGAATGCTGATAATAATGCTTCCGCCGACAAAACGCGCAACGCTTATGACCGGGCGTATCGAGGCACTAATTACTATTGGGGCGTGCGGCCTTCGGATTCGTGTTTCGAGGCGCTGCATCTGCTGCCGCCCGACCGCCCGTTGCGCGTGCTCGACATCGGATGCGGCGAAGGGCGCAACGCCGTTTTTTTCGCGCGAAACGGCTATCATGTGTCCGCGTTTGACTTCTCGCCGGAGGGGGTTCGCAAAACCCGCGAACTCGCGCAGGCCGCCGGAGTCGAGGTCGATGCCTTCGAGGCCGATATCAACACATTCCGCCTGTGCGAGCCGTTCGATATTCTTTTTTCGACCGGGACGCTGCATTGCCTTCGCCCGGAGTTGCGCGCGGAAGTGTTCGACAATTATCGCGCCCACACTCGGCCCAGCGGACTTCACATCTTCAATGTATTTGTCGATAAGCCATTCATCGCCCCCGCGCCCGATGCGGACTCGAACGGAACGCTCTGGAAAACGGGGGAGTTGTTTGCATTTTACGCCGATTGGAAACTCGAATCGTGCGGCGAGGACATCTTTGACTGCATGTCGAGCGGCCTAGCGCACAAACATTGCTGCGACCGCGTGACAGCGCGGAAAATGGTGGAATAGGCCGGAATTCCGCCGAACCTTGATGAAATATGAGAAAGGAAAAGGAGACCCAACATGATTCGCGAGGCAATTGAACGGCTGGCGGCGGGAGGCAAGGGCGCGGAGATTTCGGAGCAGGAAGCGCAAGCGGTGGCGCTGGAAATCATGGATGGTGTAGCGACCCCCGCGCAAATCGGCGCATTTTTGTCGCTGCTTCGCGTCCGGGGCGAGACGGTCGATTGCCTCGTCGGATTTGTGCGCGCAATGCGCGTGCGCATGGAGGCCTTCCCGCGTCCGGAAGGCATCGAGCGGCTGATGGACACCTGCGGAACGGGCGGCGACCGCGCTGGAACCTATAATATCTCGACTGCAACGGCGTTTGTTGTTGCGGCCGCCGGGGTGCCCGTGGCCAAGCACGGCAACAAATCCGTGTCGAGCGGCTGCGGAAGCGCGGACGTAATGGCGGCCCTTGGCATCGACACGGCTCCGCCAGCCGAGGCGGCGGCGCGCGCCCTGGCCGAGGCGGGTTTGTGTTTCCTTTTTGCTCCGAAGTATCATCCGGCCATGCGCCACGCCGCCGGGCCGCGCCGCGAGATTGGAATCCGCACGCTCTTCAATTTGTGCGGTCCGCTGGCCAATCCCGCGCGTCCGACGCATCAGCTGATCGGCGTGCCGGATGCGGCGTTGATGGACCTCGTCGCCGAAGCCATTGCGCGCCTTGGGATCGAGAAGGCATTGATTGTCCACGGTGGCGACCGCCTCGATGAAATCACTTTGGCCGCGCCCACTTCCGCGCGCGAGGTGACGGCGGATGGCGGCATCCGGCACAAGGTGATCGACCCTGAGGATTTGGATTTGCTGCCTATGCGAACGACGGAACTCGCAGGCGGTTCGCCCGAGGAAAATGCGCGCATTCTCGAAGAAGAAGTTCTGGCGGGCCGTCCAGGCCCCCGGACGGACGCGGCGGCGCTCAACGCGGCGGCGGCGCTCTGGGTGGCGGGCGAGGTGAGCGATCTGGCGGAGGGTCTGAGAAGGGCGCGCGAAGTCCTTGCGGCTGGCCGCCCGCTTGCCCTGCTGCGCAAATTGCGCGAACTCCTTCCGGCAAAGGCGGCCTGAGCGCGATGACGTATCTCGATCGCATATTGGATCATAAACGCAAGGAAGTGGAATCGCTGCGTGCGTCGAGGCACGGGCGCGAATTGCGGGCGCGGGCGGATGCTGCGCCGCCAGCACGCGGGTTCCGCGCCGCGCTCGAACGCCCAGGCGGACCGCACCTGATCGCCGAACTGAAAAAAGCCTCGCCGTCAAAAGGGCTGATTCGTCCTGATTACGATCCGGCGCAATTTGCGCGGCGCTATGAGGAAGCGGGCGCGTCGTGCATCAGTTGCCTTACGGACGAACGCTTTTTCCACGGGCACATCGAGCATCTTCGGGCCGCGCGCGCGGCGGTGCGATTGCCGATCCTGCGCAAGGATTTCATCCTCGACCCTCTGCAGATCGTCGAAGCGCGCGCCGCTGGCGCCGATGCCATCCTCCTGATCGTTGCCGCGCTCGAACGCCACCAGATCGAAGACCTTCAGGGCGCGGCACGCGAGATGGGACTCGACGCGCTCGTGGAAATCCATGATGATCGCGATTTGGAGCGTGTGTTCGACTGCGGCGCTGAGGTTCGGATGATTGGCATCAATAACCGAAACCTGTCAACGTTTGTGGTGGACCTCGCGACAACAGAACGTTTGGCGCCGCGCCTGCCCGCGGGAATTGTGATCGTGGGCGAAAGCGGGATCGAGCGGCGTTCGGACGTCGAACGGCTTGGGCGGGCGGGCGCGCACGCGGTGCTCGTTGGCGAAACGCTGATGCGGCGGGCCGATCCGGGCGAAGCGGTGCGCGAACTGCTCGGACGCGATTCCAGGGAGAAAAACTGAAGGAATGGAAAACGACTTGTTTCAGATGGGAAAGGCCACCCAGGTGAAAATCTGCGGACTCACGCGCCGCGAAGACGCCTTCACGGCGCTCGATGCGGGCGCGGATTTCATCGGGTTTGTGTTTTATCCTCAGAGTCCGCGGTTTTGCCCGCCCGATGCGGCGCGGCGGATTCTGGAGGCGGCGCGGGGCGAATTCGGGGCGCAACGGGTGCGAGCGGTGGGGGTGTTTGTCAATTCGGCGCTCGAAAAAATCCGGGAGACGGCTCGCGTTCTGGAACTGGCCGCGGTGCAACTCCACGGCGAGGAAAATCTGGCGATGCTGCGCGCGCTGAGCGGGGCGGGGTTTGGCGTAATCAAGGCGCTGCGAGTCAGCGGACCGGAAAGTCTGCGGGAATTGCCTGCGCTTTTGCCGTTCACTTCGGCGTTTTTGCTCGATGCCTTTGATCCGAAGGTGCGCGGCGGAACAGGCAAGGCGTTTTCGCACGAACTGGCGCGGCCTTGGATCGAGCAGCACCCGGTGTTTCTCGCGGGGGGCCTTACGCCGGAAAACGCGGGCGCTGTGGCGCGTGAATACCGTCCGTTTGCGCTCGATGTGTCATCGGGCGTCGAGGCGTCGCCGGGCCTGAAGGACGCCGCGCGCGTAAAGGCGTTTATCCAATCTGTTCGCGATGCGTGCGCGAAAGAAAAGACGAAATAAGCCACGATGGCATACGAAGCCGCCTGTCGGGGTGGCGAAACAGGAAGAGATTCATGGGAACACTTCAGGAAATAAGCCGGCACAAAACTCCAGCGGCGGACCCGAATGCCCCGCGGCCCGATGCGCAAGGGCACTATGGCCCGTTTGGCGGGCGGTTTGTGCCCGAGACGCTAATGCAGACGTTGATCGACCTCGAGGCCGCCTATCGAGAGGCGGTGGCGGACCCTGGGTTTCAGGCGGAACTCGATGCCCTCTTGCGCGATTACGCGGGGCGTCCGACGCCGCTGTATTTCGCCCGGCGTTTTTCCGAGGCGCTTGGGCGCGGGATGCGCGTGTATCTCAAGCGCGAAGACCTGCTTCACACGGGCGCGCACAAGATCAACAACACGCTCGGCCAGGCGCTTCTGGCCCGCCGCCTCGGCAAGCGCCGCGTGATCGCGGAAACCGGCGCGGGACAGCACGGCGTGGCCACGGCGACCGCATGCGCCCTGCTCGGCCTCGATTGCGAGGTCTATATGGGCGAGGAGGACATGCATCGCCAGGAATTGAATGTGTTTCGCATGAGGCTGCTTGGGGCGAAGGTGCGCCAGGTCGATTCCGGAACGCGCACGCTCAAAGACGCCATCAATGAGGCAATGCGCGATTGGATGGCCAATTGCGACACGACCCACTATATTTTCGGCACCGTGGCGGGTCCGCATCCGTTTCCGATGATGGTGCGCGATTTCCACGCCGTGATCGGACGCGAAACACGCGCGCAGTCGCTCGAAATAGAAGGCCGCCTGCCGGATCATCTGGTGGCTTGCATCGGCGGCGGCTCGAATGCGATGGGCTTGTTCCATCCGTTTTTCGGGGATCGCCAGGTGCAGCTCTGGGGCGCGGAAGCGGAAGGCGAAGGGATTTCGACCGGACGCCACGCCGCCACGCTTACGGCGGGTGAAATGGGTGTGTTCCACGGCAGCCGGTCGTTTGTTCTCCAAACGGACGACGGCCAGATCACTCCGGCGCATTCGATTTCGGCTGGGCTGGATTATCCGGGCGTCGGGCCGGAACATGCCTTCTATGCGGCGATAGGACGGGCGCATTATGAACCGGTGACGGACGCCGAGGCGCTGGCGGCCGTCGAGCGGCTCAGCCGTCTGGAGGGGATCATTCCCGCACTTGAATCCGCGCATGCGGTCGCGCTGGCGGCCCGCGTTGCGCCCAAGCTTGCGCCGAACTCGATGGTTGTGATCAATTTGTCGGGACGCGGCGACAAGGATGTCTATTCACTGATGAAACACCTGAAAGTATAAAGGAAAAGGCGGGGCGCTCATGGAACAGCCTCTGCAAATTCTTTTAATTACTCCGGATACCTTTTCCCAGGGGCTGATCGAGCACGCCGTGGGCGAGGCATTGGGAATTGCCGTAGATAAGCGGACGTCGTTTGCCACGGGCGATCCATTTGATTCTCCGGGCGGGGTGAAGCCTTCGCTGGTGATTGCGGACGCTACGGGCGAGGAGTTGGGGGGGCCTGCTCTCTTGCGCGAGATCAAGCGCAGCCGCCGCCACGTGAAAATACCCATCATTGTTTTTGCGCCCAAAGGCGGAAACCGGGTGGCTCGCGAGTGTCTGCAACTTGGCGCGAATGCCATGCTCGAATGTCCGATCAGCACGGATGAACTGATTGGGACAATTTGGTGGCTGCTGCGCGCGGACCTTTTCAAGCACCTTGTGGATGAGGATATTATCAGCCCCATCAGCGACACTGGAGGCGCGGCGGCAGCGGCGGGGGCCAGGCCCGCATCTTCCGCTCCGGGGGCTGTTCCTGCGGAAAAGAAGGCGGAAGAACCGCCGCCGCCCTCTTCTCCCGTCACCGGGGCGTCGGAATTGGATCTGGCGCTAAAAAAGAATCCATTACAGGAAGCAAAGGCAGATTCCGCCGCGCCAAACCTGCACAGTCTCCCCACTCAATTTGACGAATCCGCTGTGGGTTTGGCGGCGAATGCGCCTTTGGCGGCGGATAAACAGGAAGCCGGCTCCGCCAAACCCGCTTCTCTGGTTGTTCCCTCCACTCCTCCTTCTCCTTCGGCCGAGGAGCTGGCGGAGAAACTGGCTCCCGCGCCGCCTCCCGGGGCAAACACCGCGCCCGCAACTCCCATTTCCGCGCTTGAGGCCGCTCCGCCTTCCGAGGCTTCGCAGGAAGTCATTCCTCCTCCGTCCCGCCCAATTTCGACGCCGGCCGCGCGCCGGACGCCCGCTCCCAAAGCAAGCGGCGCCGAATCCGAGGGGGCATCGGCGGGCGGGTTCCGCCTTCGCCTGTATGGATATGAAATCGAAAGCGTTGTGGGAAGCGGGGGAATGGCCACGGTGTATCGGGCCAAGCAGATTTCGCTCGATCGCCCGGTGGCCGTGAAGGTCATCGCGCGCGACCTTGCGCAATCGCTCGAGTTCAGCACGCGGTTTGTCCGCGAGGCGAAAGTCCAGGCCTCGCTTGTGCATCCGCATGTCGCCCAGGTTTTCGATCTCGGAACCAGCGGCCCGCTGTTGTATATTGTGATGGAATATATCGAGGGCGACTCGCTGCGCGATTGGATCGAGGACGGCCGCCTTTCTCCTCTTCATTGGGCGTATGTGGCCCATGTGTTTGGCGAAGTGCTTTCATATCTGCACAGCCGCCATGTGATTCACCGCGATATCAAGCCGGCCAACCTGCTGATCGGAGGCACGGGGCTGCTCAAACTATCCGATTTTGGCATCGCTTACCGTCCCGAGGGTGTGGAGGCCGCGCGCCTCACAGCGGGGCGGCGCGGTTTGGGCACGCCTTTTTTCATGCCGCCCGAGCAGCGCGAAAATCCGGTGGATGCGGATCACCGCGCGGACATTTTCGCGCTCGCCGTCACGCTCCATACGATGATTGTTGGCGGGATCACGCGCCATCCGCTTCCCGCGCTGCGCCTCTACCGGCGCGATATCCCGCCCGAAGTGGATGCGGCCCTTCGGCCCGCGCTAGAGGCCGATCCTTTCCGCCGTCCTTCGGATGTCCGCGAAATCACAGAACCATTCATCGAGAGCTTGTGCGCGTGGCATAATATGACAACGGGAGAGAAGGTTCTGCGCACGGATTTCTACCGGAAAAATCCTTTTACTCCCTAGCCGCCGCGTTTGTTTCTCCATTTCCCCAATCAGAATTGGAATAGGCATACTCTAATGAAGCCCAATCGCATCGACGAACGTTTTGCGCGGTGCCTCGCGGAAAAGCGCGCCGCGCTGATTCTCTATCTGACCGCAGGATTTCCCGATCTCAAAGCGACGGCGCGGCTGCTGCTCGCGCTCGAACGCGGCGGGGCGGATATTATCGAGCTGGGGGTTCCGTTCAGCGACCCGATCGCGGATGGACCGACGATTCAGGCGGCCTCGGCGCGGGCGCTCGAAGCGGGAGCAAGTTTGCGCTCGACGCTCGATGCGCTTGGCCAGGCGCGTGCGGCGGGGCTGAGCGTTCCGGTCGTTTTGTTTGGCGCGCTGAATCCATTTTTACATTATGGGCTGGATCGCCTCGCGCACGATGCCGCCGATGCGGGGGCCGATGGATTCCTCGCCGCCGATTTGCCCGTTGAAGAAGCGGACGAATTTGAAGGGGCAGTCCGCCGCGAGGGACTTCACCTGATTTATCTCGCCGCGCCCACGACGCCCCAGGAACGCCTCGAACACATCGCGAGCCGCGCGGGTGGATTCCTTTACGCCATTGCGCTCAAAGGCGTTACGGGCGCGCGCGCCGATCTCGATCCGGGAATTGGCGAGTATCTGGCCCGACTGCACCGCGCCGCCGCCGGGCGCGTTCCCATAGCGCTTGGATTTGGCATTTCCACGCCGGATCACGTCCGCCAGGTGGCGGGCCAGTGCGAGGGAGTGGTTGTGGGCAGCGCGCTGATTCGCGCCCTGGACGAAGCCTTGAAACGCAGCGCGGATCAGGCGGCGTTGGAAGCCGCCGCCGAAGGCTTTACAGCCTCGCTTGCGGCTGCTCTTCGCAATCCGGCCTGAGGGCGCGACTTTCGCAAGAGCGCGCGTCATTGCTCACGATTTGGAGCCGGCTTTTCGGGGCGCGGCGCAGGAAAATGCAAAAATCATGCATCACTTGCATCTCGCAGGCGTCTGATATAGACAAAGGAAGGAACAGACTGGTTTCCGGCTGAGCCTTCCCTTGAAGGAGATGCCCACTTGACCGCTTCCGCCTTGTCGATGCCATTGGCCCCTGCCGCAATAGAGCAAGCATCCGATGAAATGCTCGTTCGCGCAGCTCGCGAAGGGCAAGCGGCGGCCTTCGATGCCCTCACAAGCCGCTACTACGGCATGGTGTATGCTATTGCCTTCTCGCGTCTGAGTGATCGCGATCAGGCCGAAGACCTGGCGCAGGAAGTCTTTTTGCGCGCCTATCTTCTGCTGGGGCAGTTGCACGCGCCCGCTCAATTCGCGGCGTGGCTTTCGCGAATGGCGCGCAATCTGGCCATCGACTGGATTCGGCGCGGAGAAAGGGCCTCACGCCTGATGCCCCAGGTTCCGATCGACGATTCTCACGCCCAAATTCCCGACCGCCAGACGCCAAGCGCGCGCGATCAGGCCGCTGGCGCGGAGGAGGATTCGGCGCTCAAACGGGCGCTCGCTCGCCTTGCGCCCGAGCATCGCGAGATTGTCCTGCTCCATTATATGGAAGGGATGAGCACGCGCGAGATTGGCGAACGGCTTGGGATGCATCAATCAACCGTCTCGCGCCAGATGAACCGCGCGCTGCAAGGGTTGCACGGGCTGCTCGAACCTGTTCTGCGCGAAGGAACCGAACGGATGCGGGCGCGTCCGGCGGCTCAGGCGCGGGCGCTGGGAGTGACGGCCGGGGTGGCGGCGCTGCCGCTGGCGTTGAAGGCCAAACTGGCGGCCGGAGCGGCCGAGGGGCTTAAAAACCTGGCAGTTTCACAGATGGGCGCACAGCTGTTTTCCTTCATATCCACAGGAGGCATTGTCATGGGAAAGGCGCAAGTCATTACGGGAGTTGTCGTTGCCGCCGCGGTTATCGCCGGCGGCGGAATCGCATATAAAAAGATGTCGGAAGACGCAAAACCTGTGCGTCCGGCCACGCCGGCATCCGCAGTGGCCATTGCGGACGATAAGCCGCTGCTATTTGTGCGCGAGTTTCCCGCCGGACGCCGAATTGTCATGCGCATGGAAAACAATTTAACCAACCGGGTTGCGGATGCTCCTGGCATGCCTGACATGATGAAGAAGGCCATGGAGCAGCAGCAGCGCCAGGTGCAGGATATATCGCTTACCATGCGGGAATTACGCCCCGATGGCGGAAAAACCTTCGAGATGCAGACCCTTGCCATGGAAGTTCACACGCAGGCGGCGGGGATGCAAATGTCCTATAACTCACGCGACCCCAAGCCGACCCCCACACCCGTTGGCGCTCCTCCCTCGCCGCAGCAGATGGGCAGCGACATGTTGCGCGCCATCTATGACAGCATGGTCGGCAAGAAAATCGTGTTTCATCTTTCGCCAGATAACAAAGTCGAAAAAGTCGAGGGGTTTGAGGAAATGATGGCAGGATTGGCAAATAGTTTTCCGCCCGCAATGCGCGAGATGGTGAAGCAGACAATGGATGCCATGATGTCTCCTGAAGCCATGAAGGACACGTATGGCCAATTCACGAAATTCGAGGATTATCCGGACACGCCTGTGAAAGTTGGCGACACCTGGACCCGCTCGCGAACCATGACCATACCCGTGTTTGGCTCCACGCAAATGACCACGGCTTACCGCTTCGCGGGATGGCAGATGGTGCAGAACCGCCAGATGGCCCTTATTACCTACGATAGCAAATTCACAAGCAATCAGCCGGGAAAGGTCATGATGGGAATGCAATTCAATGCCATGCAGATGGACATGGCCGGCAATCTTTACTACGACCCGGAAATCGGATACATGCGCACTTCGGACATGAACACAAAAGGAACAATGGACGCTTCGCTAACGCTGCCCAACCAGAAAGCCCCGCAATCACTTAAATTGCAGTTCGATCAGCGCGTAACCGTTACAATTACGGAAATAACCGACGCCGCTACGGCAAATTCCGCGCCGCGAAAAACCTCTGCGGACGTATCCTTTGCCGCCGCCGCCGCTGTTGCCGAGCCGCGTGTTCTCGCCGCCTTGGCTCCGGCGAGTCGCTAGTATTTGCCCGGTATTTTCAACATACTCACTCAAAAGTGCAAAGGCGCAAAGATGTGAAAACGATCTTTGCGCCTTTGTTTTTTTGTGTGAAAAGGAATGTGACAGAAACCAATATCTTGCGCGCCTTATACCATTTTCCTTTGATTCTGTTCCTAATCGCCTGTCACGGTTTTCGCGAG
>CAYUNT010000068.1:12342-19883 GCA_964446285.1 uncultured Candidatus Sumerlaeota bacterium | reverse complement strand
CCCGACCACCCCCCTTCCGCCCGCCCCCACGCCCTGGGGAATCGATTCGCCCGATGCGGTGCCCATTCCGCCGTTTCCGCCCGCAGCCTCTGTGCCGCCGCACGCCGCCGCCTCCCGCGTCTCCAATCCACTGATCCAAATCCCCGCGGGCGTGGCTGTTCTGGGTGCGCGGCAAGATATGCTGGCATGGATGTCGCGCGCGTATGGAGTCACGGGATCGCGCCTGGAACAATGGTCGCAGTGGGAATCGCGCACGGCGCGCTTGCCCGGATTTGAACTGGCGCAAATGGCTGTTTCCAACGAGGAATACCTGGAATTTGTCGAAGCCACAGGATGGCGGCGCCCTACGCATTGGACTGGCCGCCAGGGAAGGCCGTTTGCGCACGGCGAGGCGGATTTGCCTGTGGTGAATGTGGATTTCGCGGATGCGCAAACCTTCTGCCAATGGAGAGGCGTGCGGCTGCCCACAAACGACGAATGGGAGCGCGCGGCGCGCGGCCCGAGGGGGCATGTGTATCCGTGGGGCGATCAATGGGCCGACCGTTCTTCCTCCCCGGCGCGCGCGCGATGCAATACGCTCGAACGCCATCAAATCACGGGGCAGGAATTGGCTTCGGTGCGCGATTTTCAGGAGTTCGCCTCGCCCGAGGGATTCCTGAACATGGCGGGCAACGCCTGGGAATGGGTCGATGGCGGCGAAGGGGATCGCAAGCATACACGAGGCGGTTCGTGGCGCTATCAGGGAGACGTATATACGATCCTGTGGTTCCGCCTGCCGACTGATCCCGAAATCAAACACGATGACGTGGGATTCCGTTATGCGCGCGATCTGGGCGGGGGAGCGCGGGGCGCGCGAGGGGCACAAGGGGTGGTGGGGGCCGCCGGGACGCGGCCACGAAGCGATCTGGAGGAATTCGCGTCGATCGCGCCAGGCAACTATCGCGTTGGAATCGAACCGTCCAGGATGCGCGATCTGGCGCGGCAGTTCGAGCTGACCGAGCATGATATGCGGATTCTCAGCCTCAATCCCTGGCGGGCCGTTCGTTTGCAGCGCCTGGAAATCCGCAAGCACCTTGTGACAAACGAGGAATACTACCAGTTCGCGAAAACTACCGGATATCCCTGGCCGTCGCACTGGATGCGCGAGTTGCTCGGCTGGAGCGACCGGCCTTTTCTCGATTTTTACCGCTATCATCCAGTGACAAATGTGAGTTTCCGCGACGCCACGGCCTATTGTTCGTGGCGGGGCGGGCGGCTGGCCAAATCCGAGGAATGGGAAGTGGCCGCGCGGGGTGAAGCGGGGCGGCTCTATCCGTGGGGCGACACGTATTATGAGGAATGCGCCAACGTGCTGGAAACAGGACTGGCGCGGACCAGTCCGGCCGGGCAGTTTGAAGCGGGAGTTTCGCCCTCCGGGTGTTTTGACATGGCCGGGAATGTCCAGGAATGGGTGGCGCCCGACTCGAGCGGACAATACGTCGTCCGGGGCGGCAGTTACCGCACCAAAGGGCCGCTGTATGCGCTTGCCTCGCTTTGCATTCCGGCGGAATCCGAAATTACCCGGCCGGATGTCGGATTTCGATTTGTATTGGACGCCTGATTCCATCCACCAAGGACAACGCGATGAAATCCAGTTTTTCCAAAATGGCGACCGGCCTGCCCGGAATTTTTCTTTTAGCGATTTGTGCCACGGGTGTCACCTTTGGGTTGGTGAAAGTCCTCACGATTCCAACTTCCTATCTGTATAAATTGTTTTTCGAGCGCAGCTGGATTCAGTATGCCACCACGTTTGCCTTCTGGTTCACGATGTGTTCGCTTTTCATGAAGCATCTGGCCCACGCGATGGAATCGCAGGCCCGCCAAGTGGCCAAACAACTCCTTCAGCACGAGGATTTGCGCTCGACGCTGATCTGGACCGACGCCGACATGGTGCGCCAGAAATTCGAGGCGGAGGAATGGAAGCGGTTTTTGCCCAGTTTGACTTTCTCGCGCATTCTCAACGGACTAGACCGTCTCCGAAAAACTCAAAGCACAACGGACATGGACGATTATTTTCACACGCGCAGCGACATCGACGCGGATGAGATGGAATCGGATTATGCGGGCGTCCGCTACTGCATCTGGCTGATTCCTTCGCTGGGATTCCTTGGCACCGTAATGGGAATCGGCATCGGAATCGCCGGATTCTCGGCGATCATCCAAAACGCAAAGGAATTTACCGAGGTGCAGAAATCCCTGCCGATGGTGACGCAGCAACTGGGCACGGCGTTCGACACGACGCTGCTGGCGCTCGGCCTGAGCATCATCGCCATGTTCTATTTGGCCATACTGCGCAAGCGGCAGGAAGAACTGCTTCAGCGCATCGACCACTTGTGCATCGACGACGTTTGTTCGCTCTTCCAGGAACACGACGCGGCCTCGGAAAATCTGATCCGCACCATCGAGCAATCCACCGAACGGGTGCTCAAAGGAATGCACGGCGACCGGGCGGAGGTAACTCGTGTGATTGCCGAGGAATTCCCCTCGCGTATGGCTCAGGAACTCGATCCGATGATGCAAAAAATCCACCAGGCGCTCCTGGAAGTTCACAATCAGCTGGGGCAGATGGCTCATGCCTTGCAGGCCGCCGGGTCCGGGCAGGAGGCGCAACGGAATCTGGCGAATCTCCTGGCGGGGCTTCAGGCGCGGCTGCAATCGCTCGATGGGCTGGCGGACTCGATGGAATCCAACCGGCGAACGCTTGAGCAACTGGGGCGCGAACTCGAGTCGCTGCGGCGCGCGGCGCTGGATTCCGCTGGCAGTTCCAAGGGTGTTTCGCAGGCCGTTGAGCGCCTGAATCAAATCCTCGATCGTTACTACTCGCAGCAGCAGCAACAAACGCCGCCGAGGAGGGAGCCTGCGCCGTGAAAAAGCGCCGTTCGAGCGACGATTCGATTCTGGGGACTTCGTTTCTGGACGTGCTGGCCAACACGATTGGCGGGCTGGCCTTTCTGCTGGTCATGGCCGTGCTCATGGTGGGCATGTTGTCGCTCAGCCCGCCGCGCATCACGACCGAGCGCCTGCCGGATGGTTTCGACAACACGGACTATGGGGTGTGGCTCGGTGCGCGCGAGGGCGGGGGGCTGTTTCGCTGGCGCATGGGCGACGGCGCGCCGCCTCCTGGATTGGAACTCGATCCTGTTTCAGGATTTTTGCATGGGCGTATTGCTCTTCCGCCCGAGGCGGGCGAGCGCGCCACTTATACGTTTTCTGTGATTTGCCAGGTGCAAAGCGGCGACGAGGGGAAAAACAAGCCGCTCGAAGACAAACGCAATTTGTCGCTAACCGTCGCGCGAAGCCGTCCTTTGGAAGTCATTCCGCTGCGCATCCGCACCGCCGCCGAACTCCCCGCGGCGTATCGCGGCCAGCCCTACCCGCTGGTGTTTGCCGCCGAGGGCGGTCAGCCGCCTTACTCATGGGCATGGAAAGGAAATTCGCCCAAGGGATTGTCCCTGAATGCGGACGGAACTGTGGCGGGCAGCCCAGAGGCGCTTGGCGCATGTTCGTTTGAGATCATCGTGCAGGATCGCGCGCAGGCGGCGGCCTCGCAATCAGTAACCCTTACTGTGGCCGAGAAATTTCCACCGCCGCCGGACATTCCACCGCTTGAAGCGCTGACGGAGAAAATGCCTCCCGCCGTGGCACGCCAGGACTATGCGATCACGCTGGCGGCGCAAGGAGGCTGGCCGCCCTACACGTGGTCGCCTGCTGAAGGCGCGCCTGCGTGGCTCAAAAGCGAATCCGGATCAGTATTCGCCGGGCGGCCCGACGTCGGCGACGTGCGGAAAAACAGCGTTGTCTGGGAAGTGCGCGATTCAAAGGGAAAACAAGCGAAAACCAAGGCAATTGAGTTTGAAGTCCTGCCGCCTGTGATGGAAGAGCCGCCTCCGTTGAAAATTCTGACCACGCGGCTGCCCGAGGGGCGCGCGGGCGAACCATATCAGGCCGCTGTGGCTGTGGCGGGCGGGTATCCGCCGTTCAAATGGGCCGTTGCCGCGCAGGGCGCGCTTCCGGCAGGAATCGCTTTTGATCCGGCGACGGGGCTTTTCGACGGGACGCCCGAAGCGCAGGGCGCAGCGGATTTGAAGGTGTCGGTTGAGGATTCCGGCGGACGGCGCGCCGAGGCGGACTACACAATTCACATCTGGCCCGCGCCGGCGCCGGTGGAAATCCTGACGCGCGGTGCGCCGCTTGGACGCGTGGATCAACCTTATGACCTCGCGCTGTCGGCGGTGGGCGGGTATTCCCCGTATTCATGGCGGATTGAGAAAGGCGAATTGCCCGCCGGAATTGAATTCGAGGAGGCCACAGGACGCCTCAGCGGAACGCCGCAAAAGGCCGGGACCTGGAATTTCACTGTGGCCGTCAAGGATGCCGCCGGGCAGCCGGGCGCGAAACCGCTGGATATTGAAATGGAGATTTTCACGCGCAAAGATGTTCCGCTGTTGCGCCTGACCACGAAAGGCTTGCCGGAACTACAGGTGGGCCGCGAGACGCACGCGACGCTGGCCTGCGAGGGCGGTGCGCCGCCGTATTCATGGCGGATCGACTCGCCTGCTGCCGGCGCCGGAGCCATCGAAGGGTTGCGCGTCGAGGAAAACCGGATTGTCGGCGCGCCGCGAAACGCCGGAGAAATAGAAGTCAAACTGACCGCAATGGACGCGACCGGACAGGAGGCGTCGGGCGTGTTTCTGCTGCGGATTCGGCGGACGGCGCCGTTCTGGGTGGCGCTGCTATTGGGGATTATCGCTTTGGCGCTGGCGTTGATTCTGGCCGTTGTAGTTCCAATTCTTTTGCGGAGATGGAAACGCACGCGGCCTATTAAGGAATTGCCCTTGAGAATTCTGAGCGCGCAAATCCCCAGCGCCCGCGCGTCGTTCGAGTATTCTGTGCAGTTGGCCTGCGAAGGCGGCGCGCCGCCCTATAAGTGGAGCCTGGCCGCGGGCGATTTGCCGCCGGGGATGGCGCTCACGCCCGAGGGACTTTTGCATGGAACGCCGTTTGAGGGGATCGCGGTGGATTCGCCCAAAACGATGGACTTCACAGTGGAGGTCGAGGACCAGCGCGGCGACAAAGTCCAGCAGAAGCTCTGAACATGTGACAATTAGCAAAGCCGGCAAGGGAAGGGCGGTGAGTTCGAACGCCGGACTTTGGGAGTCTGAATATCGAACGGGCAGGAGAACCCAATATAGGCGATGTGCAAAAATCCATCTGATGAACGACTGATATGAAATGAGTTGCGCTATTATTGCTTCGCCGCGTCTTTTGGCCTGAATCTCGCATAAAGGCATTCGCGAAGGTTGCAGGAGCACCTTGATATGAAAATCGATCCCAATCAACCGATTGAACTGACCGTGGAACACATCCTCTGCGAAGGCGGGCGGGTGTTGATGCACGACGGCTCCTCGACTCCGGCGTCGGAACTGGACTCAGCGGGCAGCGCATTACAGGCGTTTTGCCGCACAATCGATCCGAATCGTTGTTTCATCGAGGCGTATGTTCCAGCGGATTCGGATCGCGATGTGTTTTTCCGGGCGCGGGATGCGGCGCGTGGAATCGGGGTGCACATGCAGGCGCCGGTGGAGCGCGCCGAAGTCCAGCGCGAGCGATGGAAATCCTATTGCCGTCTGAAGCAATTGGGCGGTTCATAGGAACAGGCGAATGAATTCGGAGGAATGGCTCCGCCAGCAGGCGTTGCAGCAGCTGCACGACACTCTTCAGGCTATCAAGGACCGGCATCTCCGGGCATTGCGGACGGGCTTTCTTGCGGGAGCGCAAACGCAGCCGGTGCAACAGGCGAATGGGATTCGGAAGGGGGCAGGAACGATGGCAGCAAGCGTTCAATCTCCAGCGGCTTCCGCAGCCAAGTCCGTCGCGGTGGGAGCGAGTGGCGCGGCGGGCGGAGGGCGGCACGCGCACAGTCCGGCGCGGATTTTTTCCGCTCCGCTTGGCGCGGAGATTCTTGGCGAAAAGCCCTCGGCGGATTTGTATCTTCGCAATGGATTCCGCCTTATGGCCCTTCCGGCCAGCGTGGAAACCGACGAACTTGAAATGAAATTGAATCAGTTCCGGGGCATCTGCCGCCTTTCTCCGGATGCGGCGCGGCGCCGTTCGCTTGGCACCGGCTACGAACAGCACCATGCCATTGAGGAACCGGCGGAGTGCGCGGGACGCTTGCGCGAAACCCGGATGCGGCTTTTGTGCGAACTCCTTTGGCCGCATGTGAATGACGGCATTTTCGCCACCATCCAGCAGGAGGGCCGCATCGATTCAGACAATGTCCTGATGGCCCTGAACGAACTTCTTTGCGAGGACCCGCCCGACCCGGAGGGAATGCTGATCCGCCATGCGCTTGCGGTCGTCTATCACAACCGCGCCATCGCGGACGAAATGCGTTTTCTCACCAATGAGTCGAGCTGGAGCGAGGAAAACTGGCTCAAGGCGTTGACCTACTGGGCGGAGACGATCGAGAAGCGCGCCTTTTGGGATTACATTCGCGAACGGATCGAAGCGCATGACGATCCGCAGGTGAAGCCAGAAGACGTGGAGAAACTGCGCGAGGAATTGCCTAAGCTTTTGCTGGGCTTCAACGCCGTGTTTATTCGCGCCCACGAAGAGGCGCAGCAGACAAATGCGCTGTATGGCCACCTGCATCTGATTCGCATCTCGGGCTTTCCGCAGGAACCGCGCAATGCCCTCATGGCTGGCGCCGTGACCAGCCTGGTCCGCAAGAGTTTGGATCCGCTGGTGGCGAAGGTGCGTTCGGAGATTCTCGATGCGCCAAAGGAATTGCCGCGCAAGAGTCTCGCCGCGGTTCTTGGGCCGGTTCTTGACAGGATATTCGAGATTCAGGCGAGTCTGTTTGGCGACATCAGCCTTCCCAAAGAGGTGGCGGCTCAGGTCGATTTCGATCCGATATGCGAGGCGGTCCGGGAGGCGTTGACTTCCAAACTGGAAATGAGCGACGCAGACCGCCAGCGCGCCGTGCAATACCGGATCATCCTCTACAAACGGCTGCTCGATTTGCCTGTGTCGCTGTTCGTGCGCAGAAAATTCGAGCAGCAAATTCGCGACGACACCAAGGCGCTCTATGGCGATACGATTCCGGAATCGGAGTATCCCAATCCGGCGCAGTGCTGGTTCCTGGAAGGCCAACTGGCCGATCCGGACGAATCGCTGATTATGCCTGTGTTCAAAATCATCCGCATTCACGGGGCGCAAATTCAGTGGCAAACGAGGAAAATCCTGGTTCCGCGCTCAACGCTGGCCCGTTCCGGGGGCGGGGGGAAGGTGGATGTCTCCACAATCCGCCTGGAGGGGCTGGACCCCCCGCCGCGGGATATGGTCGCCAAAGCGAGGGAATTGCAATATAAGTTAAATCGGGAGGCGGCCAGTATTTCTTCTGATAATCCCATGGGGAAAACCTGGGCTGTATTCATTGAGAATTCTGATTATACCAGTTTTGCCAGCCTGGAGGGGCCAACCAAGGCTGTAAGCATGAG
>CAYUNT010000068.1:0-12332 GCA_964446285.1 uncultured Candidatus Sumerlaeota bacterium | reverse complement strand
CCAGGGAATTCCTAAAAAAGTTATCGGAGAGCGCGGCTCGCTACGCGGCAGAAGAGCTACGGGCGATTCAGGGCGATGCCGCGCAGTTTGACAAACATAAGGTTTGGATTCGGGAACAGGAAGAAAAACTCAATCGCGAGATCAAGCCGCGCCGGGATCGGTATGACGCTGAATATAAAAAACAATTGGCGCTCCTGGATCAACAAGCGGAACAGACTGTCGCGGGCATCCAAAACTCGCTGGGGGCGCAGGTGAACGAGGCCCGCGCGCAATACGACAAGGTAAAACAGAAGTATGGCGGTCTTCGCGGATTTCACCTGGTTGAGATGCCTATCGCCCTGCTGAGTTGCGGCGTCCTCGAGGCCGTGGTGGGTGTGATGGCGTTTCTTCCGAGCCAGTCGCATCAGCCTCTCGCGGCGATCGGGGTCGTGGCGGGGCTGTTTGGCCTGGCGGGTGCCTTTGTGGCCGGGCGGATATTCCGCGCGACACTTTTGCGGCCCGCGAGCAAGGCGCTGGCCCAGGCTAACCAGGAATATGAGCGCCAGATGAATGAGGCAAAACGCCCTTTTCTTCAGGAAAAAGAGCGCATAACGCAAGTGTATCAGGAAAAATGCCAGAAACTTGCCAAGCCGGTTGAGGAGTTGGAGGCGAAAAAGAAAGAGATTCAGGCCACAATCGAATCACGCCGGATGGCCATTCAAAAATCCTTTGCGGAACAGCGGAAAAAGAAAACTGAACACATGGAAGCGGAAATCAAGGACCTGACGAAAAAGGCGGCGGCGCGGCTTTGCCCCAAAAAGGAATCCGCGAAAAACGACTTCCCGCCTTACAAAGCCGCCAAGAAGGATGGATTCCGCGATGGCGAAAAACCCAGCGACGCCGAGTGCGAGCGCATCGTGAAAGGCGAAGTGGAACGGCGAATGGCATCGCTTACGATGGAACAACGAGTTTTGGTTGGCAAAATGGCGCAGGTAAATCCTGAACTTGCCATGAATATGCTTTTCAAACTAACGGGTGACTGATGAATGCCATGAATAACATAATCCTTCGGCTTCGGCAGTTGACGTATCCTCCCGAGTTTCGCCTGGAGATCGCGAGCGATGAAGAGGATTGGGGCGGGTTGTTTGGCGCGCTGATGCACGAGGCGATGGAGTCTGCCGCGAAAGCCGCCAGCCAGTCCGCTGCGCAAGCCGCTGCGCAACCGCCGCAGTCAAAGTTGTCCGAATCCGCTCCCGCGCCTGCGACGGCTGCCGTTCCCATTTCTGAAAATCCCGCACTCACTTCCTCAAATTCCGCCGCGCTGCCAGAGGATTTCGTGCTTGGTTTTTGCAATGCGTATTTCCGCCTGCAGAAAAACGCCCGCCTGATGGAAGCCAAAAATGCTCCGCCGCGCGAACTGCGTGGCATTACTCTGGCGCTTCAGAAAATCAGCGGGCTTCTGGAGGCTCACGAGATCGAATGCCGCGATCTGGGAGGGGAACTCTACGACGACGGGCGGGCGGACTTCATGCCGCTTGGACCGCCCGAGGAATCGCCAGACGTCCAGGATCGCCGCATTGGCATTTGCGAAACGCCCGCTGTATTTTTGCGCGGAAAACTTCTTCAGCCAGCCAAGGGAATTGTTCAAGTTCCGCCACGCTCTCAATCCTCTTCGTCCTAAGTTACTCCCACTTTTCTGAAAGGAAAATACTGCCATGTCTGATCGCTACGTAGGCGCCGCAATCGACCACGGAACCACGAATTCAAGCATTGCCATCATGGAGCAATCCGAGCCGCGGGTGATCCAGAATAAAACAATCGACCACAATGGCGTTATGCCTTCCGCTGTTTATATGGACCGCCGAGGCAAGATTCTTGTGGGGGCGCCGGCGTATAGCGCCATGATGATCAACGACGCCTCGGAGGGAAATGGGCACACGGGATATAAGCCCAATATCGGACAGGATGACCGATATGCATTCCCGGCGGCGGGCAAGGTGATGAAAGCGCAGGAACTCGGCGCGACGGTGATCGGCGCGCTGATTCAGGCGTATCGCAATGATCAGCAGCGCGATTTGAAGGCCGCCGTGATAACCGTTCCCGCCAAGTTCGAGCAAAACGCCTCGGACGGAACGCGCGAGGCGGCGAAAATGGCCGGCCTGGCTTATTTCCCACTTTTTCCCGAGCCGTGCGCGGCGGCGCTGGCCTATGGCTTCGAGGCGGAAAGCGACCGGGGCACCTGGATGATTTTCGACCTCGGCGGCGGAACGCTCGATGTGTCGCTTGTTGTGGTGCGCAACCGCAAACCCGTGGTTCCGGAAAATGGATTCGAGGGCGATAACATCCTGGGCGGGCAGCGCTTCGCCCGCGATATTCTGGATTGGGTGCTGGGCGAACTGGGCGGCATCCCCGGCAAAAAAGTAGGCAAATACTTGCTCAAAAGGCTCGTCGAGGACGAAGCGCGCTTCGCCCCAATTCGCGGACGCCTCCTGCTGGCGGTGGAGCAGGCGAAAATCGAATTGTCCAGCATGCAGGAAACCTGGATACGCATCGAAGGACCATTGTGCAAGGACGACAACGGTCGCGAAGTGCTGGTGGAAGTGCCGTTCACGCGCGATCAATACCAGCGTATGATCGCGCACTACGCAGAACGCGCTGTGGAAATCTGCCAGCGCCTTTTGCGGAAAAACCGCATGACGCCGCGCGACATTGAACGGCTGATTCTTGTAGGCGGGCCGACGAAAACCCCATACATCCGCAAGGTTTTGAGCGAACGCCTCAACATCCAGATCGATGCAAAGATTGATCCAATGACGGCGGTGGTCCGGGGCGCGGCGATTCACGCCAATACGCTGGAAATCCCTGACGAAATCCGCAAGACATTTGCAGTGCCCGATACCGCCCCCCAAGGCGTGAAAATCACGATCGAAGCGGAGCGCTCGTCGAACATCCCGCGCAACAGCATCGTGGGCAAGGTGCAGGGGCTGCCGTCAGGAATGCAGGGACTCAGCGTGTCGATCCGCCGCGAGGATGGCCTGTGGGACAGCGGACGCCTGCCTATCGGCGAGGATGGGGTCTTTTTCGCTGATCTGATGCTTGTGGACAAGGGCAAGCCCTTTCTTTCGCGTTTCACGACCACGGCCTTTGATTCGCAGGGCAGGCCCATAGCCGAAGTGGCGGAGCCGGAAATCTGGTTCCCATATCCGCGGGCGGGGGGCGTGCCGCTGCCCAATTCGCTGGGCGTGGCGCTGAGCGACAACTCCACGCAGGTTCTTGTGGCGGAGGCAACCAAGCTTCCGGCGAAGGGAAGCGGCGAATTCGCCACGGCAAAAAAACTGGAGCGGGGAAACCGCGAAGACTCGCTGCGGTTTCCTGTGATTGAGTCAATAACCAATTTGTTCGGCACGGCGAATAAGCGGGCGGATTGCTGCGTTCAAGTGGGTTCGCTGGTGATTCGTGGCAACGATGAACGCATCACTCGCGATCTTCCGCAGGGGACCAAAGTCGAATTCACAATCGCGGTCAGCGAGGAGCGGCTTATCATCGCCAAGGCGTTCATTCCGCTCATTGATGAAGAGTTCGAAGCGGAATTCAAACGCGAGAATTTTGGCATCACAGCAGAGAAAGTGGAAGCGCGGTTGAATGTGGAGAAGGACCGGCTGAAAAAGACGGGGGACATTCATCAATCCTCGCCTATCGCGCAGGTTCAGGAAATGCTGGACAGGATGAACCGCGTGGATCAGATGGCAATGATTGAAAAGGAACTGGACCGCTTCAAGAAAGGCGAATCCACCTCGGGAATGGCGGCGTGGAAACATACGCTCGAACTGGCCGGATCGGTGGACATGATCGAGGAATTGCAGGCGGCGCCACGCATTTCGCAGCAACTGAGCCGGATGCGCGCCAGCGCCAAAAGCGAGGATGAAAAGGTCATTCGCAATCTCGAACAGGACCTTGATGCCGCGCTATCGACGGGAAATCCGCAGGCCGTGGCCGAGGTGGAGAAGAACGTAAACCAGCTCGATCTGAAGATGCGCAAAGCGCCTTTCTTCGTCTTGCTGGCGCATGTGGCGGCGCTTAACGGAATGCGCGTCAACCAGGAGCAGGGACAGGCTTTCAAGGACGCCGACACGCTGCTGGGACGCTTGATCGAAAAGGGCGGCGCGGACAACCTGACGCAGCACGATCTGGATGAAATCAAGAGGGCGGATGAAAGGCTCCAACTCCTTTATTCGGATATCGACGAACGCACAAAGAAGTTCATCGACGGACTGCCGGGCGGAGAGGAATCGCTCAGCCACCTGCGTCGTTCGTAAATCACACAGGGAACATACTGATGGAAAAAGCAGTGATTCAAGCGGCGCGGCGTCTGGCCGCCGAAGGGAAATTCCAATCGGCGCTTGATATTCTCAGCGCATGGCCCGGAACGAGCGGGTCTTGCGAGGCGCGCCTGTTGCGCGGAAAAATCCTGGCGCAGCGGGGGCGCTACGCCGAGGCAATTGCGGAATGGGAGACAATTCCGGAGTCTGACGCGCACCGCGGCGATGCGCGCCAGGCTATCGATGCCGCCCGCCGTTTGGCGGGACGCCCAGGTTCGAACCTGATCCTTCGCGCTAATATGTATTACGCCGCACTGATATGCGTGATTGCCATTCTATTGATTTGGAATGTGTCGCTGCGAGGCGCGAAGACGGAGGCGGCGCGCGCGGTATCCGGAAGTCGAGCCGCCGCCGGCAATTCCTCGCGTGAGGGCGGCAATCGGCATACGGCGCCAACCCTGGGACCTGCTGTCCCGGGCGGCGATTCCACCCGCTCGCGAAAGAATGCAGGGGACGCGCAGGAAGACGCGCCGAATGCCGCGAAGGCTGGCTCGGACGCCGCAGCATCGAGCGAGCGAGAACTTCTTCTCCGCCTCAGCGACCGCCTCTCCGCCGTGGAAAGGCAGATGACAAAACTGGATGCCGTGCAGGTGGCGGTGAGCCAGAGCAGCGGCATGAGCGATCTGCAATTTAGCCAGCGCCTGGACAAAACTCGCGATCAGTTGGAGTCGCAAATCAAATCGCACACGGAAACAATCCGCGGAGACATGGAGGGGCGCCTTGGGGAAATTGAACGCACGACACGGTCGATCGACGCCAGGCTCCAGGCGCTTTTGCTCGGGCCGCCGCCGTGCGTGAAAATCGCGGGCGCGGGACTGTTTTGCCGCGTTGAGGCGAACGAGGTGGTGGTCCGTTCCGTGAAACCGGTCTTTGAGGAAGGAGACCGCATCAACCCCGGAGGGCGCGACGCCCTGATGGCGCTGGCCGAAAACCTGCATCCGTTTGTGGGGACAATTTGCGTTTCGATCGAGCCTGCGGCGCCGGCTTTTCCGCCATCAGGATCGCAAGAATCGGGACTGGCGGAAACGGCAAGAGTGCAGGAGCGCCGCGCGGAATTGGTTCGCAGTTTTCTGATTCGCGAGGGCCGCCTTCCGCCCGGATTGTTCGCGCCGGTGCGGAATTTTTCCGATGCGCGCGCGGTTAACACCGGCGCATCCACCCCCCTGGCATCCAGCTTGTCCGGCCCTTCTGACGCGCACGAAGCGGCGAGCGGAGGCGATATTGCGTTTCGCATCACGCGAATCGGCGTGCGCTGAGCCGAGTCGGAGCGTCTGCCTGTTTCAATATATGGCTGGATTCGCGGCAACGCACCTTGCATTGGCGCCCGGCTTTGGCAATTATCACCGGCAGGGAGGAGGCAAAGAGCCGCGCGCAGGAGGCATGAAAAGGCAAGGCCTGGCAAGAAAGGGCAGGGCGGCTTGGCGAATGTTCGCGGCGGCGGCTTATGAGTTCCTTTTCCGGAGTTGCATGACATGGCTTCCGTGGTGATACATCCCGCTGTGCAATTGGTTTGGGCCATTGCAAACGTGGAGGCCTGCCTGGCCGGAGAAAACCAGATCGGCACGGTGCATCTGCTGCTCGGGACGCTGAAGGTGATCGACGATGCGTTTTTGGAGGAAATCCACCGGCTGGGGCTTTCGTCGGAAATCGAGCAGGACCTTCGGGAATCGGTGAACAAGTGCCGTGAAATTGTGCAAATGAAAGGCAGGCGGATTACGGTGGCGCGGCGCGCCGTGCGAAAGGAATTCTCCAAGGCGGTCGAGGGGCCGGTTGTTCAGGCGCTGCGTCTTGCGCCGGAAAGCCTCGACCTGTTTCACCGCGCCACACGCGAAGTGCGGCCCAATTCTCCGCCCATCATAACTTTGGCTTCGCTTTGTGAGAATTTGATGACCGCCCTGCCAGATGCTGTATCCCAACTGCTTCAATCGAATCAGGAGCCAGGCGGCGGTGCGGGACCGGAAAGAGCGGAGGAGGCGCGCGCAGCTAAAGAAGAAACCGATCCCGGCGGGAAAAATGCAACCGCTGCGGGGGACGATCCATTTCTGCTGCGCATGAAAGCGAGTGCGGTCCGGCCTGGCGCCACTCCGTTGCTGGGCGAGCTGGGGCGCGATCTTACGGCGCTTGCGCGCGTGGGGGAACTTAGTCCTCCCGGCGAGGCGATTGGCGAAGAGGACGTGCTGGCGCGATATTTGCAATATCCCGCCGGATTGCGGCTGCTGATCCTGAGCAATGCGCGCGTGCGAAACGCGGAAATCATTGAACGGATCGCCCTTCGGATGGCGCGCGACCCTTCGACGCCGCTGGCCAGGCACTTGCGGCTCGTGGAAATCAATCTTGAATCCTGGCTGGATGAATCGGCGCAGGTCAGCGATCTGGAAAATCGCTTTCGCGGACTGCTTTCGGAAATCATCGCCCATCCGCAAGTGATTCCGGTGTTGTGGGGCGTGCATCGGCTGTTGAACGCTGGCGCGACGGATGCGCCTGCGCGGGCGCTTTCAGGGCTTTTTGTGAAGGCGCTTGCTCATCAGAACTTCCGATGCCTGGCGGAAATGACACGCGAGGAGTTTGATCGCAGCCTGGTGCACGCGCGGCCGATTCTGAAGCAATTCCACGTCTTTCACTGCCCCTGAGCGCGGAAATTCCCAATAACCACCCAAATGATTTTTCGGCGAAGAATGAAGAACAGCCTTTCTGGGGGCGATTTGCGGGCAAGGTGTTTGCGCTGCTTTTGGGCGGCGAAAAGGCAGGGCTTGCGTGCAGAGCGGGAATGGGTTAGGGCTTTGGCGAAAGGTTTGTTGACGTCGTCAATCAACCTCCCTCAAAATCATCTTATCTGACGAGCAAAGAGAGTGGATTGCCAAAATCGTGGCCCGGCCTGGGGTTTGTTTCGATTCGCGAGGCGCTTTGCCTGCGGCGGAGTCCGCCGAAATTTCGCCCGCCGTCATTTCTCGCGTCACAATGCCGGATTGGCTTGGGCGTTTGCGGGCGTTTGCGCCGTGGCGGCGGCGATTCTGGCGGGCGCGCTGGGATTGAGCGCTTGCACCGCGCCAGGAGCGCCTGAAGGCAAAATCCTGATCGAATTCTGGGATTTTCCGCGCCTTCCCGCCGTGCAGACGTGGCTCAACGAGGCCATGGCGCGCTATATGAAATTGCATCCCGAGGTCTATATCGACTTCACGCGCTTGAGTTGGAGCAAGGGCGAGGAACGCAAGGACATAGCGGCTTTTGCGGGGCGTCCGCCTGACGTGGCGGGGGCTGTGCTCAACCTCAAGTATGTGGAGGCGGGGCTGCTCGAACCGCTCGACCGATATCTCGATGAACCAATGCCGGAAAGCGAATTGCCGAAGGGTCTGCCCGCAAGTCAAAAGCCGCTCCGCTGGCGCGATGACATTCATCCAACGATATTGCGCTCAGTGCAGTGGGATGGCAAGACGTGGGGATTTCCCTGGTATAAAGAGGGTTTTGTCATTCTCCTCAATACGGACATCTTCGCGGAGCGGGGTGTTGCGCTGCCGCCCGGAGGGGCGTGGACATGGGAGGAATTTGTCGCGGCGATGCAGAAATTAACTTTCGACCGCGATGGCGATGGCAAAATCGACGTCTATGGAATCGGGTTCAACACGGGCTACGAAAAATGGGAGGCGTATCCGTTCCTGATCGGCGAGGGAATGAAAATCCTCAGCGACGACGGACGGAAAATGGCGATTGATTCCGAGGCAACGCGGCGTGGCATCGGTCGTTTGCTCGATTTGGAATACAAATACAAGGTGTCGCTGCCGGGCGCGGGGGGCATCCAGGACGACACGACCTGGACGGCCTTTTCGAGTCCCGACCGGCGTTTGGCGGCCACGTGCCAGGGATTGTGGGCGCTGCGAGCGGTGGAGTATCAGAACCAGCAGCGCGAGGAGGAACGGCGGCGCAATCCCAACGCCAAAGGCCTTCCACCGCCTCTGAATATCGCAGTGGTGTTGTTTCCTCGGATGCCGGACCGTCCGCAGGCGATGGCGTCTTATGGCGTCGGGTCGTATATGGTCTTCAAACGCACGAACGCTCCGAAACGCACCGAAGCGGCGGCGCGGTTCGCGCGCTGGCTGACGCTCGAGGCCGGGCAGGAAATCAATCGCGAGGCGGGATTGCTGCCGAGCCGCAAGAAATTCGCCGCGCTCCTGGCGGACGATCCGATGTATAAATGCTTCTGGCCTTATATTCCGGATGCCGTCAGCCCGCCGGTGCATCCCGCCTGGCGGCAGCTCGATCAGGTCATCAGCGAGCAGCTGCAACTGGCGCTGTTGCGCGAGGCGAGCGTGGACAAAGCCGTCTCGACGATGGGCGAGCGATGCCAGCTGATCCTTGATGATTATTGGAAGAGCCACGACGCCGCGCGCAAAGCGGCGCGGGAGTCCGGGGAGGCTCGGCCATGAGGCAATCCACGCGCCAGTCGGCCTGGGCTTACGGGATGCTCGCTCCTTCGCTGAGTTTATTCCTGGTGTTTATCGGCCTGCCGATGCTGCTTGCGTTTGTGATTGCATTCAAGCGCGTCGATCTTGCAGCGGGCCTTGGGGCGAGTCCGTGGGTGGGGTTGCAGAATTTCCGCGACCTTTTCGAAAATATCCTGCTGAACGAGCGCATCCTCCGGGCGTTTCGCAATACGCTTTTATTCTCGATCTGTTATGTGCCTCTCAATTTGGCCGCGTCGCTGATCGTGGCCAGTTTGATCCATCCGCTGGCCGAGCGGCGGCAGGCATTTTATCGCGCGGCGTTTTATCTGCCCACAGTGACGTCGGCCATCGTGTTTGCTATGATCTGGCGCTGGCTTTACGATCCTAATTTCGGATTATTGAATTACGCATTGGGAAAACTGGGCGCGCCCGCAATCCACTGGACGGGCGATCCGAAGTGGGCGATGTGGGCGGTCATCATCGCGGCGCTCGGCGCGGGACCGGGCGGAAATGTGCTCATTTACCTTGCGGCGCTTGGTTCAATCCCGTCCGATTGCATGGAGTCCGCGCGCGTGGATGGCGCGAATACGCTGCAGCGATGGTGGTTCATCACGTTTCCGCTGCTGCGGCCTGTGACGTTGTATTTGCTGGTGCTGAACACCATTGGCTCCTTCCAGGTGTTTGAACTCGTTTTTATTCTGACGAGCGGCGGTCCGGCGGCCTCCTCGACCGTGCTGGTGTATGAGATTTATCAATTGGCGTTTGGGCAGGGGCGATACGGCGTTGCGGGGGCGCTGGCGTTGATCCTGCTCGCGATTGTGGTGCTCTTCGCGCTGGCGCAGTTCCGATTGTTGCGCGGCGATTCTGATGGGTCGAGGACGGGGCGCGGCTTGGCATCGCGCGCGTGGGAGGCAGCGTGGGACGCAGTGGGGGAGTGCCTGGGGCGCATCGGCAACGCTGGGCGCGCGGCGATAATGCGCCTGAAATCCATAGTCAGGGATTCGGAAAACGCACAAAGACACCAGAGGATATTGCGGCCCGCTGCCTCGCGCCGAGTTCCGTCGCGATGGGGCGCGTGGCTGCATGGGTGGGTGCGCGAAACGCCTATTCACATAATTCTTTTTCCGCTCGCGCTGTTGTTTCTTATTCCGATGATCTGGATGTTTTTGTCGGCCTTCACGCCGCGCACATTCCTGCTTTCCAGCCCGCCGAAGATTCACCCGAGCCATTTCTCGCTGGCAAATTACGCGTTGCTGATTGAGAAAGCGCCGCTGCTCGCGCGGTGGTTCTGGAACAGCGCGTATTTATCGCTCGTTGCGACAATGGCGCAAGTGCTGCTCAGCTGCCTGGCCGGATACGTGTTCGCGCGCATAATTTTCCCTGGGCGCCGGTGGCTGTTCAGCGCGCTCATCGCCTCGATCATGCTGCCGTGGCAGGCGCTCGTCATTCCGCTTTTCATTGTAATTTCCAGCGGAATCCGCCAGTGGCTGCATGTGGACCTCATCAATACTCACTGGGCGATTTTATTGCCGGGATTGTGTTCTCCTGTGGGGATTTTCCTCATGCGCCAATACATCGAATCGCTGCCGCGCGACCTCGAGGAGGCGGCGCGCATCGACGGCTGCGGCGAATTCGGCATCTGGCTCCACGTGATTTTGCCGCTTTGCCGCCCGATTCTCGGCGCGTGGGGGATTCTGACGTTCACCGGCGTATGGAAGAGTTTTTTCTGGCCGTTTGTGGTGCTCGGGTCCGAATCGCTCTTCACGCTGGAGGTCGGCCTGCAAACGCTTCAGCAGCAAAACACAACGGATTATGGCCTCGTGATGGCGGGCGCGACGGTGTCCGCCGTTCCGATGATCTTAATGTTCTTTATATTCCAAAAACAGATAGTAAAGGGCCTTACTTTTGGCGCGGTGAAGGGGTAAAGGAGAGCGGTGGATTGTGAGAAAAACAGTGGCCAGTGGGCAGTGTTCAGTGGTCAGAGAAGAAGAGTCTGAAAAGGCGCATTTGCATTTCCTGTGAGCGCCGTCGCAGGAGCCGGGCAATCGGGCTAGAACTGTTTGGCGCTGGCATCTTTCTGGGAGCGATAAATATCGCCTGCGCTGATGGTGCCGTTTGTGGCGTCGTAAGACACTTCATTGGGATAGTTCGTGGAGCGTTCATCGGGACCGAAACTATCGAGGCGCCATTTTCCCATTTTCTCGCGGTTTGCCAAGGTCAACTGAAGATACCGCTGATGGTTTGAGATTTCATCGAAGATATAGCCGTAGCGATTGTATTGGCCGTTATACATTCCCCGAAGACGAAGCGAGAAGGGATCGAAGAAACTGGTGACGCTGGTAATGTAGGCGATTGGGGTGGAAAGTTCGTTGGGGACATTGGTGCCCGTCAGGTTGGTGGCGGCCTCGGGCTTGTGCGGACTTGGGACAGGGTAGTGGTTGGAGTCCACAACGTAACTCTCGAGGGCGATCGAGACGTTGCGCATATCCGCCACGGCGCGAGCAACCTTTGAGCGTTTCTGGGCTTCGAGGAAGTTGGGGATCGCAATGGCCGCAAGGATCGCGATGATGGCGACGACGATCAGAAGCTCAATCAGGGTAAAGGCATGCCGCGGCATGGCGGGTTTCATGCGTAAAATCTCCTTTTCAATTTGTGAATAGTCGATTGTCTCTCTTGCTCTCTCTGTCCTAAGGCCCACTTGCGTGAGCGCATGACGCCATCTAGCAGCCCTTGTGGCGGCTGCTCAAACAAAACATTGCAGGATTTCCTTTTCCTGATAAGGACAGCAAACTGAGCAACAAGAGAGATGCAGGGCGCGCCTCATTAATCGCGAATGCCAGAGACAGCAAAAAACATGATGGCAAAAGAAAAATCCCGGACCTGTCTTATTGGCTTCTGAGACAGGCCCGGGATCGGGTTCTTTATTTCGCCGCGGGACTTGGATTCCTTTTCGGATCCGCCGCATCTTCTGGAAATGCAGGCGCTGGCCCGTTTTTCATCCGCGGCCCCAGCCGCGCGCATCAAGCGCCGGGCTGGTGCGTCAAGGCGATAGCGTGGTTGGCGCTTCCGCCTCGATGGCAAGGCGTTTGGCGGGCGGCGGAGGCAGAACCCCGTAATCCGGCACGCCCAGCGCCCAGCGGTAGATGATGATGGCGTCGTAGATGTCCACATCGCCATCGAGATCGACGTCGCCGCGCGCCCGTTCGAGATCGGTCAATGGCGCTCCCGCGCGGATTTTGCGGTAGAGCACGATGCTGTCCATCAGGTCTGTGCGGCCGCTGCCGGTGATGTCGCCGAGCGGAGGCCGGTCTGCCGCGTCGTCTGGATTCGAGCCAACAGAGATTTCATAGTTGTCGGAGAATCCATCGCCATCCGTATCCTGGAATGGACGCGGCGTAGGCGTGGGGGTGGGCGGCAGAGGCGTCTGTGTGGCGGTGTCGGTCGGGGTCGGGGGCGGGAGGGTGGGCGTCGCGCATATTCGAAGAGCCGAATATCCAGCGACCGGCGCCGTTATCCCGTCCACAGACACCGTTCC
>CAYUNT010000067.1:0-19938 GCA_964446285.1 uncultured Candidatus Sumerlaeota bacterium | reverse complement strand
GGGCGCCTGCGGGGGGGCAATTGCAGTCGCGAACGAGAGTGCAGGTCCGAAGGACCGGATTCAATACAGCCCAGGTCGTAGCAAAGCGAAGGCCTGGGTTTAGTGGTGTTTCTTCTGAATCCGAGCTCCGAAGGAGCGGCCTCAATAAACGGCGGCTTTTCTAATGCTTATTCTTTCGCCCCTTCAGGGCTTGGAATTGTGGGGAGACGCGATTACCCAGGCCTTCGCTTCGCTCCGACCTGGGCTATAGAATTGCCGCGCCTTCAGCGCTCAAGAAACACAGCCACATGCCTGGACTTCGGCGCTCAAGGACAGACATCCACTACTGACAATCACGAGTTCGCTGCCATCCTGCCGCATGGCAGCCCTTGTTTTTACGAGGAATTGCAAAGGGCATCGCACTTCGAGACCATAAAACCCATTGGCACGAACCACCAGGCTGGAGCGCGCGTTTGTAGGAAAAGCGGTTTTCAGCGGTTCAGTTGTCCGTCGGCGTGGGAGGCTCGCTTACCAGCCCGAGAATCCCGCGCAATGCCTCGATATCCGAATACGACACCATTTCAAATAACATGCCCACCTGCGCGCAAGCGCCCGTGTCGGAATCAGGAACCCAATTGGTCCACACAGCCTCGCCCCGCAAAGGCGGCACGCCAGGATAATCTTTTAGTATTACCTGAAAAAGAATGAGGTTGCCTTCATCCAGGCGCGCCTGCCATCCGGCAACCACTTCGCGCCGGATGCCTGGAAGAGCAATCATCAGGCCATGTTCTGTAATGTTGACCGTCTGCCCTTCGATCATTCCGGATGTGGCGAAGTTCAGCGGCGCAAGGATTTCCGCGCTGCAATCCGCTTGAAACGGAACTCGCGCCTCTTTGCGTTTTTCAATTCCAGTCATGATTTCCCGGCCTCCGTTGGAAATGGGAAATAGGCCTGCCAGATATGCTCAGCGCCTGAAGGGCATTCAGGGCTTCGAACCGGACCAACGCTGCGGCGGCGCGGCGCGCCATCGCGCTGCTGAAATTCCATCCTAGCGCACACGAGGACGGCGGCGAATCACGCGCGGGGTAGGCGCTGGCTCTCCGCTGCGATCCCGAGCAGCGGCGGGAGTTGGCGATGCTGATGCGCCAGCCGGGGCGGACGCGGGAGCCTGACCCTGAGCCGGAACCGAGGCCGAAACTGAAGCCGGCGCCGAAGCGGCGGGAGCCGCGCCCGATTGAGGACCAAACGAAATCTGGCGGAAAAGCGTTCCAATCGTATAGAGGTGATTTATTTGATCCGCCGGACCAATGCCCGCATAGCCGCGCATGTGGAAGTTGCCTTTGTCGAATCGCGAAATCAGCAGAAATCCGTTGGGACCATCTTCGGGCGGAACAACCGGCGTTTCCGCGCCGCCGAGCGCGTGAATCAAATAAGCGGCGGTTTCTGGCGTTCCGGCGTAGGTTTCCGGCAAAATCGAAGAGCGCGTGAGCAGGAAGGTGCGGCGGCCATCAGCGGCGAGGCGCGCGTATTCCGTGAAAGCGATCAGTTGCGCCGGATTCACTCCGCGCGTCGGCGAAGTGGGCGAATCGGCAAAGTCCGAATGCAGGCTGTCGGCCAGGACGACCGCCTCGGTCATGTTGAAATACTTGGCGTTGAGAAGGATTTCGCGCACCGCGCCGTATCCCGAGCTGAAAGAAGAAAGAGCCAGGCGCCCCCATTGCGCTTCGGCAGGAACGGCCTGTTCCTTTTTAAGTTTTTCCAGCGCTTCATCGAGCAGATTGTCGAAAAACTCCGGGTCCTCGAAAAGCGCGCGATAGCGGCTGCTTGCTCCGCCGTAATTGACCGTAATCAGAACGCATTTCAGGCCTGATTCCTCGAAATTCTGCTGCACAATCCAGGGTTCGCCGTGGAAATGCACAAGCACGTCGATGCTTGCGCCCTGCGGCTTCCAATTGGGCGGAAGGCACACTTCGGCGCGAATCGGTTTGTTGATATTGAACACCTGGCCCGTGAATGCGCGGCGTTCGGGCACGGTGATGGGGCGGGTGGTCGGCTTGTCGGTGGCGGCAAGTACCGCGCCGAGGAATCCGCGTTGCATCCGGCGCAGCGACGGGTGTTTTACGCGAATTTCCTCCAGGGCGCCAGATGCCCGGCGGGCGGGCTGAGCGGCTTTCTCTGCCTTTTCCGGCTTTTCATCTTTCGCCGCCTTTTCCGGTTTTTCCAATTTGCCTGCTTCCTTGGAAGGTTTCGCTTCAGCTTTTTTCTCCGGAGCAGCGGGCTTTTCCGCGGAGTGGACGGCTTTGGGTCGCGCTGTTTTTTCCGGTTCCGCGGGCTTGGCGGGTTCGGTCATTGCCTTTGATGTTTCCGCGGGGATTTGAGCCGCAAGAGCCGAACGCCGGTCCGGAGGCGCGGTCGGCCGCGGCGCAATTTGCGTCTGTTGCGCTTGGCGCAACTCTTCGGCCAGTTTGGCCCGGCGCGCCTCACGATCCTTGCGAGACTCATAGTCGCGCCGGCGAACTTGAGGTTGCGTCTGGAATGCGGCAGAACTCGCGCTTTCGCTCGGCGCGCTCTGAGTGGGGCGCGCCGCCTGGGGTGCCGGAGCAGGAGCCACACGAGCCGTCGAAGCCGTTGGCGTGGTGGATTGATCGAGCGAATTTGCCAATGCGGATGCACGTTTCAGTATTTCTTCGCGGCTGCGCGCCGCATCGCTTTTCCCTTGAGCAGACTGGGTCTCGGCCCACGCCGCAAAACACATCGAGACGACAAGCAAGCAGCAGCAAAAAAACCACAGCGACAGCAGTGAACGTTTCATGGGGATTTCTCTCCTGGGAGCGCGATCAACGGGAGCGCGAACGGTATGCAGCTTCCTGAATATGGGCGGATTGTCTGCAAGGGCGCCGGATTTCCAGCAATGACGGCGCTCCATTTGCGTCGTCAACGGATTTCAGCCCGGACCCCGCCCACGCATGAGGCTAGAATCCCTCGCGCCCACAACGTCAAGCACGATGTGAAAAATCCGCGCTAGGCGGATAATGCGAAGAGGCGAGTGCGGAGCCTCGCGATCCAACGCCATTGGCGAATTGTTAAGATTTGGCCACGACCTACCTACCGGTAGGAATGGCCTTGACGATCCCTCGCGAAATCCCGATTCTACCTACCGGTAGGTTGGGGCGCTGCCTTGGGAGCCAGGCCGCCGCGCTGAAGCGCAAACTCGGCTGCCGCCGCCTGCCAATGCGTGGAATCGTCTGAATGGAGTAATGCACAGTATGGACGAGCCTGTATCGCAACTCTCCCCGATAGAAGTCCCGGTCGCGCCTGTGTCCGCGCCAGCCGCGCCCTATGCGCATTCCTTTGCCTCTTTGCACATGGGAGACGCCAATCCGCCCGCTGTTTCCGCTCCGGCCACCCCCTTGCCGGGCATTCGCCTCGAAGCGCCGCCCGATCGAGCGGCCAAAGGGCGAATCCTTGCCGCCGCCGTCCATTTATTTTGCCGCCGCGGATACGAAGCGGCCTCCGTGCGCGAAATCGTCGAGGAAGCGGGCGTTACCAAGCCGGTCCTTTATTATTATTTCAAAAACAAGGAAGAACTGTTTCAGTTCATCGTCTCTTCTACTTTGAAGGAGTATCGGGAGAACCTGGAGGCGATCTGCCGCCGCACAGACTTGGACTTTCGCGGCTGCCTGGAGGCCGTCTGCGAATTGCATTTCGAGGCGGCCAAAACCGCGCCTGAATTGGTCCGGTTTGTCAACGCCATCGCGTTTTCCGGCATCTACAATTCGCTGTATGACTTCGAAAGCTACTGGCGGGGCAACATGGAATTGGTGGTGCGGTATTTCGAGCAGGCGCATGAGCGCGGCTGGGTTCGGGCCGATCTCTCGGTGCGCTGGATGGCCTTTCACTTCATGAGCATGGTGCTTGGGGTGATGCGGGGCATGGCGTTTTTCCCGGAATTGATGAAAGCCCATCCGTTTCATTCCGGTCTGGTGGAGGCGTTTTTGGAAGGGATTCTGCCGAAAAATGGAGATTCCAAGGCCTGATGCGCCCGTCCGGCTTTCTTTATATTCACAGGATGTTTCAGGCCCGCGAGGGCATTTGAGCGCAACTTAGGAAAGGTTGAAGGAAATGAAGGAAAAAGTCCTGGTCTATTTGGGAGCGATTGCGGCAGTTGTGCTGCTGTTTTGGGGCGCGCGGTGGTATGCGGACAACGCGCACGCGCAGATGGAAAAAACACGCCAGGCGAGTGCGGCAGAGGCGGCGGTTGCCGAACAGCGGCTTACGCAAGTGAAAATCTGCAAGGTTTTTTACCAGCCGTTGACGGACAAACTTGTGCTGCCCGGAACCGTTGCGCCGTATGAGGAAATCGACTTGGCTTCGAAGATGCCGGGGACGATCGAGTGGATCGGACCTCGCGAAGGCGACCGGGTAAAAAAGGGCGAGAAGGTTCTTCAACTCGATGTGGAATCGGCGCAGGCGCGCCTGTTGCAGGCTCGTGCGGCACGTGAACAAACAGACCTCAAGTTCAAGCGTGTCAATGAACTGTATGGGCAGGGTGTGGCAACAAAAGACCAACTTGACGACGCCCGCACCACTCTCCAGGCGGCGGATGCGGCGGTAACGGCCGCTGAGGTGGCCGTCAATGACGGCACGCTTTTTTCGCCCATCGACGGCATTTTGGACCGCCGCCCCGTGGACCCGGGCGAGCACATCCGGGAGGGCGACGTGGTGATGAAAATCGTCGATATTGACCGCGTGAAAATCCTGCTGAACGTCCCGGAAAAGGATATTTTGACCATCCACACCGGCCAGGATGTGACGGTGCAGTTTTCCAACGGCGCCGCGCATACCTTCAAGGGCCGTGTTGAATATGCCGCAGTTATGGCCGATGCGGCAACCCGCACCTATCCGGTGAAGGCGGTTGTGGACAATAAGGAAGGGTTGCTGCGTCCGGGAATGATCGTGCGGGCCATGGCGCCGCGTCGGCAACTCGACAAGGCGATTGCTCTGCCGTTCTTTACGATTCTCGACCGTGAAAAAGGCAAGTCGGTGTTTGTGGTCGAGGACGGCATCGCGCACGAGCGAGCTATTGCGACCGGCATTGTCCAGGGCGGACAGGTGGAAATCGTCAGCGGACTCAAGGAAGGTGATTCGCTGGTTGTCGTCGGGCACCGCAATCTGGTGGACGGTCAGAAAGTGGCCATTTCCGCCGATGTAACTGACATGGCCAAGGCGTTCCTGGCCAATGGCGGCGATCCCTCCACGTTCGCCCTGGATTTGCTTAAATAACGCATACTCATGTTGTGCCTGCAATAATTCCGGACCTCAGGAATCCCACCCTTCCGCCAGAAGGATGGGAACGCGAGAGAGAAAGAGCGCGCGGGCGCGCCTCTGGCCCGTGCCAAGACAATCCGCCTTAAAGAAAACGAGGTTCTCTGATGCTCTTCAGCGCTGCGGCGGTCAATCGCCGGACGACTGTAATTATCATGCTGTTCTTGATCGTGATTCTTGGCATGATGGCTTACCGTTCGCTGCCACGCGAGGCGGCGCCGGACATCAAAATTCCTTATGTTCTTGTGACGAGCCGCTATGAAGGCGCTTCGCCTTCGGACGTCGAGTCGCTCGTCACGCGCCCGATCGAGCGCAAGGTCAAGGCCCTCACCGAGATGAAGGAGATGACCTCGACCTCCTCCGAGGGCAGTTCCGTCATCGTCGTCGAGTTCGAGCCGGACGTGAATATCGACTTCGCGCTGCAAAAGGTGCGCGATAAGGTCGATGAGGCCAAGCCAGACCTGCCAGACGACCTGGACGATCCCACGGTAAAAGAAGTTTCGGCCGCGGATATTTTTCCTGTTCTCTTCGTGTCGGTTTCGGGCAACGTCGGGATCAAGCGGCTCAAGGAAATCGCGGAGGATTTGGAGGACGACATCGAAGCAATCCGCGGTGTTCTCGATGCGGAAATCCTTGGCGGCCTCGAACGCGAAATCCGCGTCGAGTTCGATCAGGACCGCCTGGCCGCCTATGGGTTGACCATCGCCGAAGTGGTTCAAACCGTCACGAGCAATAATGTGAACACGCCCGGCGGCAGCCTGGATATTGGCGAAGCGAAATATGGGCTGAAAGTCCCCGGGGAATTCGAGACGCCGGAAGAAGTGGATCACCTTGTGGTGGCCGTGCGCGACGGCAGGCCCATTTACTTGTCGGATATTGCCTCTGTGCGCGACACATTCAAGGACCGCGATTCCTATTCGCGCGTGAACGGGCGCGAGGCCGTTTCGGTCCGCGTTACCAAGCGCCAAGGCGAAAACCTTTTAGCCATCGCACAGAAGGTCAAAACTCTCATTGGGCAGTATCGCGAGCGCCTGCCCGATACGATTCAGTTCACAATCACATCGGACAGCTCGAAGCATATCGAGTTCATGGTGGCGGACCTGCAAAACAACATCATCACGGGCCTGATCCTCGTGGTGGCCGTGGTGTTTGCGGCGCTCGGATTGCGAAACGCCATCCTGGTCTCGCTGGCAATTCCCTGCTCGATGCTTATTTCGTTCTGGGTATTGCAGGCCCTTGGCATTACGCTCAACATGGTGGTGCTGTTCAGCATGATCCTTGCCGTGGGAATGCTGGTGGATAACTCGATCGTTATTGTGGAAAACATCTACCGCCATCATGTGAGCGAAGGCAAACCGCTGACGCAGGCGGCCATCGAGGGAACGGGAGAAGTCGCCTGGCCCGTGATTTCCTCGACAGTAACCACAGTGGTGGCCTTTGTTCCGCTGCTGTTCTGGCCCGGCATTATGGGACAGTTCATGGGGTATCTGCCCAAAACGGTCATCATTGTGCTGCTTGCGTCGCTCTTTGTGGCAATGATTATTACTCCGCCGCTTGCCGTAATCATTATGAAGGCCTCCAAAAACCGCCGGGCGGAACAAACAGGCGAGGAAAGGAAAATCCACCTGGGGCCGATTCTGCGCACCTATCGCGCGTTTTTGTCATTTGGGCTGCGTTACCGTGTGCTGGCGCTGCTCATGTTTTTTCTGCTTCTTGTCGTTATGATAAAGGCGTTTTCGGCGAGCGGGCTGGGCGCGGAGATGTTCCCAGACACAGAGCCTTCGCGCATCATGGTGGACGTCAAGGCGCCGGAGGGAACAAACGTCCAGAAAACCAATGAATTTGCCGCGCAGGCGGAAAAGATCATTCAGAAATATGGAAATATCGAATTTGTGACCACGGCCGTTGGAGCGGGATCGGGCAACGATTCCGGCTCGAACACGGCGCGGATTATGCTCGACATGGTGGATCGCGAGTATCGCGCGGCGTCGGGCACGGACGGGAAAATCTATTTCCGCAACTCGAACGATACGATGTCGGCGCTGCGCAAGGAACTGACCGAATCCATCATCGGCGCCGAGGTGAAAGTGGACAAGGAAAAGGAAGGCCCGCCGGTCGGCGCGCCGATCAACGTGGAGATCGCGGGCGACGACTATGCGGCGCTGTCGCGCCTGGCCGAGGAATTGAAGTCGCAAATCAAGGACATTCCCGGCATCGTGGACCTGACGGACGACTATGTGGCGGGCCTGCCGGAAATACGCATCAAGGTGGACAAGGAACGCGCGGCGCTGCTCGGATTGAACACCTTCCTCGTGGGGCAAATCGTCAAGGCGGCCGTGAACGGCATCAAGATCGCGGACTATCGCGAGGGCGAGGACGAATACGACATCACGGCGCGCCTGCCCGAAAATCAGCGCATGAGCCTTCAGGATGTGCTGCGCCTGCGCGTGCCCGATATGCAGGGCAATCCCATCCCGCTGACTTCGGTGGCGGATGTGCAGCAGACAAGCGGACTTTCGGCGATCAAACACATCGATCAGAAACGGATCGTTTCGGTGTCGGCCAATGTGGCCAACGGCTACAACGCCCAGCAACTGCTGGGGGAGGTTCGCGCGCGGGCCGCGAAAATCAAGACGCCGCCTGGATATTCCTTCCGCTACACGGGCGAAAACGAGGAGTTCGAGGAATCGCAGGCCTTCATGATGAAGGCTTTCCTTTCGGCCTGCCTCTTCATCGCGCTGGTGCTTGTCACTCAGTTCAATTCGTTCTTCCAGCCGGTCATCATCATGACCTCGGTGTTGCTTTCTTTGATCGGCGTGTTTTTCGGTCTTCTTATCACGCGAACGCCGTTTGGCGTGATTATGACGGGGA
Organism: uncultured Candidatus Sumerlaeota bacterium; assembly: GCA_964446285.1. GTDB lineage: Bacteria > Sumerlaeota > Sumerlaeia > SLMS01 > CAYUNT01 > CAYUNT01. The sequence goes on along the minus strand of CAYUNT010000067.1, from coordinate 11,763 downwards.
TGGGCGTGGTGTCGCTGGCGGGCGTGGTGGTGAATAACGCGATCGTGCTGCTAGATTACACGAATTTGCTGCGAAAACGCGGGCTTTCGTGTTACGACGCGATCATCCGCGCGGGATGCACGCGATTCCGCCCGGTGATGCTTACGGCGATCACGACGATCCTCGGCCTGGTCCCAATGGCCATTGGAATCAGTTACGACTTCACGAAAATGCAATGGTCCGTCGGCAGCGAGACGGCGCAGTGGTGGGGTCCGATGGCCGTGGCAGTGATTTTCGGCCTGGCCGTGGCGACCATGCTGACGCTGTTTGTTGTGCCGAATATCTACAGCCTGGTTTATGATTGGGGCCTGTATCGGCGGCGGCAGCAGAAAGAAACGCCCTCCCCCTCGCGCGAGGCGAAAGCCCCTGGAGACGCAATTCCCCCTGCGGCCCCTGCTCCCTCTTCCTCGGCGAAACAGGATGCAGTGGCCGCGAAATTGGACGGCGCAGCCGCGCAATAAATATCCCCTTTGTGCCTTTCCCTAGCGTGGCGCTCGTTCCTCGCTGATCCTGGGCTTTGTTATGAAATCCCTTTGGGATTCGTGGGAAATTGGCGGATTGGAAAATTTGCGCGCGCCGGGCGGCGGCTATGGTTCAACCACAAGCGTGGACTGCGTTTCCGGGCTGAAGCCTTTGCCGTCGAAAACCTTCAGCGTCACAATATACTGGCCCGCTTCCATGATCTTCAGCGTGGTTCGCGGATTGTTTTTCACTTTGTTCGGCTCGAAGATATAGTTCGTAACGTCCACTTCCTCTGACTTTTTCCCCTTCAACCCCCAAATGTAAGTAAGAGGATCGCCATCGGGATCGGCGCTGGCGGAGGCATTGAGCAAAATCTCTTGATAGCGTTTGGGCTGTGGAGTTTCGCAGGCAATTGCCGCCGTGGGCAGTCCATTGATGGGAGCGGACCCCGAAAAATGAGTGGCGGCCCATATAATAACGGCCACCACCACAATCCCTCCAACGATCAACGCGATCTTGAGGGTCCCGGACATTCCTTCGCGCGCCGTCGCGGCTGGAACAAACACCGGTTCGCCGACGGGTGCGGCGGGAGGTGGTGTTTTGCGGGATTTCTTGCCGGATTTCCGCTCCAGCCCGGCGATTGGCCGGTCCACCATGGCGGCCTCCGCCCCAAGCGGAACAAATTGCCCATTGGATGGCGTGGACACGATTGTTGGGCGCACGGGAGCGGGCGAGTGGGGCGGCGGCGAGGCGCCTGGCGGAGTGGATGGCGCGGCGCTGGTGCGCGGCGTGGAGGGCGGTTTGGCCGGCGGCGGAGCGCCCGGCGGTATCAGGTCTTCTGGCGAAGGCGCCCGCGATGGCGCTCGCGACGGCGTCGGAGCAGATGCAGCGGGGGGCGCAAGGGCCGCCAGCGGGTCTTCGGGAGCCGGGGCGGCCGCCCCCGCGCGCGATGCGGCGGATTTTGCCGTGGATTTTGGCGCGGAGGGCGGCGTCGAAAGCGGCGCGGACGCCGGTCCTGCGCCCATCGCAATTCCCCCGGTCCCGAGCAACTCCGCCACTGCCTCGGCAAAGGCGTTTGGCGTGTCAAACATCCCCGCCTCGTGCGCGAACAGGCAGCGACGGACGATATTTTCTACTTCGCGTCCCCAGCCCTCGACGAGCGGCGGCAACGCAAGAACCGCTGCCGGGTCCGCGCCTCCTGCGCCTCCCCCGCGGGCGTCCGAATCGCTCGCTGAGGCCGCCAGCATCTTGAGTTGCATTTCCGGTTCGGTGATTCCCGCCGCGGCGTAGGCGAGGTGTCCGGCGTTCGCCAGCGTTTTCACGCGCGGAAACGGCTGGCCAAGCAAAGGATAGACGCCATGCGGGAATTGTTCTTCCCACGGGGCAAGAAGCGCCGGGAAACGCGGGAGAAGCGGGCCTTTAATGAGCGAAGGCCACCAGATGGGGTCCGCCAGCAGGCGCTGGCCGTCGAAGGCGAGCGAATCCAGAATCAGGCGGTCGCAGGCGATTTCGAGCGCGTGAAAATCCGTGAGCAGCCGCGCCAAGGCGTCGAGGAAGGGGACGATCCGGCTGCGCGACGTGAAAGGCGCGGCGAACGCTTCGGCGCTCATATCCGCCTCTGGCGGCGCGGCGCGCACGAGCATCAGGCAGGTCCCGCCGTTTTCTAGTTCGCCTTCCCATAGATCGAGAACAGGCGTCAGGCCGGGATGATAGGCCTGGGCGATTTGATTGATAAAATTATCGAGCGGCTGGCGAGTATTCGGCGAAGATAGAAAATCCTCTCCAAAGGCCCATCCACGCGCCTCAGTTCCGAGCCATTCATGAATCAAGCGGCATTCGGCAAGGTTCTCAACCGTGCTGAGGACCTTGACGACTTTCCAGCGTCCGAGGGCAGCGCCATCCGCGATTGGAAGAGGAGTCATGCCTGGCGTTCCGTGCTCCTGTGCGAAGGAATTGGACTCAAGCCTGCGCGGCGCGGCGCAGTTCCATAAAGGCCTTGCGCGGATCGTCGAAAGCCTGCGGAGAACGCACGCGGGCCTGTAGGCAGCGGCGGACAATGTCGGCGAAGTTGGGCGGAATTTTGCGGCGTTTGAGTGTGTCGTGCGCCTGGGCCAAGTCGAAATCGTCCGTGACCTTTCCCGCGGTTTGCAGGCGGCCAAAATCTGGTTCACCCGTGAGGAAAGCGCCCAGAATGCGCCCCCATCCGGCCACGTCGTCCATCGGCCCCGCGGATGGCGCGTCTTTAGGGGGCGGAGAAGCCAGACTCGCCGGGCCAAGCGCGTCGAGTCCGGCGGGAGCCACATCGGCGGCCGGTGCGCCCTGGCCCGCCTGGAAGGCATCCAAGCGCGAGTTGATTTGCGCGGCCAGTCCGGACGAATCGAGCTGTATCCGCCCGCGTCCCGCCAGAATGCAACCCGCCAGCGTCAGGTCTCCATGATGCAGACTCTGTTCGTGCAGGGCATGAAGCCCCGCCGTGATGTCGTCCATCAGAGGGAGGATTTCACCCAGCGGGAGTTGCTTGCGCTCGCGAATATATTGATCCAGGCGATCGCCCGTCGCGGCGCGATACACCCAGCACAACTCGTTGTTGCCTTCCCAGGCGTCGATAATAATCGGAAGAACGGTGTGCCGGACGGCCTGGTGGCGCCGGAGGCAATCGCGGGCGGCCTCGAAATGTTCGGGTGGATCACTGAAATACAAAGTCAGGCGTTCCAGCCAGCACGATGCATTCATGCTGCGGTGAACCGCCTCTGTTCGGGTAATCCGGCCTTTTGCGCCAACAGGATTTCCTGCCTTATAGCGCTGCCCGGGATCGCCTGATTCCTTCTCCATTGAAGCCGCCTCGCCTCCCCGAAGGGGCACTGCTTGCTCCGCAACTATAGATAAGACTATAACCATGCCCCCTGCGTTGTCAATTCGGCGAATTGAATCCGCTTTGCGCCAGACTATTGCACGCCCGGTTTGGGCGAGGCGGACTGGCCGTGGAATTCGAGGAATTCGCAGCAGGAAATGGAAAGATCGCCGAGGTCGCACGGCTTGCCCGCCGAGGAATCCTGGCGGAATGCCACCGGCGCGGTTTCACCCGATCCCGCAACTCCGCTGGCGCGCGCGCGCAAGGCAATTCCCTTTTGATACACCGGGCAGCGCGCCGCCGCATAACAGTTGTAATACTCGAAACACCGGTCGCCGATGCGCAAATCGCCCGCCTGGCGCTCGAGCGAGAGAATCCGCCCAAGGTCCGCCCCGCGCCCGAAAAGACGCGCGATGCGTGTTCCAACATAGTAATGCGAGAGAATTTCACCGCAGGACTTTCCGCGTTCGCCCATCATAGCGGCGCCAATCTGGCACAATCCCGCCCCGTGACCCCATCCGCCGCCCACCAGGCGCACTTTCGTCACTCGTCCCGTCGCTTCGTCGCGATCCAGATGCGGGATGAAGCACGAGGAATAGAGGAAGAATGGCGCAAAAGCCAGGCGGATGTTGTATTCGCGCCCGATAACGACGGATCGTTCGCTTCCGACGACGCATACATATTCAATGCGCCCCGACTTGCCGCGGCTGACAACCTCGATGTCTTTCAACTCGCCCACGCGCCATGCCGGGAAGCGGTTGAGCGACGCCTCGAACTCCTCGCGCGTCATCTCGACCGTCCAGCGGAAATACTGCGCCGTATATTTAAGGTATTGCGGCACATCCTTGGCGGTCAGCGTGTTGCAATAGACATCCGGGGTGGACTCGATGAGCCGGCGGGCGCGCTCTTCATTGCTGGCGGGCATCAGGCGCGCCACCTCATGCTTGCTCGTTTCGCCCGCCGCGCCGCTCTCGCCGATTTCGCCGTCCCAAACCGCCGTCATATACGGTTTGTCATATCCTTCCCAGACCGAACCGGAATCCTCGGCGATGCCGCCGCAAATTTTCGAGTAACGGCAATCGCAGACGCGGCGTTCATGCACCAGGACCTCGCCGAGTGTCTGGAGGACGGCGCGGCGCGAACGGTCGGTTTCGCGCGACGATCCGCGGTAGCACTGGCAATGGTCGTCGGCGCAAATGTCGAAATCATCCGCATAATGATGCTTGCCCATTGTTGCGAGGATGGTATTTCGCGCGGCGATCGTCTGGGCTTCGAGCAGCGCCATCGGGCATTGCGACATCATTTCGGACGAATTGACGCTGTATAGGTATTGTTCGAGAGGAAGTTCGTTGATGGCGGTGAGGAGGCCGCGATTGTCCAGGCGCATTTCGAGCGCCCCGCGCAATTTCTGATCTTCGAGATGCTGCCAGTGGAATCCCACGCCGACAACCACATCGTGAAGGATGATGCGGTGCGGCTCCTCGTCGCAGGGTTCTAGGCGTGTAAAGAGCGGCAGGCGTATTGGCTCGCGCCCGCCAATTCGCGCCTCGATGTCGCCCTCGGGCGGCGCCAGGCGCACCTCGTGCAGACTGGCCAATTCCGGGCGTGGCTGTTCCGCTCGGGCGGCAAGCGCCTCGTCGGACGAGCCGAACGGCTGCGAAACCACCCACCACTCGCGCGCCGTGACTGGCTCGGGAGTTTCTTCGAAGTCAAAACCGAGTTCGAGGATTTCCAGGCGCAAATCCTGGCAGGCGCGCCCCTCGGGGCCGGCAATCCACAACGCGGCTTCTTCGGCGGTGTCCTTTTTCGCCAGCACAAGACGCCAGCCCATCCGGGCCGGACGCGCCCCGACCGGGCGAATTTCCAGGGTGCCATCCTCTGGATTCATCTTTCCCAAAGTGGCTCCGGAAGGATGCTTGAGAAGAAAGCGTCCAATGCGGTCCACACGCAAAACATCGCGATGCTGGAGCATTCCGATCCGAACGCTCGGACCCAGGGAATCTGAATAGGGGCGCAAGCGGCTCATAGGAGTCAGTCCCATTTTGGCTTGGATTCGTGAGGCGTGGATCAGCACAGGCCACTTCGAAGGCCGCCAGGCGCCGCGGCCAGCCCCACCATTTCCTCATCGTATGCAAGCCTACAAACTTTTTTTCGCAGGCCAATGAAAATCGCCTTTGTCCGTTTTCCGCCCCGGAGATGGCGGGTGCAGAGAAGCGCCCTTGCGCCGCGCCTTATTCCTGCGCTATTCCGGCGCGCGGCGCGTTAGAACAAACTCGCATGGCAACTGATGCTGGCGCATCCCTTGCCGGGCACGCCGTCTCATGGAGGTTCGCATGGATCAGGTCATATCGCTTGCCGGTTCGGTGGCGCTGATGGCGTTTGCTGTGCTGTTTTCCACCCGCCGCCAGTCCATTTCGTGGCGGACAGTCGTCGCCGGGTTTCTTTTGCAAATGTGTTTCGCGGCGATTTTGTTTGTGTTTCCTCCGGGACGAAAGTTGTTCAGCCTGCTGAACACAGTTGTGGTTCAGATTCTGGATTATTCTCGCGAAGGCGCCATTCTTGTGTTTGGAGCGCTTGGCGTTCCGCCCGGGCAGACGAGTTCCTCAGGCGAAAAGTCGCTGGGTTTTTTCCTGGCCTTTCAGGGATTTCCGACAATCATTTTCTTTTCCGCCTTGATGTCGGCGCTGTATTTCCTTCGGATCATGCAGTGGATTCTGCGCCTGTTTTCCATGCTGTTTTCGCGTTCGATGCGCCTGAGCGGCGCCGAGGCCCTTTGCGCCGCCAGCAACATCTTTGTCGGCATCGAATCCGTCTTTTCCATTCGCCCTTACCTGCGGCGCGCCACGCGTTCGGAATTGCTCCTGATTCTGACGGCGGGAATGGCCACGATCGCCTCGTCCGTGCTCGGGTTCTACACGCTTCTGTTGCGCGATGTGTTTCCTTCCATTGCCGGGCATCTGATTACGGCTTCGCTTCTGAGCGCGCCGGCCGCGGTGGTCATGGCGAAAATCCTCCTGCCCGAACAAGAGCGCCCCGAAACGTTTGGCCGCGTGGTGACTGGCGAAAAACCGCCCGATACGACGCTCGTCGAGGCCATTTTGCGCGGCGCGAATGAGGGCATGAAACTCGCCATGGGTGTCGCGGCGCTTCTGATTGCGTTTCTGGGCTTGGCGGCGCTCGTCAACGGCCTGCTCGGATGGCTTTCGGGCTTTGCCGCCTCTGTGGGCATTCCGATTCCGCCCCTGTCGCTCGAAAAAGTCCTCGGGTGGATTTTCTATCCCTTCACGCTTCTCATCGGAGTTCCCGTCGAGGATGCCGGGCCGATCTCGAAGATTCTTGGCGAACGCACCATTATCACCGAGCTCATCTGCTACAAACACCTCTCGGTGCTCATTCAATCCAATACGCTGGTTCATCCGCGCTCGGCCATCCTTGCCTCCTATGCGCTTTGCGGATTCAGCCATATCGCCGCCGTCGCGATTTTCGTTGGCGGGGTGGCTTCGCTTGTGCCCGAGCGCGCGGCCGATGTGGCGCGGCTGGGGATGCGGGCGCTGCTTGCTTCGACCCTTGCTTGTTTTCAGACAGCCGCCATTTCCGGGCTGTTCATCGGCCAGGGCGCGGGGTATCTCTTTGGCGGCTGAGACGGCGACAGGCCGGGCCAAGTCCTGAAGGACAAAGGGCCGCTCCTTCACTCATTCTTTCATCCTCAGCTTCCTCTTGTCCTCTCTTCCTCCTGCTCCTGTTCTCCGATTCACTCTCCTCTCCTGCTTTGTTTCTTGCCTGGATTCTTCATGAAATTCTCTTTGCGACCGCGAGACCGCGCCCCTGAACTGGCGCAACTGCAAAAGGCGTCCGTTCGCCTGGCCGTCCCCTATATTGCGGGCAATCTGATGGCATCGGCGGTGTTTTTTATCGATGCGCTGATGCTCTCGCGCGTCGGAAGGGCGGAACTGGCCGCCGCCTCGATGGCAGGCGTGCTCTTGTGGCGGCTAACAGAAACCACCGGCTGCATTCAGGTAGGGACGGCGGCCATCGTCTCGCGCCGCTGGGGGGCCGAACAATTCCGCGCCGCGCGCGAAGCGGCTTCGCACGGCATTCTGCTCGCCGGGGCGCTCGGCCTGTTGCTGGGCGGGCCATTGATTGCGCTTTTGCCGGCAATTCTGAAACTCCTCGGCGCGGAGCCGGACGTTTTGCGCGCGGGCGCCGCTTATGCCGGGGCCATTCTTTGCGTGTTTCCGCTTACGCAAATGAGCATCAATCTCGGGGCCTCGATGCGCGCGGCGGGCGATACGCGCACGCCTTTGCTGGCTTCGATTCTCGCCAATCTGATTAATGTTCTCGGGAACTATATCCTGATCTTCGGGCATTGGGGCGCGCCACGGCTGGGGATGCTTGGCGCGGGAATCGCCTCGGCGCTCGGATTCGCCAGCGGATTCGCTTTTCTTGCTTTGGCGGCGATGCGGGGCGTTCGGCCCAAACGCTTGTTCACCGAGCCGGTATATTCCAAAGACCCTGTTACAGAACCCGAACTCGATTTGCTGCCCGCGCCTGTGCTGCATATCGAGGGCAAGGGCAAAGAGGCCCGCGCGGAGGCTGGCGATCCCCGGGATAATCCGGAATTCCGGCTTGTGCGAGGGGGCGCGCGGCCCTGGCTGCGCGGGGTAACGCCTAAACTCCTCGGCGTGTCGGCCCCTTCGCTGCTCGAAGAAATCCTTGTTTCCATCGGGTTTTTGCTATTCATCCGGCTGATCGCGGAGTTCGGCACCACGGCGCTCGCCGCCCATGCTTCGGTGGTGCGCATCGAATCGCTCAGTTTCATGATCGGCGCGGGATTCGCCGTTTCGGCCAGCACGCTGGTGGGGCAATCGCTCGGGCGGCGCGATTCACGCACCGCGCTGCTCGCCTTCAAACTCTGCGCATGGCTCGCCATTGTTCTGATGGGCATGTTGGGAATTTTGTTTTCCACTTTTCCGCAATGGCTGTTAGGATGGTTTTCGCACGAGGCCGATTTTCTGGCGCTGGCGGTTCCGCTGCTCCTGATCGCGGCATTGGAACAGCCCATGATCGGCCTCGGCTCGACCCTGAGCGGCGGATTGCGCGGCGCGGGCGACACGATTTCGCCCACGCTGGCGCAACTCGGCGGAAATATCGTGGTCCGCGTCGGCCTGGGATATACGCTCGGATTTCTTGCCGGACTGGGCGTCGCGGGAATTTATTGGGCCACGCTCATCGACTGGTCGCTTCGATCCGTCATATTATTGGCGCGCCTGGCGGGCGGGCACTGGAAACGCCGGCAGATATAGGGTAGGAGGGGCGATCCCAAAAGAGAATATGGCGAAGAAGGAATCCCAACCCCGTCACTTCGTTCCGGGTTCTGCATACATGGAGGCTATGTGGAGCGATCCTAAAGCGGAACCCCGAACGCCGTGAGGGGGCAAATGCCGGCTCGGACCTTATATTGACGCCAAAATGAGCTCCCGGGCGCCAGACCAAGGACAAATCGTTGCATTCGGGAGCGACGGGGAGCGATAAGGGAATGAAAACTGACGTTTCGCGGAGGGATGCCGGTTTGCCAATGTCGCGTTCTCCTGTTGTAAAACAAAAAACACGGCGGTTCGCCCCCCCCGCGGCCCCAGCGGCGGCCGCACGCCAGATTCTTTGCGCTGTGGTCTTTTTATTGGCTGCGGCCGGGTCTGCGTTTGCTCTGCCCACAGTCGAATGCCTTGCCGGGTTCGACGGCTTTTACCGCCCGGGCGAATGGACCCCTGTCGTAATCACTGTCCGCAACCAGCCCTCGACGGAACCGGGCGCGGAGCCTCCCCGCGCATTTCAAGGCGTCATTTCCATCCCGAGCGAGGGCGGCGACAGCGGTTTGCGCCACATCTTTACGCGCGAGATTGATATTCCCGCCTTCTCCGTGCAGCGCTATTATGTCTATGCGCGGTTTTCCGATACGCTCCCCGCGCAGCCTGTGGCGGAACTGCGAACCACCAATGGCAAATTGCTGCGGACTTTTCCGCTTCAGATTCAGCCCCTTGCGCCTGGGACTGTGCTTCTGCTCAACGTGTCGGCGGAATTGACTCCGGCAAGCCTTCCGAAACTGCGCGTGGCTGATCCACTGGTTGTCGCCAAAGCCCAGCCGGAAAACCTCCCCGAGAATTGGTGGGGATTGGCGCCGGTTGGCGTGGTGGTTCTGACAAATTGGAGCGAGACTTTCCTCCGTCCCGCCCAGGAACAGGCGCTGGAAGAATGGGTCAACGCTGGCGGAACGCTTGTGGCGGTCTCCTCGGGCGATCCCTCCGCGTGGCGCGGCGGGCTGATGGACCGCATCCTGCCGGGAACTGTTGAAGGCGGCGCCAGGCTCCGGCTTGGCGAGGATGGCAGTGTCCGGCGCATCACGGACCCTTCGATCCCCGTCGAGACCAACGACATTGTGACCGCCCTCATCACGCCCTCCCCCGACGCCGAAGTGCTGGCCGAAGCGGAAAAGCTGCCGCTGGTGGTGCGCCGCCATCAGGGTCTGGGAGAGGTGATCTTTTTTGCCTTCGAGTCGCGCAATCTCACACCTTCCATCGAAATCAATTTTTCCAATCTCTGGCGTTCGATCCTGCCCTGGCGGCCCATTACCGGCTCCGAATACACCTTTCAGGCAGACTTGCGCTCGAACGCCCCCGTGGTTTCGCGCCGCGCCGCCCGGCCCGCCAATATCTTCCTGATCTTTTTCCTTCTTATTGGATATGTGCTTGCTGTTGGCCCGATCAATTTCCGGATGCTTTACAAGCGCAAAAAAATCGAGTGGGCCTGGGTTTCTGTGCCCTGCATTGTTCTGGTGTTCAGCAGCCTGATTTATGGAATCGGCGCGCTGACCAAGGGCGGAGACCTGATCGTGCGCGAAGCGAGCCTGATCGCCGGACGCGCGGGAGAAAATACCGCGGTGCTTCGTGGTCAATATGGCATATTCAGCCCGAAAAAGACCCGCATGTCCGCCCGTCCGGAATCCGCCGCGCTGGCGCTTGCCCGGGGCGATCATTGGTGGAAAAGCGAGGACTTCCTGCGATCGAGTTACAGCGCCTTCAAGGCTGTTTCGGTTGGGGGGGGCGGCAGCGGCGGACTGCTCGACATCGAACAAGGCCCGACCATCCATCGCGTGGATGAAAAAATCCAATCGGTGAACGACCTTCCGCTTGGCCAATGGGACATTGGGCATCTGGAAACCAGGGGCCTGATCGACATGGAGGGAGCGGTCGAGGCGGATTTGGTCTGGAACCGCGAGGAACTCTCCGGCTCCATCCGCAACAACACAAGCCGCCCGTTGCGCCGTCCCATTTTGTTTTACAGCGATCAGGCGCTGCCGCTTCCGCGCGACCTGCTGCCGGGCGACACCTACGTCCTTCAGCCCGGATCGGCCACGTTTCCCAACACGGATCCCACGCAGCGAACCTCGACCCGATGGCGCGCCGCGGGCGAACTGCTTCAAGAGCACATCTTCGCCCTGCGCAATCTCCAATCCGACGAAGTCCGCCAAGCAGCCTCCACTCTCAACTACTTGGCGCATTACTGGTTCGAGCCAGACTTGACCTCCAAAATTTTCCCTCCGCACGGAGCCGAAGTCTGGCTGATTGCCTTCGGCGAACAACCCGAGGCGAAAATCGCCCTTTCCGCCAAACCGGATATTTTCACGCACGCCGTTTGCTATGCGATTCGCCTGCCATTGCGTCCCGCGCCCCGAGCCAAAGGCCCCCTGGCGCCCTGGCAAAATCGCCTGGAGTTTTTGGGGCAGTCCGTCGAAGGAACCGTGAACGCCAATGATCTCGGTGATCTGGAGATGCGCGATTCCAACTGCATGGTCAGCGCCGTGTGGCCCTTCAATACGAACAATGTCTCGGCGCAATCCGTCGTCATCGAAACCGCCTACACAGACGCGGAAACCCAGGATTTCAGCATCGAAATTCTCAATTTGAGGACCTTGCGTTTTGAGCCGGTCTCGATTCCCAAGCAAACGATCGACAGTTCGCGCGTATCCCAGTTTGTTTCGCCCTGCACGGGGCGGCTGTTTCTCAAACTTACCGCCAAAAAAGCGGACAAGCCCAAACCAGCGACTCCCAGCTTCGCGATCCAGTTGAAAAATATCCTCGTGACCTATGAAATCACCGCGGGAGAGTGAGAAGGGGAGAGGGGGGAGTTGTGAGTTGTGGGTTGTGGGTTGTGAGCAAGAGTGGTCAGTGGGCAGTGGACAGTAAACAGCAGGCAGTGAAGATATGTTAGTGATCAGTGGGCAGTGAAGATTTGCCAGTAATCGGTGAACAGTGGTCAGCGAGGATTTAGCGTTGCTTTTGGTTTTCTTGGCAGGACTTCTCATTATCCTTTCAACCCTTTTGCATATCTTCTTTTTGCTCCCAACCCCCAACCAC
>CAYUNT010000066.1:0-20066 GCA_964446285.1 uncultured Candidatus Sumerlaeota bacterium | reverse complement strand
ACGCCTTTTCCATGCTCCACGCGCGACGGAGTGCGGAAGAGCGAGTGCAGAGCCTCGCGATCCCAGGCAAACCCTTTCATCGCTCCATGCGCGGCGGAGTGCGGAAGAGCGAGTGCAGAGCCTCGCGATCCCAGGCAAACCCTTTCATCGCTCCACGCGCGGGGGAGTGCGGAAGAGCGAGTGCAGAGCCTCGCGATCCCAGGCAAACCTTTTCCGCGCTCCATGCGCGGGGGAGTGTAAGTTTCATGAATGCAACAGAACAAACCGGCGGCGAGAACCTGAATGAACTGGAGGCGCTTCGGCGGCGGGTTGTGGAACTGGAGGCGGCGCTTTGCAATAAAGATGAAAACCTTGCCACATGGATTCAGAACCTTCCTGTGGGAGTGTTTCAAGGCGTTCCGGTAGAACCAGTGCATTTTGTGCTGGTCAATCCCGCCATGGCGCGGATGCATGGATACGATTCCGCAGAGGAATTTTTGCGGTCTTCTGTGGCGGATTTGTTTGAAACCCCGGAGGAACATGAGAGATTTACAGGGACAATGCACCGCGAAGGGCAAGTAATTGGCCAGGTTTTTCATCTTCGCCGGCGCGACGGAAGTGGATTTCTTGGTGCTATCAGCGCGCGAGTGCTTCGGGACTCGAAGGACGCCCCGCAGTATTTTATGGGAATTGTGGAGGACGTCACAGAGCATGTTGCCGCGCAAAAAATCATCGAGGAACGTTCTCGATTCCTCCAGGCGCTTATCGACACGATTCCCTCGCCGATTTTCTTTAAGGATTCTCGTGGCGCATATCAGTTGTGCAATCTGGCCTTTGCAAGGAACGTGCTCAATTTGCCAAGGGAAGATTTGCTTGGGAAAACCCTGTTCGACATGCCTGATCGAATTCCTCCAGAAAAAGCCAAAATCTACCATGATGCGGATATGAAGTTGCTGCGCGAGCCTGGGGTTCAGCGCTATGAAGCGCAGGTGCGCTACTCGGACGGGCTTTTCCATACGGTTCTGTTTACAAAAGCGACCTATTTGAATTCCGCCGGGGAAGCCGCCGGGATCGTAGGCGTCATGGTGGACCTGACCGAGAGCAGGAAGGCGGAAATGGCGCGCCTTGCCGCGCACGAAAAGGCCGAAATCGAAGCGGAAAAGCTTCGGGCCATGATCGAAGGCATGGAGGAGGGCGTGGTTGTCGCCAACGCCGAGGATGTGGTCACGGAAGTGAATGGGTGGTTTCTGCGAAAGGTTGGGATGCGGCGCGAGGATATTGTGGGCAAATCCATGTGGAATTACCACCCTGATACGCCCGCCACGCAAAGAGCCAAGCGAATGATCGAGCGGTTCCGCAGCGGCGAATCGCGCGAGATGCATGTGGTCAATCGCGAGTTGCTCGGAATGCATCTTTCGCTGCGGGTTCAGCCCATATTTCAGGAAGGCCGCTACCTCGGCGTGATTTTGAACGCGATCGACGTCTCGCCGTTTGTGGAGGCGCAACAAGCCGCGGAATCCTCGGCGCGCGCCAAGGCGGAATTCCTCGCCAACATGAGCCACGAAATCCGCACGCCCATGAACGCAGTGATTGGAATGACCAGTTTGCTGCTCGATACCGCGCTTGATTCCGAGCAAGTCGAGTATGTGGAAACCATCCGCAACGCCGGCGACTCGCTCCTGGTGCTTATCAATGACATTCTCGATTTCTCGAAAATCGAATCGGGGAAGATGGACATCGAGGAGATTCCCTTCGATTTGCGCTATGTTCTCGAAAGCGTGGGCGATCTGCTGGCTCCCAAGGCGCAACTCAAAGGGCTGGAATTCACAGTGTTTGTGGATCCCGCCGCCCCGGTGAACCTGATCGGCGACCCCGAGCGGCTGCGGCAGGTTCTGGTGAACCTGGCCGGGAACGCCATCAAATTCACGGAAAAAGGCAATGTTGATGTGCGCGCGGAGGCGGCGCGTGAAGAAACAGGCATAACAGTGGTCCGATTCTCTGTGTCTGATACGGGAATTGGCATTGCGCTCGATCGTCAGAAGGCGATTTTTGATACATTTACTCCGGCGGAGGGCTCGACACGGCGCCGATATGGCGGAACGGGACTGGGGCTGAGCATTTCCAAACGCCTTGTTGAACTTATGGGCGGCGAGATTGGCGTGCAAAGCGAGCCGGGGCGCGGAAGCACTTTCTGGTTCACCGTGCCAATGGAAGTTCAGGAAAAAACCGGCACCGAAGGCCGATCCCGTTTGAGGCGCAGTGTCCGCGGCGCGCGAATTCTTATTGTGGATGACAATCCTACCAACCGGACCATTCTGACCCGCATTCTTTCTTCGTTTTGTTGTTTTACCGTGGAAGCGGAGAGCGGAAACGCCGGTTTGGAGGCTCTGAACCGCGCTCAAACGGAAGGATGGCCGTTTGACGCGGTTTTGCTGGATTTCCAGATGCCGGACCTGGATGGCGAGGAAGTCATCCGCGCGATCCGGGCGGACCGGCGCCATGACAATGTTCGCATTCTGCTGCTGACTTCGATCTGCCGCCGCGGCGACGCGCGAAAATTTGAGGAACTGGGCTGTTCAGCCTATCTGACAAAGCCTATCCGCCAGAGCCAGCTGCTTGACGCGATTTCCGAGGCGCTTGCTATTACTGGGGAAGAAGCGGCGCGCCCCGAGGCCCCCGCGACTTCTTCGGGCATCATAACGCGCCACACACTTCGAGAATCGGGCGCTCGCAATGTCCGCATCCTTCTCGCGGAAGACAATCCGGTGAATCAGAAGGTGGCGCTTCGCATCCTGGAAAAGGCGGGCCACCGGGCCGATGCCGTTGCCAATGGACGCGAGGCGGTTCAGGCGCTGCAAAGCATTCCCTATGATATTGTTCTTATGGACGTGCAAATGCCCGAAATGGACGGATTCGAAGCAACGGCGGCCATTCGGCAGATGGAGACCGGGAAGCGGCGGGTGCCGATCATCGCCATGACAGCCCACGCTCTCAAGGGCGACCGCGAGCGGTGCATCGAGGCCGGCATGGATGATTATGTGTCCAAGCCTATCCGTCCCAAGGAATTGCTTGATGTGATTCAGCGATGGGCTGGGCGCGAAGTAGCGCCGCCGGTTCAGACGGTGGAAGTGCCCGAGCATCCAGCCGCGCCTCCCGTGGACGTAAAACAATTTCATTCCGTCAGTGGAAACGATCCGGAATTCGAGCGGGAGTTGATTGACTTGTTCCTGGATCAGGCTTCAAAGAATTTGGACGCGCTTAAGGCGGCCCTGGCGCGCGGAGACGGCGAGGAAATTGCGCGTCTGGCGCATACGCTCAAGGGCGCTTCCGCCAACATGGGCGCCAATCGAGTTCGCGCCGCGGCGTTTGAACTGGAAAAGGCCGGGAAGGCAAACGCGCTCGAAGCCGCGCAAAGCCTTATCGATGCCCTGGGCGCGGAGATTCATCTGGCGGGTGAATTCCTGAACAATCCCGCCAATTTGGCCGGAGAATAACTGACCAGGCAAAGCGCGAAGACAATTTTGCGCCTTATTTCGCATGGAGCATGTGCATGATGACGAATGAGCCAAATCTGGACAGTCCGCTTCCGCCTCCAAGGGCGAATCTGAAAACTCGCTTTCTCGGATTGGATTTTCGTAATCCGGTGATACCCGCGGCGGGGCCGAACGTGCGCGATGCGCGCGCGCTGCGCCAATGCGCCGAGGGCGGCGCGGGGGGCTTGCTGGCCAAAACCGTGTCGTCTGCCGCCGCACCGGTTCCGCGCCCGAATATGGCTTTGTATGCGCGAAACGGAATGTTGAACACGGAACTTTGGACCGAGCTGCCGCCCGAGCGGTGGTTCGATGAGGAATATCCCGCGGCGCTGGCGGCGGCCCGCGAACACGGCATTCCGTTTCTGGCGAGCATTGGCTATTCGGCGGAGGAAGTTCGCGCGCTTGGGCCGCGCGTTCAGGCCGCGGGGGCGGACGCCATCGAATTCACAATTCATTATGTAGGGCGCGAAATTGAGACGGTGGCCGAGGTGGCGCGCGTCCTGCGCGAGTCGGTCGATATTCCCATCATCGCGAAACTGAGTCCGCACTTCGGAGATTTGGGCGATCTGGCCGCTGTGCTCGAACCGCATGTGGATGCCTTTACGTGCATTAATAGTTTTGGCCCGACGCTGCGCATCGACATCGAACGCGGCGAGCCGATCATGGGAAGCCGTTACGGTTACGGCTGGCTGAGCGGCGAGCCGATCAAGCCGCTGGCGTTGCGGTGCGTATTCGAGGTGGCGCGCCGCGTAAAGAAACCCGTGATTGGCGTTGGCGGCGTGTCGCGCGGAACCGACCTGATCGAGTATATGATGGCTGGCGCAACAATGGTTGGCGTCTGCACGGCGGCGATCCTCGAAGGCAACAGCGTCTATGGCCGCATCGCCGAAGAAGCCGCGCGCTGGCTCGATGCGCATGGCTATTCGGACATCGAGGAAGTGCGCGGGGTGTTCCTGCGGAAACTCCGCGAGGGACAAAAGGTTTTAACGGAATTTCAGGAAGCGCCAAAACTTGATGCGGCGGCGTGCATCGGCTGCACGAAATGCGAGGCGGCCTGCTGGTATGGCGCCATCCAGGCTCCGCCTGAAACGCCGCCCACGATCCGAGAGGACGCCTGCTTCCAGTGCGGTCTGTGCGTGACCGTCTGTCCGACAGCGGCGCTCTCCTTTCGCCCCAGGCAAGGCGTTACAGTGCAATAGACATCCAGAGACCTGCTTTCGCAGACCCCAGTCCTTCAGATATGAAAAACAAGATCCACCTTTCCGGCGGAATATGCCGGCAAGGCGCGAATTGGCAGTTCCTTGTTGACAGTTGGTGTTGGGCAAACGCAAAAGAGAGTCGTTTGTAATGTGAAAGGGAATTCATTTTTTGCCAGGAATCCAGACGCGAGTTGCGCCAGCAAGATGCAAAATCCGCGATTCTTTGCCGAATGGGCGCGTGGCGCGCGTTTTATTCATCCTTTCTGCCGAAAGCTGACTTTCAACACCTGAACACCGTAGCGGAGGATGTGCCATGAGTCTTCAGATTGGCCAACTGTCCCATGCGGATCACGCGAATTTGCACAACCAGATAACCAGCCGGCTGGCTGGCTCCGCGGCGCTTGAGGAAGCCGCTCAGCGATATGTGTCGGTTCTTTACGAGTCGCTGAGCGAATCCATAGTTCTGGCCCGGCTTTTCGCGACCATTCCCTTTGGCAAACTTCCCGGACCCAACAGGGAATTTGTTGTGAATCTTGCCCAATCGGCGGGCATTGCGGAATTAATGAAGGAGGAAACGCTGGTTTTGTCGCTGATGGGGACCCGGGGCAGGAAGCCCGAGTGGAACGACAGGCGGATGTCTCGCGGGCATGTCGGCATTCCTCTGGCATCATCGGACTTTATTGGCAGAATTCCAATGATGTCCCGCCTTCTGAAGCAGCTGGGCGCAGGAATTGACTGGATTGACCGCAGCGATACGTCGCTTGTGGCCAGAACCTTCCAGAGCATGAGCGGGGTGTTCCATGTCCTTGATGCGCGAACGGAAGTGGACAGCCAAAACCGAAAAATTATTGCCGCGCAGGATTTCGTGGAGGCGGAAGGGGTCAAAACGGTTTTTGGCATTGGCGGCTGTTATTTGGGGACTTCGATCTTCTTCACCACGATTGTTTTCCTGAGCGAGCCTCTGGAAAGGGCCGCGGCGGAGCGCTTTATGCTCCAGGCAAATAAATTCAAAGCGGCCACGCTGAGTTTGATTGACGAAGAAAAGATATTTATCTGACATTATTAATACGGCGGCGGGGTCGGCCAGAGGATGCGCGCCACTGAAGGTGAGGCACGACATTGGCGCATGAAAGGGGAATGCTATGAAGGGCGTAATCAACAAGGGCATCCAGGAGATGGCGGAAACGCAGTTCGGCGTTCAAGCATGGGAAAAAATCAAGGAGATTGCGGGGTGCAAGGAGCCGTTTTTTTCCATCAGCGAGGACTACCCGGATCAGATGACTTTTGATCTCGCCGGCGCCGCCGCCCAGGCCCTGGGCATTCCCTTGGAGACGGTTCTTGTTGAGTTCGGAAAGTTCTGGGTCATGAACACGGGAAAGCGATCTTATCCCACATTTTTCAAACTTGCCGGCTCTTCTGCCCGCGAGTTTCTTCTGAATATGGACCGGGTTCATCAGCAAGCGACGAGAAGCGTGGCCAATGCGCACCCGCCGAGCTTTCAGTATGAGGAAATGCCGGATGGCCGCCTTCTTATGCACTACAAATCCGAACGAAGACTATGCCCGGTGCTTCGGGGTTTGATCTTGGGCGTGGGCCTGAATTTTGGCCAAAATCTCCAAGTTAATGAAATTGCCTGCATGAATAAGGGAGACGATCAATGCACGATGGAGATAATTTTTCCGTAGATTCAGGCGCGCCAAAATACCTGGTGGACCTGCATCAGCTGTCCAGACTTTCTCCCTTCATCCTGGCCGTGGATGATCGGCTGGCCGTGACTTGGGCCAGCAAGCAAGTGCTAAATAAAGTTGGGGCGGCAACAGGAAAAAACGCATCAAGTTTGATTGAGATCGAAGGCGCTGGGGAAACGCTGTCGCCGCAATTGATTTCCTCCCGCCTAGGACGGCGCCAGTCCGCCGTGCTCAAATCCAATGACGCCAGATATCCTCTTTGGGGATACTGGTTTAGCCTTCCCGCCGGATTTCTTTTCCTGGCTTCCCCGAATGTTGCTTCTCTCGATGATGTCGGCAGGTTTGCGCTTGATGATTTTGCGGAAAGCGACCTCACGATTGATCTGCTGACCATGCGCGATGAGCATCGCGTCTCGCTGAGCGAGGCCAAACAGGCGGCAGAAAAACTTCGGCGGGGCAACGAGGATTTGGCGGCCTCAAAGCATAGTCTAGAAAAGGAAATTCTCCTGCGCAAAGAAGCGGAGCAGAAGCAAAGCGAGGCCGCGGATAGATTGTTCTGGCAGTCGGAGGAATTGAAGGCAAGAAATGAGGAGTTGGCGGCGCAGGCTGAACTCCTGATGAAACGCAAGCAGGAGTTGGAGCATCTGACCCGCAAGGCCCTGGCAGCCAATGAGGAATTGGAACGCGAGATTTCCAACCGCCGGCAAGCCGAACAGGCGGCGCTCCGGGCAAAAGAACTGGCGGACGAAGCCAACGACCGTCTCAACCTGGCCATCGCCCCCGCTAACGAAATGGCGGCCGCGGCGGAAGCGGCCAGCAAGGCAAAGAGCGAATTTCTGGCCAATATGAGCCACGAAATTCGCACGCCGCTCAATGGCGTGATCGGGATGACCAGCCTTCTGCGAGACACGCCCCTCAGCGCGGAGCAGCTCGAATATGTTGAGATGACCCGTGTGTCCGCCGATGCATTGCTCGGCGTAATCAATGACATTCTTGATTTTTCCAAAATCGAAGCGGGCAAACTGGACCTCGAAATCATTGACTTTGACCTTCAGACCGCGGTGCAGGAAACGGTGGACATTATTTCACCCAAAGTTATGGAGAAAGGGCTGGAGCTGACATGTTACATCGATCCGTCAGCGCCAATGGCAGTGCGCGGCGACCCTGGGCGCTTGCGCCAGATTCTTATCAATCTTGCCAACAATGCGGTTAAATTCACTGAGCGCGGCGAAGTCACGATAAAGGTCCTGCTTGAAGAGGATACAGGCAAACAGGCCAGAATTCGCTTTGTTGTTTCCGATACGGGCATCGGCATTCCCAAGGACCGGATTGGCTCGCTTTTCGAGGCGTTCACCCAAGTGGACGCTTCGACCACGCGCAAGTATGGCGGAACCGGCCTGGGACTTACGATTTCCAAACGGCTGTGCAAAATGATGGGAGGCGCCATCGGCGTCGAAAGCGAGGTAGGAAAAGGCTCGGCTTTCTGGTTCACGCTCGAACTTGAGAAACAATCCAGGGCCAAGGGCGCGCCCCGCGTTATTCCGCCGCTCATTCAGGAAAAACGCGTTCTGATCGTTGACGACAATGAAACGAACCGGAAAATTTTCAGCGCCTATTTGAGCCAGTGGGGATGCCGCCACGACATGGCTTCGTCGGGCCAGGAAGCCTTGGCGATGCTGCGCCAGGCACTTGACAACCACGACGCCTACGACCTGGCAATTCTCGATATGATGATGCCGGGCATGGATGGGGAACAGTTGGGCCGCCTGATCCACGCGGACGCCTTTCTGAGAAAAACACGGCTGATCATGTTGACATCGATCGGCCAGCGCGGGGATGTAAACCGCCTGAGAGCGATAGGTTTCTCCGCATATTTAACAAAGCCGGTAAAGCCTTCGATGCTGTTTGACAGCCTGATGACCGTCCTGGGGGAACCCGTGGAAGCCGATCGAGCGGAAGAGGTGTTTGTCACCCGCCACACTTTGGTGGAAGAAGCAGCCCGCGCCAAGGCGGAAGGCCCTAAGGCGCGCATTTTGCTGGCGGAGGACAACGCCGTTAATCAGAAGGTGGCTCTGAAAATCCTCGACAAACTCGGATACCGCGCGGACGCCGTGGCCAATGGACGCGAGGCGATTGAGGCGCTGCGAATCATCCCCTACGACGCCATTCTGATGGATTGCCAGATGCCCGAAATGGACGGCTATACGGCAACAGGCGAAATCCGAAGGATTGAAGGCGAAAGCAAGCATACTCCCGTGATCGCTCTGACCGCCAATGCGATGGAAGGCGACCGGCAGCGATGTCTGCAAGCAGGCATGGATGACTACATTTCCAAGCCGATTGCTCCCAAGGCATTGATGGAAGTGCTCGATAAATGGCTTGGGAAGGCGGGAAAAGGCACTGAAAAAGGCGCGAAGGATTCGGAAGCGGCGCAAGCGCAAAAGGTATTTGATCGCGAGGCTCTTCTGGATCGCGTGATGGGCGATGAGGAAGCGGCCCGGGACATCGTTGAGATGTTTCTGGCGGACGTCCCTGTCCAGGTTGCGCTGCTGGAGAAGGCACTGGCGGATGGCGATGCCGTTGTGGCGGAACGCCAGGCGCATTCCATCAAGGGATCGGCCGCGAATGTGGGCGCGCTCCGGCTGCGCGATGTTTCATTCAAGGCGCAAGAAGCCGCCAGGGAGGGCAATTTGAGCGGCGTCGTCCTGCTCCTTCCCGGCATCCGCCAGGAATACGAGCTTCTGAAGAGCCAGATGAAATTGTAATGCATTTGCCTGCGGCGCGCGTGTGGCGGAGTTTCTATTCGAGCCGTCCGAGCAGGCGCACAAGCCCGTCGAGAATCGTCATCGGGTGCGGCGGGCAGCCGGGAATGTAAAGATCAACTGGCACAATGGCTTCCGCGCCGTTGTGAACCTCAGGATGATCTACGTATGGACCGCCCGAAATGGCGCAAGCGCCCACAGCAATCACAAGGCGCGGCGGCGGAACGGCTTCCCATGTTTTTTGCAAGGCGATGCGCATATTTTCCGGCACGGGACCGGTGATAAGCAGTCCATCGGCGTGGCGGGGCGAAGCCACAACCTGAATTCCGAAACGCCCGAGGTCGAATACAATGGTGCTGAGGACGTTCACGTCGGCCTCGCAAGCATTGCATCCGCCCGCGCTGACTTGGCGGAGTTTGAGCGAGCGTCCGTAGAGACGGCGCAACTTTCCATCCAGCGCCTCGGCAAGGCGGTATTGCCCCTCCTTGGAATTTCTCTCAATATCCTTCGAATCTTGAGCATTTCTTCCGGTGGCTTGGACGTCCTGTCCAAGATTTCCGGTGGCTTGGGCATCTTGCCCAGGATTTCTGGCGATAATCAGATCATCGCGCCATCGCGTGGCCATGCGGTATTCGGCGGTGTCGAAGCGAATCGCCTTTTGCGGGCAGGCGGCAGCGCAATCGGCGCAAAACAGGCAGTGTCCAAGGTCGATGCGGGATTGTTGGTCCTTTATGGAGATTGCGTCGGTTGGGCATAGCTGCGCGCAGGCATTGCAATCCGCCGGACACTGCCCCGGTGCAATTTGCGGACGCCCCCGCAGGCGGTCGGGGAGCGTTGGCTCAGCGTCGGGCCAGCGGATCGTGCGGTATCCCTGGCGCAATCGTTCGCGCAAAACTCGAATCATAGGTCGTGCCCGCAGTAGGAAAGATTAAAACTCTTGTTGCACAAAGGAAAATCGGAAATCTGCTGGTCGCGCAGCGCCATCGCGAGGCCGCTCCAGTTGTGGAAAGAAGGATCGACAATTTTGTAGGCGGCGAAACGTCCGCGCTCATCCGTTATTGCCACGTGCGCGATTTCTCCGCGCCATCCTTCGACGAGGGAAACGGCCACGGATTCGGGCGCGAGCGGGGCGGGGGCGGTTACTGCGGGCATTGCATTTCCGTTTTTGCGCGCGGCGAAAACCGGCCCTTCTGGCAGCGCGGCGAGGGCGCGGCGGATGAAATCGCCCGATTGCTTGATTTCCAGGGCGCGGACGCGTGCGCGCGAAAACACATCGCCGTCGGCGCACGTGGAAATCTCGAGAGGCAAAGCGCGATAAGGCTCGGCGGGGAAATCGCAGCGGACGTCGCGTTCGAGTCCGCTGGCGCGCGCCGCCGGGCCAACCAGCCCCAGCGCCTCAGCGGTTTCGCGCGGCACGGCGCCAGTTCCCTCGAACCGCGCCAGCACCGACGGCGTGGTCCAGAGCAACTCGGCCGCGCCTTCCACGTCGCGCAACGTGGCGTTGAGGCGCGTAAGGAGCGTCGTGCGCCGTTCAGAATCGAGATCGAAACGCACGCCCCCCGCGCGAATCAGGCCGCGCCCGAAACGGCTTCCGCACAAAAGCGCTGTCAGATTCAGGAAATCCCCGCGCAAGCGCCCGCAATAGGACGCCGTGGGCAGAAATCCCACATCGCCCGCCAGCGCGCCCAGGTCACCCGTGTGATTGGCCAGGCGTTCGAGTTCGAGGGCCACGGCGCGCAGGAATTCGGCGCGCGGCGGGACGGCAGGCGCGGAAGAAGACGATACGGCGGCCAGGGCTTCGAGCGCGCGGCAATGCGCCCAGGCGTGGCCGATCGTCGTGTCGCCCGCGAGCGTTTCGGCGTAGTGGATCGAACGCTTGCCGGGGCCTCCGCGCATTGCCCGTTCGACGCCGCGATGCTGATAGCCGAGCGAAATCTCCAGATTGAACACGCGTTCGCCGTGGCATTGAAACCGGAAATGCCCCGGTTCGATGATCCCCGCGTGAACCGGGCCGACGGCAACTTCATGCACCTCTTCGCCCTCGACGCGGAAATAGTCGGTCACACAAGGCAAAATGTCGCCCGGATCACGTCCCCAGGCATCGCATCCGGCGCGTTCGCAGGCATGGAAGCGGATTGGTTTGAGCCACGGATGCCCCTCGGGCCGCACGCCCCATTGCTCGGCCAGTTCTCGCTCGAACCAATGCGCCTGCGGACAGTCGGGTGTGAGCGCTGGATACGAATCGGCGGCGTCGGCGGCGAGGATCGAAAGCGTCTCGCGCCCGGGCGCCGCCAAGACCGCATACACGCGAATCGGGCCTGCGGATTGGGTATTCGGGCCGGGCGCACTTGAGGCGACGGGCACGCCAAACAGCGCCACAATTCGTCCGCCTGCCTTTGCGGCCTCGATGATGCGCGCGCGAAAAGCCTCAAATGCCAATACTGGAATATCACGCACGCGCCCGGCCTGCGCGTTCTTCAATTCAAGCGCTCGCGGCGGCGCAGCAGCAGCGGAGGTGGAAGATTCTGAAGTCATTAGAATCCTCCTCCCACGGCGCGGGCGGCATCGAGGAGTGCGGCGTGCAAGCCTGCGGGAACCCAAATTCCCAGCGCCAGCACAAGCAATCCGAGCGCCAGCGGCGGAGCCACGGCGAGGACCGGCTCAAAGTGCGGCGGGCCTTCCCATCCGCCCGCCGGTTCGCCCTGGGCCATGCGCAAGCAGATCGTGGCCATGCCGATAAACGCCAGCGCCAGCGCCCCGAGAAACGCCGCGCACACGACATAGCGCCCCTGATCCATCGCAGCGCGCAGGATTGTGAATTCGCTGAGGAACGTCCCGAATGGCGGCGACCCCGTGATGGCGAGAAATCCCGCCAGCCACAATGCACCGGACACCGGCAGAATCCGCGCCACGCCGCTCACCTGGCGCGAGGATTTCGTGCGATAGACCGCAAGGATGTTGCCCGCAACAAGAAACAACATTCCTTTGGCGAGCGAATGATTCACAGCGTGGAACATCGCGCCGAATACGGCCCCGCCGCCAAGTCCAACGCCCACCGACAAGATGCCCATGTGCTCGACGCTTGAATAGGCGAGCATCCGTTTGTAATCGGCCTGGCCGAGGATCAGGCAGCCCGCGAAGATCATCGAAAACAGGCCGAATCCAACAAGCAGTTCGCGCGCGAACGTGCCAATGCCCGCCGCCTCGCAGATGTGCGCCGCGCGCAAAATCCCAAGGAATGCGCAGTTGAGCAGCGCGCCCGAGAGCAACGCCGAAACTACCGACGGCGATTCGCTATGCGCGTCGGGCAGCCAGGTGTGAAGCGGCGCAAGGCCCATCTTTGTTCCGTATCCGACAAGCAGGAAAATGAACGCGGCCTTGAGCCAGGGGATCGAAAGCGCTGTGCCCATGCGTGAAAAGGCGTCCACCGTTAGCGGAATCCCATGAGCAGCCGCGCCAGCGGCGGATTCGTCTCCGGGCGATGGCGCACCGGAGGCCGCAACCGCCAGAAGGAAATTCCCGAGCAGCGCGAGCGCGATTCCCACCGAGCAGATGAGAAGGAATTTCCATACGGCTTCGAGCGAGCGGTGGTGGCGGTGGAAGTAAATGAGCGGGGCGCTGGCGAGCGTCGTGGCCTCGACGCCCACCCATAACAGGCCAAGATGACGGCTGAGGGCCACGAGCGTCATCGAGGCGAGAAACAACAGAAGGCATGCCGTAAAAACCGCCTCGGGCGCGTTGGTGAAAAGGAAACCTTCCTCTTCATCCGTATGCGGCGTCAGGCTTTCGCGCCGCAGGTATCCGATCGCGTAAATGGCCGCTGCGAGGAAAAGAAGGCTCGTGATGCTAAGGATTAGGCGTCCCGGCGCATCGAGCGCGAGCCATCCGCCAAGCGCGGACGGCGGCGGCGCAACCCAGAAAAACGCAGTGAGCGCCGAATGAATCGCGGCGGCTCCAACCAGCAGCGCACGGCGCGGACGGTCCGATTTCAGGAGGAAGGCGGCGATTCCCGCAGCGATAGGCACGAGCAAAATCGCGTAGATCATTCGGTTGGGTCCTTCTCTTCGATCAGGCCTTCCATTGCGTCAGTCCTTCAGCGCCGCCAGTTGATCTGTGTCGATATGGTTGAATTCGCGGCTGATGTGGAAAATGGCAATTCCGAAGACAAACACGGCGAAAAAGACATCGAGCAGGACGCCCGTTTCCACAAGCAGCGGCTGGTGGATGATAAGCGCCGCACCCGCTGCGAAAATTCCGTTTTCGAGCACGAGATAGCCGATCACCTGCGTCAGGGCCTTTTTGCGTCCGATCAAAAGCACGAGGCCCGTGAGCATTGTGAAGAGCGCGATGGGGAGCGCGAGCGGCGATACGGCTCCGCCGCCCCCCGGCACGGGCAAGCGCGACCCAATCCAGAACGACAATCCCAGAAGCGCCACGCCTGCGAGGATCGAGGGAATGTAGCCGACAATCGGTTCGATTTCGCGCCGGACGCCCGCGCCTCGAAGCGTCCGCGCCAGGAGCCAGGGAAAGACGCCGCCTTTAAGCGCAACCGTCGCCGCCGCCAGCGCCCAGATGCGCGGGGCCAATTCACCCGCATGGCTGCCAAGGATCAGGAAGCCCAGCACCACGCCCTGAATCGCCACCATGCGGATGCACGCTCCGAGGCGGCTATGGCCAAGCAGCAACAGGTTGGTCAGGAGCAGCACAATCAAAGCGGCGTCGATCCATTCGTGCATGGGAAGGGAATCCTTTTGCCTCTTACCTCAGTGCGAAAACCAGCGCGAACACCGATAACACGCCCGCGCCAATCAGCAATTGCGGAACGCGGATAAGCCGCAGCCGCGCCATTGTCGATTCGACAACGCCAATCCCCACGGCCAGCGCGAGCATCCCCGCCACACCCGCGCCGAGGTCGATCCACGGATTTCCTGTCCGCACGGGCACAAGCAGCCCGACGACCAGCGCCCCGAGCGCCCACATCTTCAACGCCGCGCCATACAGAATAAACGCGAAATCCACGCCGCCGTGATCGAGCACCATCACCTCGTGGATCATCGTCAGTTCGAGATGCGTATTAGGATCGTCGAAGGGGATGCGGGCGTTTTCTACGAGAAGAACGAGGATCAGAGCGGCGGCGGCGTGGAGCAGCACGGGCGCGGCCTGGCCCCACGCGCCCGTTCCGAGCGCGGGCACGATGCCCGAGAGCGAAAGGCTCGATGCCTGGCGCGCCAGGGCCGCCAGCGCCAGCAACAGGGCCGGTTCGGCGAGGGCGGCGAATTGCACCTCGCGGCTGGCGCCCATGCCCTCGAAGCTCGAACCGGTGTCGAGCGCCGCCAGCACCGTGGCGAATCGCATCAGTCCAAGGAAATACGCAAATAACACCAAATCGCCCGGAAAAGCCGCCAGCGCCATCGTTCCGCCCAGCGGCATGAGCGCGGCGGCCCCCATCGCCGCCGCCAGTCCGATGATCGGCCCCGCGCGGAACACCCAGGTGGTCGTGCGGCTATAGACCGCGCCTTTGCCGAGTAATTTCAGCAAATCGTAATATGTTTGCAGAAGCGGCTGCCCGCGCCGTCCGGCGAAAATCGCTTTCGTGCGGTTAATCACCCCAAGGAGCAGGGGCGACAAGATCAGAGCGAGCAGAAACGAGACGAGCGAGATGGTCATTGGGGAATCAGTCGGAAAGAAATCGCGCCGCAGAGGCGCAGAGAAACGCGGAGAAATCATTCATCGGATTTTCTCAACGCAGGTGCCAGATCAAAAGCACAATCAGCGTCAACATAATATAGAGAATATACACCTGAACGCGGCCTTCCTGAAGGCGGCGCAGGCGCGCAAGATGCCGGGCAAGAAATCCGAAAAGGGGCGCGAAAAATCCCTCGCGGCAGACGTCGGGCGCGTGGCTCTCGAACGAGGCATCCGCGGGGAACAATCCGCGCGGTGGTTTCATCTGGGTGCGCGGACGGAGGATTGCCCGGAACAAATCCGTCAGCGGCTGCGCGAACGACGAGGCCGTGTATTGCATCCGCGGTGTCGGGCGAGCATAGCCGCAATCCCATGTGCCTGTTTCGCCCATGGGCCGGCCCGCCAGCAGTTGACTCCGCAAAAACGCCAGGAATGCCACGAGCACCAGAAAAACAAACGATCCGAATACGATCATTTCGAGCGGTTTTTGCATGGCGCTGAGCGAAAGGCGCGTGGCGGCTTGCGTGGCAAAATCGCCCGAGCGTCCGAGGAGCGGCGCTGCCACGGGGGCCATAATTCCGATCAGGCGCGGCGCTCCGAGGCCGATCGCCAGGCACGCCACCGCCAGCACCGCCATCGGCAGCCGCATGAGCAGCCCGCTTTCGCGCGCCTGGGCCGCTTGTTCGCCACGCGGCTCGCCGAGGAACACAATCCCAAACGCTTTGGCGAAGCACGCCGCGGCCAATCCGCCGATTAAGGCCAGCGCCGCGATGATGCTGATGAGCGGCACGGCAGGCGCGGCGGAGCGCGCAAAACTTCCGAACGCGCCAAAGAATATCAGAAATTCGCTGATGAATCCGTTGAAAGGCGGCAGGCCGCAAATCGCCGTCGCGCCAGCGAGAAACGCCGCGCCCGTCCAGGGCATCCGCTTGAGCAGTCCGCCCAGGCGCTCGATGTCGCGTGTATGCGCCGCGTGGGCCACGCTCCCCGCGCCAAGGAACAATAGGCCTTTGAAGGCGGCATGATTGAGCACATGCAGCAGCGCGCCCGCAAACCCGAAGGCGGCGAGCGCCGGGCTGTTGAGCGAACGCCCGAGCAGTCCCAGCCCGAGGCCCATTGTGATGATGCCGATGTTCTCGACGCTCGAATAGGCAAGCAGACGTTTGAGATCGCGCTGGGCCAATGCGAATGCCACGCCCAAAACTCCTGAGACGAGTCCGGCGGCGATCAGGAGCAATCCCCACCACGCGGGCGGGTCCTCCGCCAGCCAGGTCATCACGCGCGCGATGCCGTAGATTCCGGTTTTGATCATCACGCCCGACATGACGGCCGACACATGGCTCGGCGCGGCTGGGTGCGCCTCGGGCAGCCAGACGTGCAGCGGCATCAGTCCGGCTTTCGTTCCAAATCCGATGAGCGCCAGAACGAAAATCACGCTGGCGGCGGTGTCTGGCCCGAACATGCCCATGTCGCGAATCAGGCGGAAGCGTTCGAATTCAAACGAACCCGCCTCGCTCCCGAGCCATAAAAACATCACAAAAAGAAGCGCGGTGCCCAGATGCGTGGCCACGAGATACGTCCATCCCGCCGAACGCACGTCCTCGCGGTCTGATTCGCTCGTTACGAGGAAAAACGAGGCGATAGACATCACTTCCCATGCGATGAGGAAAAGGACAGCGTTGCGCGATGTGGCGACAAGCGCCATGCCAATGACAAGCAGATTGAAGAAAAACCAGGCCGGCCCCACCGAGCGCCGCCCGCGCCACGAGCCGAGATATTCCGCGCCATAGATGGCCGCCAGCGCGCTCAGGCCGAAAATCGGAATGAGGAAAAAAGCCGAAAGCGGGTCGATTTCGATGTGGAATGAACCACCAGGGACGCTCCAGGGAAGCCGCAGCGCAAGGACGGCGCCTGCTCTCGCAATCTCCACTGGCTCAGCTGCTTCTATCACGTTTTTTATGGCTCCGAATCCCGACGCCAGCACATGCAGCGCGGGAACGAGGCCAAGCGCGCATCCGACCGCCGCGCTCGCCGCGCCCAGGGTCATGGACAGGCGTTCGGAGCGGCGGGCCAGAAGCGAAAAGAATCCGCCAGCGAAGAGAATGAAAAGGGAGAGTAGAAAAAGCGGCATTGGTATTGAGGAATCTCGCGGACTGGGCGGAACAAGCACAGGAGGCCTGATTGGATCAGGCACAGGACGCCTTTAGGGAGCGCAACGGGGCGAAAACGCCTCCTGATTCGAACCCCCAGCCCAAACGGGGATAGTGCATTAGCGCCCTGCTTCCCGCGCGTCAAGGAATCCTTTTGGAAAAAATGAAGGCGCTATGGCCTTTCAATGCCAAACGGAATGTCTTGCGGCGCGATCAGAGAATGGGACGAATGGGACCTATGCGACCTATGGGACAATTGCCAACGAAAAGATACACCATGCCATTTCCTGAGGGCATTTGCCGCAATGCGCTGGGCTGGCGTGATGGCGGAACGCGGCCTGCGCCTACTTGGCCAGAACTTCATCGGGCAGGTCCACGCCTGTCAAATAACCGCCGATGAGCTGGCTCTCCGGATCGTAATAGATGTCGTCCTTGGTATCCCATTTTTTGTCTTTGCCGGCGCTGACGACAAACCCCTCGCGAATATCAAGCGCTGTGCCCCAGGCATCGACAGGAATCGTTCCGCCAAAGTCCGCCGGGTTTTTCGGAAGGCGTTTTTTAAGATTGCGGAAAAGCTGCACTCGAGTGCCAACGGCCAGCAGTCCCTCGGCTGTTTTCGTGTAGTAGGCGTCGCGCGGCTGTTCGGCGGGCGTTTGGGAATCGCCTTTTGGCGCACCCGCGCCCGGACCCGAACCGCGGACGTTTCCCGTGCGCTGGCCGCCAGATTTTCCTGCGGGCTTGCTCCCTATGAATTGAAAGGCGAAAAAACCGCCCACCGCGCCTATCAAAACAACAATTCCAACCAGGACGATCAGAAGAACCACCTTTTTTGAGCGCCCTTCGTCGCCAATCAGCTCGGGAGCGGCAGAGGGAGGCGCCTGGTCTGCTGCCACTGCCGCTTTGTGCCGCGCGGCGGCATCAAACACAGGAGCGGCGGGCGATGGAGGCGGAGGAGGCGCCCCGGCACTCTCGCCGGATTCGGGCAGCGCGGAAGGAGCCAGGGCCTCTTCCTGCGCCTTGGATCGTTTCCTTTTTGGGCGTCCGGAGGGGCGAGTGCTGGCTTCCGGTTCGCCGCCGGCATCGGCATCGCGAATGGTGGGAATATCCGCTTGGAGCGCCGCGGCAGTTGGCAACTGCATCCCCGCCGAATCGAGCGACGGCGCTTCCACCGGCGGAGGCGCGCCTGCCCCCGCGCCCATTTCCTCGGCGATTCCGCCCATTCGCTCTATCATTGCGAGCCAATTGATTGGACGATCCTCGGGGGCCTTTTCCAGAAGGTCCTCGATTAGTTCCACGCCAGAGGGCGGAATCACTTCGCGCAACGGGGCAAAGTCCACCGGGTCCGTTTTCAGGCTTTGCAGGAGCGACTCAGGATCATCCGCCCAATGCGTTGGGCGTCCCAGCAGAAGAAAGTAAAGAACCGATCCCAGCGAGTAGGCGTCGCCCTGCGGGGATGCCTTGCCGTTCGCCGCTACTTCGGGCGCGGTAAAGGGCAGCACACTCATCAAGGAGGGATGCAAGTAGCCTCCCTCCAGGCCTTGCAGAATTCCGCACCAGGGCGAGTGAATCAACACGGCGCGGGCGGTCGTGTCCACAAAGACCGTGGCGGGGGAGACCGCGCCGTGAGAAATTCCGAGTGCGTGAAGTTCCCCGAGGCCAACGGCCACTTGGCGGGCAAGTTCGAAGGTAAGCGGCGCGGGAGGAAGTCCGCTCGTGCGCATGTGCTGGCCAGTGTGATCGCCATCGAGGCGCGGCGAAGCGCACCAGAACCACCCGCCTTCCAGCCCCCATTCCGCAGGGGCCAGAACGTGCTCGAAATGCCGCTCGATCATTTTCTGCGCGTCCGCCACAAACTGCTCGCGGGCCTCGCCGCTCACCTCGTCGGCAAAAACGATCGTAATCACCACTTCATGGCCTTGCGCGCGGTGTTTGGCCGCAAATGTGTGCAGCGTTCCATTGGTTCCGAGCTGGCCCAGCAATTCATACGGGCCGAGCGCTTGGGGGAGCGGCGGGGGCGAACTCATGGCGGCATCCTTGCGCGGGAATCGAGAGGGAATGGGGCGGGACTGTGCGCAGCATCCTCTGCTTCGCGGGCGCGCGGTATTTCTCTGGCATGGTCCACAGAGGCGTCTGGGGCCGCAACTCTATTTTCCTTTCGACACGGCCCTGGAAATCGCGCGTATCCTCGCCGGATGGGCGGAATCAATCGAGCCAAAAATTCCTCCGCCCTGACAATCAGGGACCGCCAAGGCCGGGAGATGCGCACTGCATGGGTGATTCGGAATCTGCAAAGGACCAGTCGAATTCCCGCGCTCCGGGGCAAGTGATTCGGGTGGCGGGGTGGAGGCTGCGGCTGCTTCGCCTGCTCGGAAAGGGCAAATCCGGCTATTCGTGGCTGGCGCTGGCGGAAAAAGATGGGGCGGCCACGGCGGAAAGCGAAGAGGTGGCGAAAAGGAATCCGCTGGTTGAGGAGAATGCGCCGCGCCAATGCGTCGTCAAACTCATGCACGACGAACCGTGCCCCTATTATCAATTTGGCGACAAATTCGCCGCGGAAATCCGCGCGCACGAGATTCTCTCGGGCCTCGGTGTGCCCATTCCGAGGCTTCTTGCGGCTGATGGCGCGGCGCGCCTCCTCGTGAAGGAATTCATCGACGGCCCAGTGGCCGCTGAGGCGATTGCGCGGGGCGGCGTGCCCGAGAAGGCGCTTGGGGATTTGTTTCGCATGGCGCGTCATTGCGCCCAAGGCGGCTGGAATCTCGATTATTTTCCGACGAATTTCGTCCTGCAAGATGGGGAATTGTTTTACATCGACTACGAGGTGAATCCTTTCGACGCTGCCTGGAGCCTGGAGAACTGGGGCATTTATTACTGGGCGAATTTCGAGGGGATGCGGCGATTTTTAGACACGGGCGACGCATCGGCGATCAACAGCGACCCGGAACGCGGACTGCCTCGGCGCGACGGTCCAATTGGGGTTCGCGCCGCCGCGTGGATTGCAAAATACGGGGCGCGGGATTAGCAATGGGATCGCGAGGCTCCGCACTCGCGTCTTATCTCTTTTTGCGGG
>CAYUNT010000065.1:0-20191 GCA_964446285.1 uncultured Candidatus Sumerlaeota bacterium | reverse complement strand
TCGCGCCTTTGGCGCACAAGAATTATCAGACCATTTTCACTACACTCCAGTAATTAAGCGAAAATGGCATAAGGTGCTATCGGTTGCTTTCAAGGTTTGGCGAACACGACATATCAGCCTTCGATGGCTGAAAAATATCGTATTTTTCCATCCGAAAGTTCTTGACGTTGTTCGCCTCCTCCGATTGCCGTGAGGCAGTATATTCGGCAGTGGATTGCATCATGCCGGATTCCTGTCCATTTTCCTTAATTGTCCCTTTTTTCCGTTTGTGTTTTCTGTTCCCTTCTGTCCGCTCCCGTTTCCTGTTCCTCTATTCCCGAAACCTTTCCTGATGCTGGTGACGTATGGATAAGTTTCTCATCCGAGGCGGAAAGCCACTCCGCGGCGAAATCCGAGTCAGCGGCGCGAAAAACGCCTGCCTGCCGCTCATGACCGCCGCGCTTCTCACCGACGAACCTGTCACGCTCGAAAACGCCCCGCATCTTCGCGATGTCGAATGGATGAAATTCCTCCTCGAACATCTCGGGGCGAAGGTTGAATTCGCCAACAACACGATGCGGATCGACCCAAGCGGGTTCGACACGGATTTTGTCCCTTACGACATCATGCGCCGGATGCGCGCGTCGATGTATGCGATGGGTCCGATGATCGCGCGGCTCGGGCGGGCGCGCATCTCGCTTCCGGGCGGGTGCGCCATCGGCGAACGCCCGATCGACATCCACCTGCGCGGATTCGACGCTCTCGGGTGCGCGCTGATCTTGCGCAACGGATATGTTCATGCGGCCCATCGCGGGCTGCGTGGCGCCACCGTCTCGATGGCCGGAAAACAAGGCCCGAGCGTCGGCGCGACGTGCAATGTCCTTATGGCCGCCACCCTTGCCGACGGCGAAACGTTCCTCACCGACGCCGCTTGCGAACCCGATGTCGTTCAACTCGGCGAAATGCTCCGGGCGATGGGCGCGGAGATCGACGGCCTCGGGACGCGCACAATCCGCGTTCGGGGCCGCGCCGGACGCCGTCTGCATGGCGCGACCATGCGCATTATTCCCGACCGCATCGAAGCGGCGACGTTCCTCATCGCCGGGGCGATCACGGGCGGCGATCTGACGCTGACCGGCGCGCGCCCGGATCATCTGGGGGCGGTGATCGAGACGCTGACCCGCACGGGCGCGGAAATTACGGACCTTGGCGACGGGCGTTTGCGCGTGCGCGCCGAGCGTCCCTTGCGCGCCACCAACGTCCAGACTGCCGTTTATCCGGGCTTTCCGACGGACGTTCAGGCGCCGATTATGCCGTTGCTGGCCCTTTGCCAGGGCGAATCGATTGTCGAGGATACAATTTACGCCGACCGGTTCATGCATGTGCCCGAGTTGCGCCGTCTCGGCGCCGATGTGCGCCAAGAGGGCAACCGCGTCGTTGTGCATGGCGTCAAACGCCTGTTCGGGGCGCCTGTGATGGCCTCGGACTTGCGTTGCGGTGCCGCGCTCGTTGTGGCGGGTCTGGCCGCCGACGACTTCACGGAACTATTGCGCGTCTATCACATCGACCGCGGCTATGAGAAGATCGAGGAGAAACTCTCGGCCGCTGGGGCTGCCATCAGCCGGCGTCCGGCCTCGGAGGCCGTTCCCGAACACGAAACCGATATGCCGCCAGTATTTCCGCCGGAATTTGGCTTTCTGCCGGGCAAGTCCGGCGCGCCTGGCACGCCTTCGCCATCGCCCGCCACATGACGCCGCTCCACCCTCCCAGAGCGCGCCAAAGGCAATGCGGGCGGCGGCGCTCGAATCCGGGATGAAATAATCGGAAGACGCGAGCGTGGAGAAATCAAAAGACGCGAGTGCGAAGCAATCAAAAGACGCGAGTGCGGAGCCTCGCGATCCCAGGAAAATCAGGAGGAATCGAAGAGAAAGTCGCGAGAACATCGCAAATAAGGCGTTTCACGGGAGATAAATTCCCGCCATCCTGCGCGCGAATATGCTCGTAAAAAGGACATGGATTGAACGGCGTCGTGAGGGGCGCTCATCATCATACGGCTTGTAGCAATTTTCTGAAATTCCCAGGGGCATTCTGGATGCCGGCTGCCGACCCAACAAGCAGCCGGCGGTTTTTTTATGGAGGAGTTGCGGGTTGTGAGTTGTGGGTTGTGAGTGATGAAGAGGAAATGCGAGTAGTGGTTTGGGGAATAAGGACCAAAAAATGCAAAGGACCTAAAGGACCTTCAAGGCTTTGCCAGCCACCTGTCAACCTATTTCAGGACGGGACACCCAACCCACAACCCATAACTCACAACTCACAACCCACAACTCTTCCCCCTATTCCATTCCCTCCGCTCCCATCGCCTTCAACCGCAGCGGGATTTCCTCCAATTGCTCGCGGCCTTTTTGCAGCAGGGCATCAAACAAAGATGGGGCGAGAACAGATTCGCCCCAATCGCTTCTCGATATAGCGCGCGCCAATTCTTGCATCAGTCCGCTCAGCGCCTCCAGATCGCCCACCGCCACCTGCTCCGCCTCGATACGTTTCGTTTGCTGATTCATGTTGTGATAGTGACGGACAGGCACGCACACCCCCGCCGCTCGATATCCCGCGCGGGCAAACACAGTGGCTTCGCAAGTGCCTCGGTCCATCAGCGCCCGGCGGACGCGCAAATTCGGCGAGCGCCGCGCGGCGGACCATGTCGCATCCACGATCCTGCCATCAAACGTGCTCGATTTGTCGCCTGCGCGAATGATGGCGCCCGCGCCCAGCTCGATTCCGTTCGCCTCGCCGCTCGTTTCTACTGACACAAACAGCGGATTCTCGGGCAGCAGGGGATGCAAAGGTGTTTCGCCCATCAGGCAGAGCGAGCCGCAGAACCCAGCCTCTTCCGCCCGGCTGAAAATGGCGCACACATCCAGCAAATCATCCTCCTTCGCCTGCGAATGCGCCAGATGGTCCAGAGCGTTGAGAATGGCCGCGCAACCTGCCAGATCATCGCACGCGCGCCCGATCAGGATTCCATCCGCGGTTGTTTCAAATTCACGAACGTCCCACATGCCCAGCACGGCCCCAGAGGCGTCTTCCTCTGTTTCGATCGATACAATGCGCGCGTCCGCGAGGCTGGCAGGCGCTGGCGCTTCGATGATGCGTCCGCGAACGCCCGTGTCCTCCGCGCCGCGATAAAGCCGAACAGGCGCGCCGGGAAAATAGTCGTCCATCACGCGCCCCTCAAAGAGCGCCTGATAACGGCGAAAATTCCCTTGTTGCGGCTGCGCTCCCGTTCCAGCGGGAAACACAAATCCCGGATGATCGAGATGCGCCACAAACACAGCCGCCTCGCGCGATGGCGGCGGCGCGCCTCCCGGCGGCGAAACGCCCTGCCTTAGCCGCACGATGCGATTGCCGAAACGGTCGGCCGCCACATCCAGACCGGGAATGCGCGCCAGCATCTCGTCGAGCGCGGCGCACATCCAATGCTCGCGGAATGGCGCTGTTGGAGTTTTCAGAAGAATTCCAGCGCGGTCGATCAAGGGAAGTGGCGAGGTGCTGAGCATTGGCATTGAATCCTTGAAAGCAATAAAAATTGGAAATGGCACGTCAGAAATGGCGGGCAAATAATCCGGGGGGCGCAACTTGGCGATAGATTAAGAAGTCGGCGGGGAAGTGGAGGCATAACGAACTCAGGAATGCGAAAGCGTGCCTTCGGGAAACTGCATTCTTTGCTCTTCGACACGCCGCCAACCCGTTGTGTTTTCTCAAGGTGTCACATTTGGCCGCTAAAGAACCTGGCAGAAATGCCCTGCGCAATGCGTGAAAATTGGCTGTTGCCGCCGAGAGAAGTGGCCCCCGCCGCGAAAAAATCCGCGCGCGGCAATGTAACGCAAGCGCTTGCATAATATATGCATATAACAGCATATAAACTCCCAATTCTATCGTTCCGCTCTCTGGCTGCCGCGCGCCAGAAGCGCAACACGCCGCGCGGCAACCATACGAATCCGCCACGTGGCTCGCAATCGGGGAATAGGTGACTGTCTTACTTTGCGCGCCCAGGAAAACGCTTAATAAAAAATCAGGAGGGCATGTCAGCACATTTCGATTGAGAGCACAAATCATTTCCCCTATCTAGTCCGCCAACATGCAAGGGTCCTCGTCTAACCCACACACTGGCTAGCGATTCCCCCCCTCTTACAATTTACGTTGTTCTGTTTGGGATTCTGAACTTGAGCAAGCGAGCTGCGGCAATTCTGGCTGTTCTGGCTGTAGCGGCAGTCGTATGGACAGTAATCTTTTCCGCCAAGCCGGTTCCATCTTCACCGCCGGCATCGCGCGCCCCCAAGCCATCCTCGGCGCGGCCCGTTTCCGGCCAGTTTAAACCGGCGTCATCCGAGCCTGCCTCCAATTCCAAGAATCCCGCTCGCGAAGTAGTTATGCGGGAAATCTCAGGTCAGGGCGCGGGAAAATCTTCGGTTGCCGGCGGCGCGGCATCTGGCGGCGTCAAGGGTGCGGCCAGCCAGTCGGAAGGAGCGCGCCGCTTGCACGATGTGCGGCGCATGACCTCCGTCGAGAAGAATGGCGTTCTTCTCGCTCCGCGGGTCTCTCCCGACGGCCTTCAGATTCTCGCCACGCGTCCGGGCGGCGGCGGCCTGTTTCTTATCGACCGGCGCACGGGAGAGTCGGCCCAGCTCGCGCAAAGCGGCGCGGAAGCCCGCTGGACCTCCGAGGGGCAGATTCGGATGCGCGACGAGAATGGCGTGGAACATCTGCTCAACTCGGATGGCCTGGAAGACGAGCCTGGCGCGTCGCCGCAGGCCGCCGCATCAGACCCGGTATTTGCGCAAGACGATGCGATTTACGCACGATCGGGTTCCGGCGGCGCGCCGCAACCGCTTACGAATGGCACGGACAAATTCTTCAATCCCGTTCTTTCTCCTGACGGCCAGTATGTGGTGTATCAAGGTCTCAACACGGGTCTGTATCTGTGCCGCGCGGATGGCTCGGGCGATCCGAGATTCCTTGGCGCGGGCAATCATCCTGCCTGGCTGCCAGATTCCAGCGGCGTGGTCTTTGATGTCACGGCGGACGACGGCCACAACCTGATCCGGGGCGATATTTATTATTCGGATGTCAATGCCCAGGAACGGACAAATCTAACCGCGGGCGGCGATCTGGTTGCGCAGATGCCCAGCGTCAGCCCGGACGGAAATACGGTCTTTTTCGAATCAGGCGGAGAGATTTACTCGGGCAACTTGCGTTAGGCAAGGCGGGGGACGTGCCGGCTTGCGCGGACGGGGATCGCGCAGGCCACAATCCAGGGGCCGAAACCAGAGCGAACCAAGGAGGGCAAAAAACATCCCGCCCAGGCGCACAAGGTGGCGGCGGCGCCGCGGGAAGAACGATCGCGTTCAAACAGCCCGGCGGATTCCATTCGCTGGCATTATCAATGTTCCCCTCGCAAAAGGAAATACCTCCATGAGAAAGACATCACAAACCGGCTTCGTTCGTCTGGCAAGCATTCTGGCGCTGAGCATGTTTCTGGCCGCTTCCGCCTTCGCCCAATACAAAATCTGCATCGATCCGGGGCACGGCGGCACCGATTCCGGCGCGGTGGGCAATGGATTGTATGAGGACACTGTGAATCTCGACACGGGCCTGAAATTCAAGGCCTGGATGGACAAAGACACCGCGGATACCGCGGGCGGCGGATCGTGGTCGGTGTATATGACTCGCACGACGGATGTGGATGTGTCGCTGAGCGCGCGATGCACTTATGCCAACAGCAATTCCGTCAACCGCTTCATGTCGATTCACAGCAACGCCGCCGCCGATTCCTCCGCCAATGGAATCGAGACTTACTGCTACGGATCGGGAAGCTCCACCAGCTTCGATCTTCGCAATAAAGTCTATGAAGAGGCGATCCTGATGTGGCCCCTGACTCAGCGCGGCACCAAGACGGCGAGCTACTACGTGCTGGTGAATACCAATATGCCCGCGGAACTTCACGAAATGGCGTTCATTTCCAACTCGGGCGACGCGGCGTATCTTGGTTCATCAACGCAGCGCGACAACCACGCCAAGAGCGAACTGTTCGCGATCCAGCGCCACTATGGCTATGCCAAATACACGCCGGTCACAGGCGTCTCGATCATAGTCGATAACACCAGCGCCGACTTCAGCGCCTCGACCAACTGGTCCACCAGCACATCAACCCCAGGCTACTATGGCACGGATTACCGTGCTCGCGCCACGGCATCCACCAGCGATCCGGCCACGTGGAACTTCAACCTGACCGCCGCCGGAACCTACAAGGTGTATGTGTGGTATACAGCCGGCACGAACCGCGCCGCCGCCGCTCCGTATATCGTTTATTACTCGGGCGGCTCGCAGACCGTGAATGTCAACCAGCAGACCAACGGCGGAACCTGGGTGTATCTGGGCCAGTGGAGCTTCAACTCCGGCGCCAACATGGTCAAATTGTCGTGCTGGACCACGCTGGGATACTATGTGATCGCAGACGCGGTCAAAATCACCAACCAGTAATCGCCCCCGCTGTTGCCTCCCGGACTTCCGGCACTTCCGGATTGTTCGGAATTGGCGCAATGTGGAAAAAGGGACCCGGGCGCAAGCGCCCGGGTCCCTGCTTGTTTGCCTAACGCGGCGGACCGGCGAGAAAGGTCCCAAAAATGGAAGAGGCAAGACGGAAGCAACAGGGACGGTTCGTGGAATTCACTGGCAAGTTATGGAGTTTGTCATGATGGAGGTGTCTGTTTTGCCTCCGCCGCGCGCGTGCCAAGCGGCAAAACATCTGGCAATTTGCTTGCTCACTTTTCTGGCGTGGGCGTGGGGCGTTTCATTCGCCAGCGCGGCCAATCCGCAGGCAAATACGGAGGACAGACGGGCGCTTGCGAAAAACGATGCGGCCACTCCGCCCGCCTCGCGCTTGCCGGTTCCCTCGCCCTTGCCCTCGCAGGCGCGCGAACTCATCGCGGCGGCAATGGTTTGCACAGCCCAGGGCAATCTCGAAGCGGCGCTCGAACTGTATCGCCGGGCCGCGCAAGCGGAGCCAGAGACCGGAATTCCCGCGCTGGGGCGTTTCCTCCGCCTGGCAGGCACAGAAGCGCAACGGCGGGAATTTGCGCGCGATCTGGAGGAACGCTGCGCCAGAGGCGCGATTCCCGCTCATGTTCGGGCGCGCGGACTGGCGGCGCTTGGGGATTCGGATTCCGCGCTGGCGATTCTTCGGGGCGGCAACAAGGCAAATGAGCCGGTCGCTGGCGGCGCGCGCGCAGCAGCGAATACGACCGAAACCCTCATGCAAGCGCGGCTTTTGCGGGCGCATGGGCAAGCCGCGCTGGGCGAGGCGTTGCTTGCGCGGGCGTTGATTTGCGGCGAAAATCGCCCTGACCTCGAACAGGCGGAACTATTTGAGGCGCTGATGGCTCCGCCGCCCGTTTCCTTATACGACCAACCCGCCACGCTGGTGCGCGCAATGGACGCCGGGCTATGCGCCTGGGCGGCGGCGCGCGAACGCACACGCGCCGAAGCCCTGCGCCTGACCGACCCGGCGCTGATGCGAATGCAATCGTCGGCGGAGTATCGCTCGCGACGCAATACCTTGTTGGAAACAGCAAAACACGAAGGGGGCCTGGGCGCGGCATGGTTTGCGGCGCGTCTGCTGGCGCGCGAGGAAAAGCCGCGCGAGGCGGCGGATTTGCTTGCCTCATCTTCCGCCGGCAAGGCTGAACGCGGCCTTTCGCTCCGCCCGATTGTGGCCGAGGAACTGGC
This sequence comes from uncultured Candidatus Sumerlaeota bacterium, assembly GCA_964446285.1. Taxonomy (GTDB): domain Bacteria; phylum Sumerlaeota; class Sumerlaeia; order SLMS01; family CAYUNT01; genus CAYUNT01. Next base: position 12,430 of record CAYUNT010000065.1, on the reverse strand, counting down.
CGAAGCGCTGCTGGCACTGGGCGAGCGGACGAAGGCAATCGCCCTGCTCGATGAAGCGGCAAGTGGACACTCTGGCAGATATGCCGAATCGCTTCGGCTTCGCGCGGCCACCTTGGCGCTGGCCAGCCGCGATTACGCCGAGGCCCGCCAGCGCCTCGAACACCTTCATCCCGCCGCCTTCACATCCGCCGATTCGCAGCAGGCGCGGGCATTTTGGTGCGCGTCGCTTTCGGAGGCGTCGCGCGCCGGCGACATCCCGCGTGTCATAGACCTTTACACAAGCGCAACGCAGTCGATTCCCATGCGCGATCTTGACTATTGCCATGAGGCGATTTTTGGCGCGATGCAGGAAACCGCCCAGCACCGCGCGCTGATGCAGGCGCTTGACGAACGCCTTGCGCGCCAAAATGACAAGGCGGCGGCGCCTTCGAGCAACACCGCCGCGCTGTGGCGCCTGGCGGCGGAAACGGCAGGGCAATTGCGCGATCCGCGCGCGCGCATCGAGGCGCTGGCGCGCTGGGCGCAGGCGAACGAAGGCAACTTCGAGGCGCTTGAAGTTCTGGCAAATGCCGTTCTTCCTGCTGCAATCGACCTGGCCAAAGCATCCGCCGCTGAGCGCGCCGCTCTTTCCACGAAGGATGCGGAGGGCGCAGGGGAAATTGAGCCGATCGAATCGCTGGCGGAAAATACATTGAAAACCATGATCCGGACACGCCCCTATGACCCAACGTATCTCGGCGCGCTGATCCGTCTGCGCCAAGCGCGCGGCGACTTGGAAGAAGCGGCGCGCGTGCCTGACATTGCGCTTGGGAATTCACAAAACACGAAAAATCCCCGCCTTCTTGGCGCGGCCGGATATGCCCTCGCCATCAATGGATTTCCCGCCGCCGCTATGGAATATTACGACCGCGCGCTGGCGCTCGATCCGCGCGATATGAGCATCCGCATGAACCGCGCCTCGTGTCTGACGCGCCTGGACCGCTTCGACGAGGCGGCGCAATTTTATCGCGAGGTTCTGGAAAAGGGCGTCAATGGACGCGCCTATCATGTGCACGAAGTGGTGGGGCGCTTGTGGAAAATCGAAGAACATCAGGGGCGCGCCGCGGAGTGCATCGAGTATTTTCGCAGTCTCGGCCAGCGAATTCAGGGTGGATGGGCCGCGGAGGCGTGGCGTGACATGGCCCGGCTGATGGCGCGGGAAAAGCACTTTGCCGAGGCGCGGGAGTTTTTCCGGCGCTGGGAGGCGCAGGCGGATTCGCCCGAGATGCGCCGCCAGGCCGCGCAGGAGGCGCTGGATACCTATATGGAAGCGCAGGATTATGCGCAGGCGGAATCGGAGGCGCGCGCCGCCGCCCAACGTCTGCGTGGCGATCCGGAGGGCGTGGCGATGGCATTGCGCGCGCAGGCCGAAGCCTTGGCAAAACTGAACCGCAAGCGCGAAGCGGCAGCGCTTCTTGATGATTGGGTCGCGTGCAATCCTGAATTGCCGGCGGCCTGGGATGCCGTCTTCCGCGCCGCGCAACTCGCCGAAGAATCGGGAGATGCCACGATGGCTCTGAATTTATACAATAAGTTTTTGAATTCGCCTTCGCTTGACTTTGCCGGAAGGCGCGCCGCAGAAGAGTTTTGTGCGGGCCATGCGCCATCCGAGCCTGCGAAGTGATGTGACCATGCCTCTTATTTCTCGAAGAGGTTTTCCGCCACCCATGCAAATTCGCTGGATTCTGCTGCGGATTGTGATATGCGCAATATCCCTGGCGGCGGCATCCGCGCTGGGCGAACCTGCGAATGCAAAATCTTGCAGTCCGCAAAAGGAATATCGCCTCATGGGCGCGGTTCGCGTTCCCAATGGCATCCGCCCCGAAACTGTTTCTGTCCAAGTCCATCCGCAGGGAATATCCGAAGCGGAGAATGCATGGAATCCGCTTCCGATGCGCCCGGTGGCGAAAGACGGCCGTTTCGAGGCCATCTGCACATCGCCAACCCTTCGAACAGTTGTCGAATTTACAGGAGGGGGCATTCGCCGCGCGCAATTCGCATGGCCCGTGGAGTTCTCGGAAAAGCCTCCTGCGGAAAAGTCTCCGGCGGATAATACCGCTTCGGACAAAGCAATCGCGGTGTTTCCGCTCGAGCGCGGCGCCGCTTCGGCGGTGGAAGTGCGCGCGCTCGACGCGGCCACCAGCGCCCCGATTGCCGGAGCGCGCCTCGGGACAATTCGCCCTTCAGAAGACATCGCCTCTGAAAACCTTGTCAAAACTTACCCTTTTTTTGTGGACGGCGGCGCGGACGGACGCTTGAATGTCACGGGTCTGTTGCCCGGGCAGGGTTATTCAGGCATTATATCGGCCCCAGGCTATGTGCGGCGGCGCGTTCGCATTGAACCGGGCGCGCGCGCCATCACGATGACCATGCGACCGGGAGGCGCTTCGCTTTCCGGGCGGCTTGTGGGCGAAAAAAGCGGTCGCGCTTATCCGGGCAAGCCTGTGCTTCTTGAAGGTGGTTTGGAAGATTTTCATATATTGCGCCTGACGGATTCCTCAGGCGGCTTCGCATTTGACGGTCTTCCCGCCGGGCTTTTTGACCTTGCGCCCTATGTTCCGGAGATGGGCATCGCTCCGCGAACCGCCTTCAAAGTGGAAAAGGACCAGAGTCTCCACGAGATCACACTCTTCATGCCGGAGGGCATTCGAATCGAGGGGCGCCTGGAAGATGCGGAGACCGGCGAAGGTGTGCCAGGCGCGTTCATGCGCCTCGGAAATCAAAGCCGCGCAACGGATTCGCAAGGCGGGTTTTTCTTTGAGGGAATCAGGGGGCCGTGGCCTATCCGCCTGGAAATCGACCATCCGGATTATGAATTTCTTGAATCGGATCAGGACCCGAATATGTATCCGATCAACGGTGTGGAATTGCGGGACCTCGCAGGCGTGACGTTGAAGTTGCAGAAAAGGCGGTATTTGGAGGTGATTTGCGAAGCGTCTGACGAGACCGCTGCCTCAGCATTGGCGAATAAAGCCGCCTATTTGGAGATTCGCGGTCCGTGGGAAATTTCCCCCATGCCGCCTGCCCGGCGCGAACGGCTCGCGAAGCGGCGGACCGTTCTGCCGCTTGGCATGGCGGGCACGCGCGCGCTGTGGATTCGCACGGCAGGCGCGCCGGAAAATCCAATGCTCGCCTCGGAAATCGCGTGGATTTCCACGCCGCGCGAGGAGACGACCACCACAGTTCGCCTGAGCCTGGGGCGCAGTGCGGCGCTCGAAGGCAGCCTCACTTACAGCGATGGCGCCGCGCCGCCGCCTGTTTTTCGCGTGAGCATTCAGCCAATTTACGCCCCCGATCCAACCTCGCCCAACCTAATCGCTGCGCCGCCATCCGCCATATTTCGCGAGCGGATCATCTTGCTCGAAGCCGCGCCCGATGTCGGCGGCGCTTTCCGTTTTGATGGCCTTCCTGCCGGATTGGTTAAGGTTATGTTCATGCGTGGCGAGGAAGGCGAATACCTGTCGGAAACGGTGATGCTTGCGAAAGGTGAAACAGCGCGGATTTACAAGACAATCGAGCGCGGAGTGCGGCTGGCGGGGCGCGTGACGGACGAATCCGGCAAGGCGCTCGAATCCATTCCAATATCATTATATGGAAAATCCCCAGAGGGTGTCGCGCTTCATGTGCGCGTGTTCAGCGACTCACTGGGGCATTTTTCTGCCGACAATTTTGGCGGCCCGGCGCTCGAGCGGCTCCAGGCGGAATATCATGGCTTCGAGCCAGCAGCGCTCGAAAATATCCCGCTTCCGAACGAGGAAATCGTGGTAGTCATGCGCGCCGCGGGAGGGCTGAAAGTGATCGTTCATGCCCCGCCTGATGCGCTGGCGGACGGCGCGGTGTGGGCCATGATCGGACGCCCGAGCGCGTCTGAAGTGGCGCCGGGACAATGGACTTATCAGGCAGTCGAGCGCATATCGCTGGCAGGCGAAAGCCAGGTTCAGATTCGGCCAGATGCGCGCGGCCGATACCGCATTGCCGCTCAAGCGGGAGGCGTGTGGGACGTCTCGCCCGCATTCGACTGGAATCCCGCGGCACCGCGAGGTCCGGCGGCGCAGGGGCCGGAAGCGGGGGGGGCGGCGGTGGTTGAACGTCAGTCCATTGAACTGACGCCGGGACACCGCTCGTCGCTGCGCGTTTCCATTGAAGGCCCGGGCGCCGCCTCGGCGGAGGAAATCCAGTTTATGCTTATGAATACCAGCATGCCCGAAGGATCGGACTTTGTGATGTTCGAGCCTTCCGAACGCGGCGGGGCGGAGATTCGTTACGACGACCTTCCCGCCGGCGAATATATGCTGATCGCCACGTCGTCCGGCGGAATTCAGGCCACGCGGACAAATATCGACGTGCCCAGCGGCGGCCAGGCGGAGGTGACGCAGCGTCTTGAAGCGGCGTATATGGACATCGCCGGGCGCGTGATGCTTAAGGCGAAAAGCCTTGTTCCAGTTGAGGGCGCGCGTGTGGTTCTGCGGTTTGGCGATGTGGCGGAAGCCGAGCCGCTGGCGGAGACGAGGGCGGATTCCGATGGACGGTTCGAATTTCAGGAAATCCCCGCGGAGCGTCCTTATCTGGTCGAGGCATATTACGGGGAGCATTTCCGGCAAGTGCGGCTTGCGGCGCAGGCGGGTGCGCAGGCGCCCCAAGCGAGAGAAACCGGAGAAGCAAGCATCTCGGCGAACCGCACGCGGACGGTAGAGATCATTTTCGACAATTTCGTTACTGTAAAATGGGAAATCGGAGAAAAACTGCAAAAACGCCTCGATGCCTCGGCGGCGGGCACGCAAATTGTCTTTCAGGAAGTGGATGGCTCTCGTTCCGCCGTGTGGGACCCCCGCGCGCCGGACTCGGAATGCCGCCTGATGCCGGGAAAATACCGCGTATCGCTTGGCGAAGAGCCACTTGGCGAAATTGAAATCCCAACGATGGAAGGCCCCGCCCGCCTCTCGCTCCCTGAGCCGGAATAAGCCTTTTCCAGGTTGTTTAATTCTCCGCCGAGTGGAGGCCGCCCGAGCCGGCGACAAAGCGGATGTTGCCGCGTTCGGGATCGCTCTCGCACGCTTGGGCGCAGTTCCATATACACGCGCCGCAATGAACGCACTTTTCGCGGTCGAACTTCGGCCCATCCGCCGAGCGTGTAATCGCCTGGCCCGAGCACATCTCGACGCAAACCATCGAGCGGCATTTGGCGCATAGCCGCCGTCCCACAAACTGCACATGATCGCGATATCCGGCGGCGGCCTGCACTTTTCCGCCCAGCAGCAGCGCATCCTGATGCGACACGAGCAGCTCTCCATCGAGCGGGATCGCCGGCCATCCGGCGCGGTCCATCAGCGCGTCGTGGATGTTTTTGCCTTCCGCGCCGCACCGCTTGACGATCTCGTCAATCTCCGCCTTGGGAATGCGGTTTTTGTAATACTCTTCGAGCGACGGAATCCGCGCGTGCGGCGGGCGCGATTTGCCGCCGACGTGCAATCGCCCGCCCGTGAATCCCGCCAGCGCCATGCCGAGCATTCCGGGAATGAATCCGCGCGTGAACCCGTCGCGCGAATGGCGGGCCACACGCCCTTCCGCCTCGACCCAGCTGGCGCGCCGCCGCGAAACGTAGGCACGGTCAAGGTTTTCTTTGGTGAATGGCTTGCCTTCGCGCAGGAGTTCGAGCACGCCTTCGGCCAGTTGCACGCCCGTCGCCCAGGCCTCATCGACGCCCGAGCCGGTGAGGACGTTCGTCGAACCCGACCCTTCGCCGATGCGCGCGTAGCCGTTGCCCACGAGATGCGGTTCGCCTTCCTGCCCTGATTCGAACAGCGATTTCGCCCCAAACGACCGCATCTTTCCGCCCTTTAGCCAGCGCCACAAATACGGATGCATCATCCAGTGCTGCAAGTAGCGATACGCCGTTCGCGCCGGGTGGTCGAACCACGACGGCACGAAAATCCCCAGCGACGCCGCGCGCCCCGGATACACATACATAAATCCGAATATCTCCGGCTCCGGGTAGCCGAAGGTGTGGATCGCAGTGCCGGGTTCGAGGTCGCACCCCTCGGGCAGATCGACGACGAGCTTCATGCCGACGGCCCATTCGCGCCGGTGATGATCCGCGGGCAGGCCGAAATGCTCGTCGATTTGCTGTCCGACCGGGCCGACGGGGCCATCGCCCACCACGGTGAGTTCCGCGCGCACGTCCATGCCCGGCATGAAGTTGGCGTCCGGGTGCCCGTCGCGGTCCGTGCCCTGGTCGATCAGGCGCACCCCCGCCACGCGCCCGCCGCGTTTCCTTCCGTCCCTTCCGTCCGTTCCGTTCTTCCCGGCCTTCCCGTTCTCCCCATCTTCGATCAGAGCGGAATCCACTGGCGTTCCCGGCCAGATTTGCACCAGGCCCCCACCCATCACCTGCTGGCCCACCCACTGGTTGAATTGCCCGATGGAAAGAACGAATCCGTCGCCCTTATGCAGGAACGGCGGGATATAAGGCATCTCGAATGCATCGTGGCGCACCGGGAGCATCCAGCGGAAAGCGCGAATCACCGCGTCTTTGAACCGCAGGAGCGCGGGGCGCCGGCTGGCCCCATGCGGATCGAGCAAATAGACGAGTTTCTCGCCTTTTACAGGCGCGGCCATTGGGATTTGCGCCGGGTCGAAATCGGGGAACGTGGCGCGGATGGCGCGCGCGCGCGTAATGACGCCCGAGACGCCGAATCCAATGTCATCCGCGCGTTCGTAACAAAGCACCTGCGGCGGCATTCCCGGCATCGCGCGGCTTTCGACGGCGGGTGTGCCGTCTTCCTTGACCATCCCGCGCGCCAGCGTCGTGAGGAATCCGCCCATCGCCGGCCCGAATCCAACGCAGGCAATATCCACCTGCATCGACTGCCGCTCGATTCCCGGGGCAGGATCCGCTCCCGGGGCATTGGTGGGAGAAAGGCTATCAACAATTTGGCTCATCTGCGATATCCCATCATGTTTCTTTTGGCTCTTTCTTTCCTTACGACGAACAGTTGCGAAAATCTGCAAGCCTGCGAATGGCGGTCAGGAATGCTTCTGCTTTTTCGATCAAATCCTTGCATTGAGATGGTTCAATTGTATTGAGTCCGCCATAGTCCCCTGCCTGGCGCAGTGCAAATCCACGGACAAGCGATTGGTGGTAAGAGCGATCCAAGATTCCGGGATCAATCAGTTCGTGGAAAAAGCCGGAATGAAGCGCACGATGGGAGGAAAAAGACAGTCCTCTTTCCAGCAAAGCGGCTTCTGCCGCATAGAACATCGCGTAGTAGGCGCGCCCGGCGGCAAAATCGCAGTGTCCATCCTCGAAAAGCTTCTTCGCCACCAGGAGGCTTTCCCCGGCCTTGTGCAAAAGAGACAGGGCGTCGGGTTTCATCTGATCCGGACTCCTTCGCGGCGGATGTTCATAAGTAGCGGATGCTCGCGGTGGGCATAGTCCTCGCTGGAACAGAGTGAAACGGAAATCAGTTCCCCCGTGCGCGAGCCGATCTCAGCGGCAATGTCTATGCATTGATCCCAATCTAATCCTGGCGATTCCGTGCGTTTCAGAACAACCAATATATCCACATCCGAATCGGCTGTGGCCTCTCCGCGCGCATAGGAGCCATAGAGAAGAACATCCTGGCATCGATCGCGAAAGGCCCGGCGCGCCTGCCGCGCATAGTCCTTCGCAATCGAAGGAATTACAGGTTTTTCCCCGGGCATAGGCAGAGGATGCGCTGACATAGGACATTCTCAGAACATGGCCTTGGCAATCTCCAGGGACGCCGGCCTGTATGACATGTTCGTGGCGGCGGAATCTCTCATCCGCGCAACCGCGGACTTGTTCAGGACCACTGGCTGCAAATCTCGCTTTTGCCGGAGGTCGCCAGCCGGTCCACTCGGATGCAACCTTGCCGCAATCACATCGGATAATCAAGGGCTTCGGGGATCATCACTTGCGTGAGCGCGGCGGCGGCGCGGTCTTTGGCCAAGCGGCATCCCGTGAGGCAGCCATCGAGTTTCGCCCGCAGGCGCACAAATCCTTCCATGCCCTCGAACCGCACGCACGGTCCGGCCTTGACTGGGCGCGTTTCTCCGGTTTCCGCCACATCCTTTGAGGCTCCCGCCGCTGCGGCGGAAATCCCAGGCGCAATGCCTTCGAGCGCATCGAGTTCGCCGCGGTCGTAGCAACACGCGCACGCCGCGTCGTCCCAGGCCGGATGGCGGTTGTAGCCATAGAGGAGTTCGGCGCACACGCGCGCACACTCGCCCGCCGCGGACGCCGCCTGGACATGGCACAGGTCGGTCAGGAACGCGGACAATCCCGCCAATCCCTCGGCCACGACTGGGTTTTCCGGGCCTTTGGCCTCCAGTTCGAGCACGTCGAGAATCTGGCAGCGCGAGGCGAGCAGCCAGCACAGCGCGTCACCCAGCGGGAACGTCACGCCTTGGCGGTTGCTCTGGAACAGCGGCGCGCCATTGGCGTCTTTGGCCTTCTCCAGGTGTTCGAGCGTCCACAACCACAATTCCATTGCCGAGGCGAGCGTGCAGGCGCCTGTTCCCGGGCAAAGCGACGCGATTTGACGCATCTCGCGAATCCATCCGCGCCACTGCGCCAAGAACACGCGGTTTGTCATCGTAATCGAGAGCTGGCGGCGCTGCACTGCCTCGGGGCCTTCGTAGGTCGCTTCGAGTTGCGAATCCATCCATTTCTGCCCAAGGAATCCGGGGCAGTCCTCCGTGATGCCGTAGCCGCCCATCAGGCTGACGGCTTCGCGCATCATGTTCGCCCCGTGGCCGGTGTTCCAAAGTTTCGTCGCCGGACACAACACATTCGCCGCGCTGTCGAGGATCAGATACTCGACCACCGGGTCCGCCTTGAGCGCCTCGTAGCGCGCCGCATCGCGTTCCGCCGCCGGGCGCGACTGCATCGCCAGCAATTCGAGCGCGTCTTCCTCGACCTTGCGCAGGAACTTGAGTTGCGCGCGGCCCGGTCCGATGCCCTTTTCCTTCACGACGGCGTCTTTTTGCTTTTCCACCGGGTCGAGGCGGTCAAAGAGGCGCGCCGTTTCGAAGCCAAGCGACGCCGCTGCTTCGCCCGTCGCCCAGATGTCCACCAGGCGGTGCAGCGCATCTTCTTTTTGCTGAAGGCCGAGTTCATAGCGCGGCGTGCCGGGCTGCCCCGCGCTCCCGCCCCGGAAACGATTGCGCTGATAACGAATCACCGGCTCGACGGCCGAAAGGAGTTTCGCGGCGGTCATGATCCCCACCGTCACACGCGTGCGCCGGAACACCGCCTCGATGATCTCGCTGTGGTTGTAGGTCGGGACGATCACGCCGTCTTTGATTTCGTATCCGCCGATGATGCGGCTCGCCGGGACCTTCATGCTGAACACGGGGTCGTGCGTCGAAGACAGCTGATGGACGAGTTTTTTCGTCGCGGCGCCGCGGTCAAAAAGGCCCGGATCGGTTTTTTCGAGGATGATCATGCAGCTTGATTTAATGCGCGGGTCTTCCGTCTCGACAGCGGCGCACACAAAATCCGCAAATGCCATATTCGTGATGAACCGCCCGCGCTTATCAACCTGCAGGATCGGTTCCTTGCCCTCTTCCCATTCGGCGACGCGCACCCGCCCGCTCATCATGCCAGTGTCCACGCCCACGTAGGGGAGCGGTTCCGTCAGTCCAAACGCCCCGCGCCAGGGTTTGCGGTTCTCACCGGGCTTCGGCGGAACGGCGAGGCTCATGTAGTGGAGTTTTTGTTCCGGGGTGCCGCGTTCGTGAATGGGCGACAGCGCCAGATTGCCCGCGAGGCTGCCCGTGGCCGAGCCGGCATCGACCCACGACAACTCGAACGCGATCAGGGCCAGCACGAGGTTTTTCGGCCCTTCGATATATCCGCCTTCCTCCGGGTCCATGAAGGCGGACGTAATGCCCGCCTCATCGAAAACAGGCAGGAGGGCGGCCTTCTCGGCGGTCCAGTCATGGGTGTTGCGCGCCCCGCCCGCCACGAGCCTCGCCACCGGCCCGCGCGCCACGGCGCGAACCGATTGCACGAGCATCTGGAGGTCATAGCGATCGGCGAAACGCCATTGGATTTGGCGGACATCGTCGCCGGGAAGAGTGCGGAGCGTCTCGCGCGCCGGGGAGTTTTTCGGAGATTCGGTCATGATTGGCCCTCGAAATAGTGGGAATAGAAGCGGCCGTGAACCTACCCGATAACCTCAAACGCCCTTGAGGTTCCACCCGGAATTTCTGGTGGCTTAGGCGTCTCGCCCAAGATTTTCCTCGGGGTTTCGGATAGGCGCTAAGCCCCTAAAAGCAGGATACTTGCAGGCGAACCTGCATTCGGCGCAAGAACGCGCCTTCCATCATCAACATCTCGAAAATAAGGAGCACGGGCATCCTGCCCGTGATTCCGGTGGCTTGGGCGTCTCGCCCAAGATTTTTCCTGCACTTTGAGCAGTTCCTGCCCGTGATTCGGGGCGTAATACTAAGGATGCGACGCCCCCGGCACAATCGAACAGTCCGATTGTGTCCGCGGCTAAGTCCCCGGATGCGGCCCTTCCTGTCAACCCCGAAGTGAATGTGGAGATGTTCAGGGGCGTTTTCTTTTGCGACAAATCTGCGGCATTTGGGCCGCCCGGCCCTCCGACCCGGTGAAAAAACAATAGACCCGCCAGATAGCCAGCTCTCCTTATGATTGCGCGGAACCCCCAAATCCGGCTTCCGCGAAAAATATCCGCAAGGAGCCGCGTCCTCCGGCATCTATCTCCATTGAGGGGCGCAGATTCACTTCCCCGCTTCCGACGCCCCAGAGAGGTTGATACCCAAGAGACCATGAAGACGGAACAAACCTCCCTCAACGAGATCGAGACGCTGGTTGCGGCGGCCAAGGCGGGCGACCGGGGCGCGTTCGAGCGCCTGATCGAGCGCCACTACGGCCAGGTGTATGCCACGGCATTTTCCTTCCTTCGCCATCGCGAGGCGGCGGAAGACCTGGCCCAGGAAATCTTCCTGCGGGCGTATTTGTTTCTCGACCAATTGCACGATCCCGCGCGGTTTCCGGCATGGCTCGGGCGCATGACGCGCAATTTCGCCCTGCAATGGCTGCGTTCCAACCAGCGCGCCTCGCGTCTCGTTACGCTTGTGCCCATCGAGGAGGAACATGTGTCTGCCCTGCCGGATGAACAAGCGCCCGACGCCCGCGCGCACATCGAGCGCCAGGACAACCGGCGCACGGTTCGCGAGGCCATCGACCGCCTGCCCGATGAATTGCGTGAAATCGTCTCGCTGCGTTACCTGGGCGATTTGACCCTGACCGACATCGCCAGCCGCCAGGGCGTGCATCTTTCCACGATTTCGCGCAAGCACGACAAAGCCCTCCAGCGTTTGCGCGCCACTTTGGGGGCGGGGGCGGCCATCGAAACCTCGCTCGAATCGTTGCGTCCGCGCCGCGAGGCGATGGCCCGAACCGTTTGCGTTATCGGGGCCGCCATGGCGCTTTCCTCGGCGGCAAAAGCCTCGCTCATTGCGCAAGCCGTCCAACTGGCAGGGGCCGCCGCCGCCGCTGGCGCTTCTGCCGCTGCCGCCGGCGCTGGCGCATCATCGGGCGGTTTCCTATCCTCCGTCTTCACGGCCTTGGTATCCTTCTTCAAATGGATTCTATCCATCTTTTCCATCGGAGGAACTGCTCTTATGAGCGCCAAGACCACAATCGCCATCGTGTCCGCCGTTATCGTTATTGGGGGCGGCACGTATTATATGACTCAGAAGCCCCATGCGCAAGGCGGTCCAGCCGCCGCCGCAGCAGCAACCGCCTCGGCGTCCTCTCCCGCCGCCGTCAATTGGAATACTCAAGGCGCAATCAAGGCGTTTGGAGAAATCCAGCGCTGCATTCGCGATAAAGATTACCGTTCTCTTGCCCAATATATAACCGAACCGACCAATAGCCCCGAGAAACTGCGCAAACGGGTCGAGGATGACTTGAACGACGGCCAGGTCGGTCCCTTCGACTATCTGGCCAAGGCTAAAATCGCAGCCACCAAAACCGCGGGCAACCAGGTTACCTTGACTCTCCTCGAGCCCGATCGCCAGACAAAATGCGATGTGACTTTTGTCCTGAAAAATGGCAAATGGTATATGTCGGATGTTAACAACATGAGCGGCCTGGGCCTGCCCCTGCGCCAATCGGACCCAATTCCGAATCTTCCTGTTCAGAACACGGCGTCCATGAATGCCGAAGAAGTGGCGCGTGCTTTTTACGCAGCCCTGATTACCAAAGACGTGGACCGCGCGATTGGATACACCGCCTTCCCGAATGAAACTATGCGCGCGCAATATCGCAATATCTTCTCGATGATCGTGACGCAAACCCCTATCCTGGACGTTCGAGAGGTAAAAGTCTCAGGTG
>CAYUNT010000064.1:0-20603 GCA_964446285.1 uncultured Candidatus Sumerlaeota bacterium | reverse complement strand
GGGGGGGAAAGGGACTCATCCGATGGGGCCGGATCCTGCTCCCTCTGCTCTCAGTCCAAGGGGTATGGGGCGAAGCCAGGGTGTCTTTTCATCTGCAGGTGTCGCTCCTTGCGGGATCCTCCCGCTGGCAGTGGATATAGAAAAATCGGTGCCAGTTTTGCGCGACACCCTGGAATCGGCAAAGTCGGCTCCATGCAGGGCGCTTTTTCGCAGGAATTTGCCCGAAAATGCGGACGGTGCCGCTCAGGGGTATGTGTGTGTAGAATGCTGTAATTTATTGAATTGGCGAATTGGAAACCATACGCTTTGCCGGGGTGGATTTCTTTGGGTTCCACTTCACAACCAAGCGCACCAAGGCCAGAATTCGGGCGAGGAACCGTCTGGTATTCGCGCGCGCTTCTTGTGTCCGGCCTGCCTGAAAAACATACAGCCGTTCAATATCCGAACGGCCTGAGGAGAACTATCAGGATAAATTCATAATAGCCAAATAACCCCTAAAACTTCCGACCGCATTCCTGGCAGAATTTCGAGTCCTCTTCGTTCAATTTTCCGCAGGCGGGGCATTTGACCATGACAACCTTTTCCACGGTCGTCTTCCCGCCCAAATGAACGTCGGCTTCGTCGAGCGCGTCTTTGACCATGCCACCTGCCATGCGGCTGTAAGGCTCCAATTCCTCTCTGGCCCGTTCCGGGTCCAGGACGACGCCTGAACCGGCCAATCCCCGCGCGCCGATTCCGCGAATCACCTGGCCGATTGCGATCAACGCCATGCCCGCGAGCGCGCGAAACATGCTCGAACGCGAATCGGATGCAAAATTGCTGAAATCGCCAAAATGCATTGCGCCTGTGATAAAGACCGAAACGAAAAGGAGAACCCCCAAAACAGTCAGCGCCATGCCAACATAATAGGCAGCCTGTCGTTCTTCCGAGATTTGCCTGCTCATCTGATTTCCTCCTCCTTGGGCCACATTTGGGCTTTCTTTCCGGGCTGGGTGTCCGGCCACGGTCCGGATTTGCGCAAAACGCGATGTTCGAGTCGCAGGAATTCACCCATCGACCACGCCTGAAATGGACATCCGCAAGGCGTGTGGGGCGGCTCGGCGTCTGTGACCTCCGAAATGTGCCCAATGCCGGCGGATTGCAAATGCGCGCGCAGGGGCGGCAAAAATCGCTCACGCGCCTGGCGGCGCGCCACCGCCGTCGAACTGCGCACGCGCACCCACGCTTCGACAAACGGTCCGATCAACCACGGCCACACCGTTCCTTGATGATACGCGCCGTCACGATGACGCATGTCCCCGTCGTAATGCGGGCAATATCCCGGCTCTTGCGGAGCGAGCGACCGCAGTCCGAGCGGGGTCAGCAGGCGCTCCTCAACGAGATCGACCACGCGGCGGGCGCGTTCATCGGAATATATCGGCAGGACTGGGAAAGGCAAACCTCCAACAGCGAAAATCTGGTTGGGCCGGATGGCAGGATCGACGCGCCCCGCCACATGATCCACATCAACAACATCATATAAACACCCGCGTTCCTCATTCCAAAACCGCGCCGCAAACGATTCGCGCGCCCGCGCCAGCAGGTCTTCCCAGCGCGCTGAAATCTGCGTTCCGACGCGCAGGGCGTTGATCCAAAGCGCCTGAATCTCGACTGGCTTTCCGATGCGCGGCGTCACAACCCAATCGCCCACCTTCGCGTCCATCCAGGTGAGTTGCGTGCCCGGCGCGCCCGCAGCCAGAAGCCCGTCGCTGTCGGCGCGGATGCCGTGGCGGGTTCCGGCGGAATAGCCTGCGAGGATTTTCTCTATGGCCGCGTGCAAAATCTGACGGTCGGACTCGAACTCTTCCGGATCAGGCTCAGGAGCGCTGGGGCGGTTGGCGGCCGCCAGAAGATACTCGTGCGCGGCCACAATATACCAAAGCGACGCATCCACCGAATTGAACTCGGGCGTTTCGCCGGTGTCTGGAAAACGGTTTGGAACCATGCCTTCCGAGATGGCTCCGGCCCATTCGAGAAGAATGGCGCGCGCATCGGCGAGGCGGTTCTGGGCGAGGCACAACCCGCGCATGGCAATAAACGTGTCGCGTCCCCAGTCGGTGAACCACGGATAACCGGCTACGATGGTTTTTCCGCGTCCGCGGCGGACAAAATAAGCATCGGCGGCGCGATGAATCGGAGTGGAAAAGGCGCGGCGGCGTTCGAATTCGCGCAGGCGAAGGCGTTCGACCTCCTCCAGTGGGGGAGCGTCGCGGCGGATGGCGTCTGAACCCGGCAGGCCGTCCGCCACGAGGATCAGCGAGGCGGTGGATTCGCCCAGGTTCCACTCAAAAATGCCAGGTGAAACAAGGTCTTCCACGTAATCCAATCCGCGCCGCCGCTCCATTTCATATTCCACGCCGCAAATCCACTGCGGATCGTGGCGGTAAGCGGCGTTGGCAAGGGCGGTGATTGGCGGGAGGGCATGGCCGGGCTGCCCCGATGCGCTGGGCCGCCAAGTCACTCCGTGGGTGACGATGTTGGACTCCATGCCAAGGCGGAACGGATGCGAATCACGGCCGACCACCGTGTGATAATCGCGCCCGGTCAGATGAGGACGAAGTGTGAGATAGGCAGGGCCGCCCGGCGATTCCCCGCGCCGCCAGAGCAAAACCACAGCGGGGATTTCGTGCGGGACGAAAATCTCCTGCTCGATTTCCGTGCCGTCTTCGAGACGGAAACGCCACAACGGCCACGGCTCTGAGGTGAAGGATACCAAACGGCGTGCGCCATCGGGACGCTCTTCGCCTTCAGAACGCCCTTCGCTTGCGGCGAATCGGTGACTTGAGATCGCGAATTGCCCGGCGGCGGTCTGCACCCACGCATCGAATCCATTGACCAGAACATGGCGTCCCGTTGGCGGCGCGAGCGCACAGAGAAGAAGCGCGTGGTATCGGCGCGAACGCGGCCCCCGCGCACAACCGGAGGCATATCCACCCAAACCATCGGCTTCAAGCCATTCGGCCAGCGGATCAGCGGGGAGCGGGAGTTGGCGGAGCACCGGCATTGCGGGCAGCCTCCTTTTGCATAAGCACAGCGAGGAAAGGGCAAATAAGTGGTGCGAGCAAGAGAAAAGCAGCGATGAGGCAATAAGCGGGCGGAACAATTCCATTTACGGTTTTTCGGAAAATGATTTGCCGGAATCGTCCTTTCACATGCGTGGCGGCGAATCTGGCGGTTCATCCCACCGAATGGCGGACCGGCTGGAGAATCTGCCCTGCGCTCCGGGGACGCGTGTTGTGACCTCCGTCGAAGTTGTTCACAAGCCTTGACTGCGCTTCTCGTCGAGGCTATTTCGCCAATCGAAAAGCCAAGAAAGGGCTTTGCCATGAGCCTGACATTCCGCACACATTCGCGCTCCGCTTTGATATTGATGGTGGCCATATCCTTTTTTCTGGGCACGTCCCTCATCCTGGCCGTTCCAGAGGCAAACCGTGTCTTCGGAACGCTTGCCAAAGCGCAGGATTCTCCCTGGGGCAGGGTGGCCCTCGTGTGGCCTGTCCCAACGGAGCCTACGCAACTGGAAATCGGAGGAAAGACTGTTTTTTCGTCCCCCAATGAATCGGCTATCGAGTATCTGGTTTTGCCGAAAGGCGTCTTGCTGCTTACATACTCCCAGCCTGGTGGATATATTTTAACCCATCAGGTCTATTTCTACGACGGAAACACGGGAGAACTGAGGACTCTTGTCAATGACGGGCATTATCATCAGCTTTATGCCGCAGCTCCTGCGGGAGATGCGGTATTGTTGACCACCGCCCCGCCTGAGCGGGAGTTTCTCCTTCATTCGCAAGCGCCCAAGAGGGGCGATCATTGGGTATCTTGTTTGGACCTTGCCGCGAAAACGATCACGAAAATCGCCGAACTTCACGACTGGGAACGTCTTGCCGTACGATGGAGCGCCGACAGCGAGAAGGTGGGTCTCTACGGGATGATGGGTGATTCGTATGACATCTATCTCGCTTCATGGGATCGGCGCACGGCGAAGTTGGCCTTGCTATATAAATTCCAAGCGGATGTTCAGGATTTTCTGCCTCTGCCGGATGGAAGCATGGCCTTTTCGGGCACAGTCGTCTCCGGCGGCGCCTATGTCACGGGTGTTTTTGTTGCTCAGTCGCTGAGTAAAGAACCCACCCCGGTCGAGACAGATGTTGTAGTCACGGGGCCGCTTTCTCTCGATCCGGCGACGGGAAAAGTCCGGTATGAATCCCGGCCTTTGGAAGCCCGCTCCACGACGGAGTTCATCCCGGAGAATCCGAAGGCAAGATCAAAGACCCTGGCGAAGATCGCCTATGAAGAACGAGAAGACGCGAAAGGCAAAAGCCTCTGGCTGGCGGGGAAACAAGTTGCTCCCCTGGATTCAGGCGAGAAGGTTGCGGATGGCGCGGAGACTTCGGAGGGCCACCTCTTTTTCATTCGCCGCCTGGACAAGGACAACAACGTCAAAGATCGCCTTCTGCTGGCGTCAAAAACGGGCCAGGCTCGAGAGGTGGGGTCACAAGACCGCTTTTTCGATGTTTTGGAGGCAAACCTCGACTCGTCAGAAGTGGTTCTTCTCTCTCATCCAGCAGACTACGCCAAACGACCTCCGAAAGTTGATCAAACCACACTTGACCTCCGGCTGGTCCTGCTCAACCTGAAGACGGACAAAATGACCAACATCGTCGCCCCAATGGCTTGGGGCGGGTCTGTCAAGGTACGATGGTCGCAGGATCGCGAGATTCTTTGCGCTAAAACGGACCAGATCTATCGTTGGACACGCCAAACGGGGACATTTGAGCCGGTTTTGAAGAAGATGTTTCAGAGTTTGGATTTCCTTCCCATTTCCGGTAATAGGGTTGTGTTGACGGGCATGTATTTCCCAACCCTTGTTCCGGGAGCGAAATCCGAGCGTGGACTTTTCCTCGCGACGGCGTCTGGGGACGTTGTGTCGCTTGATCCTTCCGCAAATGCTTCGGCGAAAATCCTCGATTTCGACGAAGCCACGCAAACTGTTCGCTACCAGGATCCATTCCCTTCGTCGAAAGGCCCCACCGCCGGGATACGCTCGCTTGTGATTCCCAAGGCGAGGATTTTTTGAACAGGCACCTACATCGTCCGCAGTTTGCGCCATAGCGTCGCGGAGCTGATGCCCAGCGCGCGGGCGGCTTGCGTGCGGTTGCCGCCGGTGCGTTCCATGACGGCCTGGATGTGTTCGCGCTCCAGATCGGCCAGCGGAACATCGAGCGGATCGCGTCCGAGAACACCTGCGCGGGTCATCGAGCGGCACGAGAGCACGGAAGGCGGGAGGTTTTCCGGCAAAATCGCGTCGCCGGGGCTGAGCACGGCGGCGCGCTCGATGGCGTTTTCGAGTTCGCGCACGTTGCCCGGCCAGGAATAGGCCTGGAGCAAATCGAGGCAGGCGGCGTCCAGGCGAAGTCCGGGCCGTTTCAACGCCCGCGAGAATTTTTCCACAAAATAGCGCGCCAGCGGCAGGATGTCGTCCGTGCGGCTGCGGAGCGGCGGAATTTCGATTTCAACCACCCCGAGGCGGTAAAATAAATCCTCGCGAAAACGCCCTTCGGCGATCTCGCGCGGCAACGACCGGTTTGTGGCGGCGATGACGCGAACGTCGGTTTTGCGGGGTTTGCTTTCGCCCACGCGCATGATTTCGCGCTCCTGCAAGACGCGCAGGAGTTTCGTCTGCATCGCCCCGCTTACCTCGCCAATTTCATCGAGGAACAAGGTTCCGCGCGCCGCTTGCTCGAACAGTCCGGCGCGATCGCGCACCGCGCCCGTAAAGGCCCCGGCCACATGGCCGAACAGTTCGCTTTCGAGGAGCGTTTCGGGCAGCGCGCCGCAGTTGACGCCCAAAAACGGACCCGAGGCGCGGCGCGAGTGCTGGTGGATGAACCGCGCCAGCACCTCTTTGCCGACGCCCGTCTCGCCCGTAATCAGAATCGAGGTGTCGAAAGGCGCGATGCGCCCGGCCAGTTCGATCACCTTGCGGAACGCCGCGCTGTGGACTTCCTGGAAAAACGGCGCCGCGCGGCTTTCGAGCATCCCGATCTGGCGGCGCTGGCGGGCCAGTTCGCGCGTTTTGCGGCGCAATTCGGCAGAGAGTTTTTCCACCTTGCCGCGAATATCGTCCGCCTGGAAAAAGGGCAAATGCGGTGCAATTTCCGCGCCCCAGGAATCGAGGTCCTTGCCGATGGCTGCGCAAACGGCGTCGCCCCGCGCCCGGCAGGTTTGCTCGATGAAATACACGGGCTTGCCCAGGCAAAACGAGGCATACCCGCTGGCGTATCCGGCGAGAATCCAGCAGATGGGCGCGGGCGCCGGGCCGACTTCCGCCAGGTGCGCCTCGGCCTCGCCCGAGTCGTGCCAAACCACTTCGGCCTGATAACGCCCGGTTGGCTCGTCGTAGTCGAGGCGGCGCAAAAGCGTGCGGGCCGCGCCTTCGAGCGCGTGCAGGCGCGGGCCGCACCGCAGCCATTCGGCCACGCTGTCCCACTCGAAGATGCGTCGCATGGCGGCGGCGTCGGCCTGGCCCATGAAGTGGCCGTAGCGCGTGATGATGCGGCGGGTCTGGTCCCAGCCAAGGGTGTCGATGAGGTCCTTGCGGAATTGGGCATAGGCATGGAGGTCGCGCAAAACAAGGCGGCGTCCGTGGAGGCTGACCATGCCTTCGGAGAATTCAATCAGTTCATTTAATTTCAATTCGCTTGCTTTCATGAAGGTGCCTTTCAAAATGAAATGCGCCCCAACTCATTGTGAAATAGGCAAAGCGGGTTCCGCAGTCAAGCAAAATAGCGCATAGTGCTCATAATACAAGAGTTGCGGTCCTCTGTGTTTTTGGCACGGTATCTGCAATGGTCATGGGTGGCCGCGAAGGCCACACTGAGAAAGGGAAAGGAACCCTAAAATGTATAGCATCCTCCAAAATAAAACACGCGGACTCGAAAAGGAACTGACGGCTCTGACCCAAGAACTGATTCGGACCCCCAGTCCCAGTTTGAAAGAGGGCGATGTGGCGGATTTGGTCGAGCGGGCCTTCCGCGAATTGGGATACGAAAAGATCTATCGCGATGAAGCCGGCAACGTCATCGGGTATTTCCTGGGACATGAGGGCGAGCCGACCGTTCTGCTCAACAGCCACATGGACACCGTTCTTCCGGAATCGGAGGGATGGGAAGTATCGCCGCACTCGGCGCCCATCGTTGGCGGAAACATCGTGGGGCTTGGCGCCGCGGACTGCAAAGGCGGCCTGGCCGCGCAGATCATCGCGGGAGCGGCGTTGCGCCGCAGCCTCCTGCCCTTGCGCGGAAACCTGGTCGTCGCCGCGACAGTGGCCGAGGAAAACGGACGCAGCCTTGGCGTCCGCACGTTGATCGAACGCACGCTGCCCCAGTTTGGCCTCAAGCCCGACTTCGTGGTTCTTGGCGAGCCGACCAACCTGAATCTCTATTACGGCCACGACGGTTGGATGGAGATGGACGTGATCGTCGAGGGGACGAACCCCTTCCAGGTGGACGACGCGGCGCGGGCGATCTACGCTGAATTTGAATCTTCTTCTCCCACAGAAGCCGAAGAGCAGGCGCCGGTCAGTTTGCTGGTCAACTCACCGCGGTTTGCGGAGGAACAGTCTCCGCGGCGCGCGATGGTGGGAGTGGCTCGCCGCCTGCGCGCCTCGGAAACCGCTACGGAAGTCATTCATCAGATGAAGCGCGACGCGGCGCAGGCCGCGCGCCAGGCCGGCTCGGTGGCGGTGGAAGTGGCCGTTCGCGAGGAGCATCAGCAACTCTATACGGGGCGCACCACGCTGGTTCGCCACATCACGAACGCCTGGTCCACGGATCCTTTCCACCCTCTGCTCGAACGCGCCCGCCATGCTCTTTCCGCCGCCGGACTCGAAGCGCATCCTGGCAAGTGGCAGCTCGACCGCCTGGGCATGGGCACCGCAGGAAGTGTTCTTTCGACGGAATTCGGAATCCCGACCATCGGATTCGGCCCTGGCGATGAATCCGTGGCGCACGCCTCGAACGAATACGTCTCGATCGCCAGCCTTGGGCGCGCGGCCTACGGCACGGCGGCCATCGCGCAGGCCCTGGTAGGCATCCCGGTCTTCGGCTGGGCCGACGCCGACGACGAAATCTGACCCGCTGATCAAGAGGGCGGCGGAAGACCGGACCATCTGGCCATGCACCCCCCGGCCCGGGTCTTCCGCCGCCTTGCGCAAATATCGACAGGACGAACAAGATGAAACGGTTAAGCGCAAAAAATGGGAAGACTCCACCTGGCGGCCGCCGGGCGTTTTCTCATTCGGGGCGTCTTCTCATTGCGCGAGTCTTGGGAGTCGTGTCCATTTCCCGTGCATGATTCTGTTTCCAGATTCGGAGGTTTATCTCAATGCGTGTTCTCGTGTTCAACTGCGGCAGTTCGTCGCTGAAATACAAACTGATCGAAATGCCCTCCGAGCGTGTGCTCTCGGGGGGCGAAGCGCAGCGAGTAGGCCCGAAAACGGCCGAACCAGCGCGCATCATCCACAAGGTTAATGGCAAAGAGGAAATCCACCAGGCCGACATGCCGAGCCACGCCGTTGCATTCGAGCGCGTGATGGAACTGCTCCTTCGCGATTCGCCCGAAATGCCCTCCGTCATGGGGCATCGCATGGTTCATGGCGGAGCGGTGTTCAGCGGATCGGCGCTGATGGACGACGCCTCGCTGGCAGCCTTGAAGGAAATCAGCCCGCTGGCGCCTTTGCACAATCCTCCCGCGGTGGCGCTGCTCGAAGCCTGCCGCAAACTTCACCCGGAAATTCCCCAGGTGGCGGTGTTCGACACCGGGTTTCATGCGACCATCCCCGAATACGCGCGCGGATACGCCCTGCCGCGCGATTTGTCCGCCCGCCTAGGCATTCGCAAATACGGATTTCACGGCACAAGCCACCATTTTGTCGCGCAGGAAGCGGCGCGGCTGCTCGATATGCCATTCGATAAATTGAATGCGATCAGCTGCCACCTCGGCAGCGGCGGCGCGAGTTTGTGCGCCATCGTGGGCGGCAAATCCATCGACAACACAATGGGATATTCGCCGCTTCAGGGCTTGGTGATGAGCACGCGCTGCGGCGATCTCGATCCGGCCGTGGCGATGCGGCTTTTGGCGCGCACGGAGGGCGACAGGGGAAAGGTGGAGGCGCTGCTCAACAAACGCAGCGGCGTGCTGGGGCTTTCGGGCGTGTCGGCGGACATCCGCGACGTCCTTTCGGCGCTTTCGCGCACGGACAACCCCGAACCGCGCCTCGACGTCACCGCGCAGGTGTATCTGTGGCGGATTCGCAAGTATCTCGGGGCATATCTGGCCATTGCCGGACGCGTTCATGCTGTGATTTTCACAGACACAATCGGCGAAACCTCCGCGCCTGTGCGCCACGCGGCTTGCGCGGGAATGGAGTGGTTCGGACTTGAAATCGACCAGGCGCTGAACAATGCCGTGTCCAAACGCCCGGCCGACGTGGCAACGCCGCGCAGCCGCACACGCATCCTGGTCATCGACACAAACGAAGAACTGGCCATTGCGCGCCAATGCGTCCGCGAGACCGGCAACGCCACTGCGGCCGGCGCAGGCAAAGCGGCGCTGGACACCGCGCAAACAAGCAGCGCGGGAAGAGCGAAAATAGTGGAAGTCAATGCAGCGGCTGCAAAAGGAGTTTCCCAATGAATCTCATGGTATTGCGTCCTGGCATCCGGACGCTAGGCTATGCCGGCTTTGTCTCCGGCCATTCTATGTCGATTGCGCACGGGCGCTTGGAAGATTATCGCGGAATCGGCGAAGATAACGAAGCCTCGGAATGGGCGCTTCATCAGGCATTCACCCGGTGCGCGGAGGCGGCGGGAGGCGAGGCTCCGAACGCTCTGGCGGTCCGCGCCCCGTTTGGCGGCGAGGAATTCTCAGGTCCGGTTCTTGTGACGGACGACATTTTGGAGCGCATGAACCTCCTCGCGCCTCATGCCCCTTTGCATCAGCCGGGGATTGTGAACCTGCTTCGAGCGGCCCGGCGCATTTTCCCCCGGCTGCCCATCGCCGTCGTTTTCGATACGTCGTTCTTCACAGCGCTTCCTCCGCGTGAACATCGCTACGCCGTCGATGCGCAATCGCTTGGATGCGGAGACCTGCGGCGTTTTGGCTATCACGGCCTGTATCATGAGGCGGCTTGCCGGTTCGCGTCGGCACGCACGGACACGGCCGGACCGGCGCAAGGTCCGTTCCGCGCCATTTCGATCTGCCTCGAGCCGCGCCCCGAACTCGCCGCGGTCATCAGTGGAAAGCCCGTGATGGTCACAAGCGGCGTTACCCCGCTTGAAGGCCTGCCGGGCGAGAGGATTTGCGGCGAAATCGATCCAAGCATCGTCTTGATACTTTCTGAAAAACTCGGCTGGGGTCCGGAGCAGATTAACGAAGCCCTTACGCGCCGCAGCGGCGTGTCGGGCGTCGCGGGGCGGCACGTTCGCCTGGGCCGGCTGCTCGAATCCTCTGATCCCGACTTGCAATTCGCGCGCGACCTTCTGCGCTACCGGATTCTGCTCGCCTGCGGAATGGGCGTGGCAGCAATGGGCGGACTGGAGAAAATCGTGTTCTCGGGCCGCTATGCGCAGTCGGGACGCAGTCTCGGACCGTGGCTCATTTCGCGGCTGGGCGCGGCGCGCGATCCTAAGGCGGCTCCCGCGCCTGCCTGGACCTGCTTCTCCGAACCGCTTGACCGCATCATTGCGGACATTGCCTGGGCCAAAATTACGCAGTCCAAATCCGCCGCTGTGGCCTGAACGGCGGTCCTTCTCCTTCTGAAGATCACGGTTTCAACTTGAAAATGCAGTAGGGGATCAAAGCCTTATCGGAACGCCAAAAGCAAGACTCAGAAGCGGCCCGGGGCGATTGAAACAACGCTCTGGGCCATTTTCTTTTCTGGCGTTTGCGGCGCGCTATTCTGATCTGCGCCTGCCAGTCTTGCCCCCATGCAAGTTGGGCTGGTTTTTCAGTCGCGTGAATGAAAGACTTTTTTGTGGACATAAGAAGGCTGTTTGCACAGCCCATTGCAGACCCTATTGATTTCTTGGTCCTGTCATTTTTCCAATCATCAATTGTCACACAATGTCTCTGGTAGATTGAAAGGATTCGCGCTATGAAACAAATTGCTCTGCTTGCGGGGATTCTTGCGTTGGGATCGTCACTGGTCCATGCCGCCGATCCGGAGATGCGCGCCTGCTGGATTTCGCGCTTCGAATGGCCCAGCAGCAATGAAGCCACCTGCCGCGCCCGCATCCAAACCATGATGCAAACCTTGAAGGACAACAATTTCAACGCTGTCCTGTTTCAGGTTCGCGGAGAATGCGACACTCTGTATCCCAACCCCTACGAACCTTGGGCGCCGCAGTTCAGTTGGAACGATCCCGGCTGGGACCCCGTGGCATTCGCCGTCGAGGAAGCCCACGCACGAGGACTGGAATTCCATGCCTACATCAATACGCACACAATGATTTCGAGCGTCCCACCGGACCCGACGGTTCCGCAGCATGTCTATAATTTATATGGAAAAACGGGTGCCTCGCCAAACTGGCAGATTGCAGGAGAAGATGGCCAGCCCGCAGGACAGCTGGATAGTTACGTCTGGCTCGCTCCGGGAATTCCCGACGCCGAAGCCTGGACCCGCCGCGCCATTCTCTATGTGGTGACGAAGTATAATGTGGACGGCGTGCATTTTGACCGCATCCGCACTCCTGCCTCGTCGTATTCGCACGACCCGATTTCGCAGGCGCGCTTTGAGGGCGAAGGCAACCCGGACGGCCTCGAATGGGGCGATTGGATGCGTTCGCAAATCACCCGCCAGCTGCGCAACATTTACGGCGCAGTCAATCAAGTGAAACCTAACGTCAAAATCACCTGCGCCCCTTTCGGCATCTGCAAAAAGGAACCGGGCGGTTACCAGGGGACCGGAACCGAAAGCTATTATTCGTGGTATCAGGATTCCTTCGGGTGGATGGAAAACCATGTTGTGGACGCCATTTTCCCGATGATATATTGGGACATTGGCTCCGCGCATCCCTTCGAGGTTCTGCTAGCGGATTTTCTGCATCACACCGGCGGACGCCATGTGTATGCCGGAAGCACAACGGCTCGCGACGAAATCGCGCAGGTGTATGAGACGCGACGCCAGGGCGCTCCTGGTAATTGCATCTTTTCTTATACTTCGACGCCTTTTGCTGATTATCTGAACGGCCCTTACTCGGAACCCGCGCCCGTGCCCGAGATGCCGTGGAAAACGCATCCCACGACAGGAATCATCGTCGGGTATGTGCGCGATCTGAACGGCAATCCCCTCACCGACGCTTACGTTAAAATCGACGGCGATTCTTATACGTATTTGTCCTCGGGAGATGGTTTCTATTCGATCGTGGATGCGATGCCGGGCACACGAACCCTCCAAGCCTCGAAAAACATGTATGGAAGGGATGGCCGCCAAGTGGAACTCGCGGCGGGGCAGGTGATTCAGGTGGATTTTGTGCTGCGAACCAGCGGCGGAATGCTCGGACTCGATAAATCCATCTACCGCATGGGCGAAACGATTCACATTTCGCTTACGGATCATGATCTTGCCGGATCGCCCACCGTGACCATTCAGGCATCGAGCGCCACGGAGCAAACGCCGGAAGTGGTAACTCTCGCCACGACCGACGGGCATGGCGCTTTTGCCGGTTCCATCATTTTGCAGTCCGGGCCGCCCGCGCCCGCCGATGGCGCTTTGCAGGCCGCCGCGGGCGATACGCTCACTTTCACTTACTTCGACGCGTTCGACGGCACGGGGCCTTCCACCGTCGTCGCAACGGCCACGGCGGATGCGCATGTCGTCATCTTCGAGGAACTTCTCGATCACAATCCTGGCTGGACGGCGCAGGGGGGAGGGGCGTGTGGAGCGCCGCAGGGAGCCGGGGGCGACGCCGGAAATCCCGATCCCACCACGGGTTTCACGGGCGCGAACGTCTATGGCTACAATCTGGCCGGCCCGTATGAATCTGGTCTCGCCGCGCCACAGTATCTCATCTCGCCCGCCATCAACGCCTCGCGCGGCCATGCCACTCTGGTGTCTTTCGCGCGGTGGCTCAATGTGGAGGCCAATACAAGCGACCAAGCTGCTGTCGAAGTCTCGAACGATGGCGCTCTATGGTATCCGATCTGGCAAAACCCAACCGGCAACCTGACTGATTCCGCATGGTCCGTTCAGGAATTCGACATCTCGAAATACGCGGATTTTCGGCCTCGCGTCTTCATCCGCTGGGCGATGGGACCCACGAGCGGCGACGTGAACTATACGGGATGGAACCTCGACGACATCCACCTTTATCAGATTCCCGGCGGCGCGGCGCAGTTCATAATTGATAATGACGAACCGGGATTTTCCATGACCGGTCTTTGGTCGCTAAGCACCCAGGGCGTTCCCTATGGGACCAACAAGCGTTATCACGCGCCTGGAACCGGCACAAATATCGCCAGGTGGAATTTCACCGGAATTCCCGCCGGAAAATACACTGTGGAATTCTGGATCAACGACAACAATTACGCCGAAAACGCCGAGTATCGCGTCTGGCACGACGCCGCTCCCTCGGAGGGCGAACGTATTTTGGCCAGCCAGAATTTTCGGGGCGATGGCTGGCAGACGCTTGGGACGTTCACATTCACATCGGGCGCGGCGCGCATCCAGGTGTCTGATGCGGCATGGACCGGCGCGGGGATTTATGTAGTGGCCGACGCTATGCGCATCACCCCCGCCTCCTCCCCCGCACTAAACGGAGCATGGATTCTGTATTGATCCTGGCGCCTAGAACCCCGATGCGATGCGGAAATGGATGAGGCGTTGCGAGTCGGTTCTTTCGCGCAGAATCGCCCGCGCAAAATCAACCTCCACTTGCAGCAGGCGCAAATCCATCAGGAATCCGGCGCCTGTTGATGCGCGAGGATTGCGGAAATTGAACGGCTTGGCATCGAGGAATCCGTCGTCGAGGAACACGCGACCCTTGAGCGCGCCAAAGATCGGGAATCGCATTTCGTTGCGCTGCACAAACTTCGTCGAACCGCCGACACGCAGGCGTTTGTATCCGCTGTCCACCGGACCCGCGCCGCGATAGGAAAATCCGCGCAAGTCGTTCGTTCCGCCCATGAAAAACCGCTCGGTGATGCCCACGCGGCTGGCGCGGTAGGGGAGCAGCCCAAAATCGTGTTCGTAGGCGTAAATCAGGTCGCCCGTTACGGTCTTGTAATAGCCGAACGAATGCAGGAATTTCACGAGTGTGCCGTCCGCGTATCCGCCTTCGACGCCGCCCGCCACACGGAATCCGCGCGTGGGCCAGCGATCGCTGTCGCGGCGATCGTAATCGAGCATCGTGCGCACGGCAACCGTCTGATAGGGCTTCAGCGGCTCGTGGCGGCTGGCTTTGCGGTGTGTGAATTTGACGTCTTCCAAGCGCAGGCGCAAATATAACTTCAGATATTCGCCGAGCGGTTTGCCCGCCTCGGTGGATGCGCCATACAAACGCTGGCGATAGCCGACAAAGCGGTCTTCGTTGCGGTAAAGCGCTGTTTCGAGCGATGTATCGCTCGAGCCCAAATAGCGTTCGAAATACCGCACGCCATAGCGGCGGGTTTCGCGCCCGACAGTGGCCGACGCGCGGAACACATTCGCCTCGCCGCCGATGTTGGGGGCTACGAGGCCGACCGTCACTGCCGGACCGGTCACGTCGCCGTAGCCCACCATCGCGGTCAGGTAGCCGGCCTCTGGAGCCTCTTCGGCCTCGATGACGGCGTTGTGAACGCGCGGGTCTTCGGTGGGTTCGCGGCGGATATTCACTTTCTCGAATATATTTAAGCGCCGCAAACGTTCTTCGGTGCGCACTTCCTCGAAGCGCCGGTAGGTTTGGCCTGGTTTCAGCCGAACCTCGCGCCGAACGGTATCGTCCTTGGTCTTGGGCGCGATCCACATCGTGAATCGTTCGATCCAATTGGGCTTTTCCTCCAATTTGAACTCGCGAATATCGACCTTCACATCGCCCACGTAGATCAGCTCGCCCTCTTTCAACGACACCACAAGGCGCACGGTCCCCTTTTCGCTTTGAATTTCTGTGCGGACGTCGGTTTCGAGGTCGATGTAGCCTTCGTTTCCGTAAATCTCGCGCAGATCATCGAGCGCCTTGCGCAGGCGGTCGCCGTCGTAGGATTTCGCGATCAGGCGCTTGAACGGGCGCTGAACCTCATCCGTTGTGAAGAGCGTGTGCCCGCGCACCTCGACCGCCTCGACGCGGAATTGCCGCCCTTCTTCGATCTCGATCACCGGATTGATGCGCCCTTTGCCGGGCGGGGCCTCGGGCGTTCCCTGGCGCACCTTCACTTCGAGGAAGCCGTGATCCACGTAAAATGCCCGCACCGTCTCCAAATCCGTTTGGAATAGCTCTTCGTCGAAGTAGTTGTGAAAAAACCACCAGGAGCCGTGGTTGATGAGGCGCGGCTTGATCCACAAGCCCGGAAACGAGCGGTTGCCCCGCAGGATTAGCGTGCCGATGCGAATCCGTTCGCCCTCGTCGATATACACAGCCAGATCGACCTCGCGCGGCTGGCCGGTTTCGATGCGCCGGACGATGACGCGCGTCTGGTGGTAGCCGCCATCGCTGTAGAATTTCTGAATGGCGCGGCGGATGTTGTCTTCCGAGCGCGTTTGCAGAATCTCGCCTTCTTTTTGCATAATCAGAGGGCGGAGTTTCTTTTCCTCGAAGCGCACATTGCCTGCGATGACGATTTTTCGCACACGCGGGTTCTCGCGCAATTCGAGCACGACTCGGATAGCGCTGCCGCCATCGAGGAGTTCGTAACGCGCGGCCTGCCGAATCACCTCGAGCGGACCGATCGCCGCCAGCGTGTCCATGTCGCGGCGGAAGGCCTCGAGGTCGAAGGGGCGCCCCACTTGCGTTTCGAGTTTGCCGAGAATCGTGGGCGTGCTGAGCGTATCCAGCCCCCGCACGTCGATTTCGCGGACAACAGGGAAATTGCGCAGTTCTTCGGGAGTGGACCAGGGCGAGATGGGGTGTTCCTCGGCGCGCGCCCGCTCGGGAGCCGCCGCCACAAGCGCCATAAACACGCCCAGAGGGGCCAGCGCGGCCCAGGAGCAAACCTTCCGCAACAAATGCGCAAGTGACTCTCCCTTGACATTGCTCAAGGGAACGAGGCCAATGCGCGTGTTTTTACGCAAGCCGATCCGTCGGAATTCCGCTCCGGCGATAGGATTTCACCTCATTCAATTGCGCGCCGCCTTCGCGACGTGAGCGCGTCATTCAAGGAGCGCCTTGACACCCCGTCCGGCTCTTACAAGCATCCCTCCCAGCGCGGCAATCCGATTCTGCCACGCCCTTCGCGTTATTTCCAGGCATCGAGCGCGTGCAAGCGCATGGATGCAACCCGATGAAAAAAAAACAGAAGCATAAAATACGCGTTTCTCCGCTTCCAGATCCTCTCCCCCGATACTGGCGCGAAAGGGTTTTCTGGACGCTTTTGCTCGCCTGCGCAGGATTAGCCTTCGCGATTGCCGTTTTGGAAAATCCTGCCTCGCGCAAGGCGCTTGAACTCTGCCTCGGACACGGCGCCGTGCGAATCGCCACTACGGCGCGCGAGGCGGATATATATTTCGAGCATTTGCGCTGGTGGACACTCGGAATGCTTGGCGCCGCCTTGCTTTTGCGCTATGCGCCGCTGCGCCCGGCCCGAGGCAAATCCAACGCGAATTCTCCACTGTCTCACGCCTCTGCATCATCCGCCGCGCCTGCCGCGCCTGCCGCCGAAACCGCGTCATCCACACCAGGCCCGCACACGCCATTCGCTTTGTCCGCGCTTTCCCCGGTTGGCGTCGGATTGTTTGTGATTCAGTTGTGCCTGGGCGCGGCGTTTCTGACGGCGCGATCCGCTTGGTTGAGTGAGGAATTCTGGTCTCCCATTCCCGAAACGCCCGATCGCATCCGCGCGGAGTTTGTGGATCGCGACATATTAGCCGCGCGGCGTTTGCAGACGCGCATTGCGCCGGACGACCGCGTCTTTCTTCTGACCGATCCGGGCGTGGCGGGGGTGTTTTTGAACTATTACCTGTATCCCCGCAAAATCTTCTCGCCGACGTCGTATTTCCCGCCGAATTTTTACGAGGAATCGCCTGCGTTTTGGGATCGCATTCGCCAGCGGGGCGACGACTGGCTTCTGATCTACCGTCCCAAAGGCGATCCGACGGGATATGGCATTTTGCTGCGCTATCCCAAGGCGGCGCGCGATCAAAAAGGCGCCGCGGCCAGCAATTGTCCGCCATCCGCATCCGCGCGCGGGAGGCGCAATCCGCGATGATCCTCTTGCGCGAATTGGCGGCATTAATCCTGATCACGGGCTTTGGCTGGGCTTTGCTGAGGCTTTTTGAGGCGCGGAGGGGCCTCGTGCAAATACGCAAGCCAGCAAGCAAAGGCATGGCGGAAGAGAGCGATTCTCCCGCCGTCCGCTCGCGCGCGGAGACCGCTGCCCTGGGATTCCTCGTGGGAACGGCGGCGACGGGCGTGGCTGCCCAGGCTGCGCTCTGGTTCGCAATCCCGTTGAATGGCGTTTTCTGGGCGGTTTGGGGGGCGGCGGCGCTGGGTCTATGGATTTTCGCATTGTTGTTCACATCGCTGCGCGGCTCGCCCCAAAAAACTTCACCGGCAACAAAAGGGCGTTCGCTCTGGAAGGCGGCATACAGAGCGGTTCCCGCTTCCCCCGTTTTATGGATTTTCATGGTCCTTTGCGGACTGGCGTTTATATTTTTAGCGCGCCAGGCGCTTGGATTGCCCGTCGTTGGCTGGGACCCTTTGTCATTCTGGTATCTGAAAACGCAAATTCTCTGGCATGAAGGTTCGGTTCGCACGGCGGATTTCCTTGCGTCTGATCGCCTGCATTTCAGCCGGAATTATCCGCTGCTGGTCAACGCGGTCGAGGCAGGTTTGTGCCGGGCGGCGGGGGAGTATTCCGAATTTTGCATGAAGATATTTCTGCTGTTCTGGGCGGCGGCGTGCCTGGGCGTGGCCGGAGGATTCATGGCGCGGCATCGCGGCGCGGCGGCCGCCTGGAGCGCGTGCGCGCTTCTGATTTTGCTGCCCGCGCTTACGGATTACAACGACACCGGCGCGGTGTCTGGCTATCGCGACGCGCCACTGGCCTTGCTGATTCTGGCCGCCGCGTGTGTGGCAATGGATCGGGGAAACAAGCGCCGCCGTCTCTTTGCGTCTGGCGGCGAATGGCTTCCGCTGGCGCTGCTTCTGGCCCTGATCGTCGGCTGCAAACGCGAAGGGCTGTTCTGGGCGGCGGGCTTGGGCTTGCTTGCCGCCTGGCCGTCCTCCATTCGAGAAGGTGGAGTTGCATCATCCGCTTGGAAAATCCGCGCGCGCCGATGGATGGCTGCATTCGCTCCGGCGGCCGCCCTGCTTGCTGTAGTGTTTTTGCTGATGCTGCCTTGGTTTTTGATGTCCAGAATTTTCCCGCATACGTTTTCGGAATACTACGCCGAAGGCGCCCTGCGGCAGCCGTGGGGCATGACGGCCCGCCGCCTGAATGCCGTCGTGGCTCATCTTCCTATCGAACTGTTCCTTCGCATAACGCGCTGGGGTGTTTTATGGTGGGTGTTTGCGTGGATCGCGCTTTGGAACCGCCCGGCGTGGGACGCCTCGCAGCGCCGCCTTGCCGGCCTTGTCGCCGCCTGGGGCGGACTGGTCGCCGTCAGCTTCCTTTTCGATCCCTGGCCGGACCCGACGCCTCATATCGCCGTCAGTCTCGACCGCCTTGTGCTTCAGGCCGCGCCGCTCGCCCTGTGGCTGTGCTTCCTCAATCTTCTTCCGCCCGCAAAACGCCTCAACGCCCAGCGCCTGTGCCGTGACGAGTTTGTGCCGCTTCGAATAGTGAATTTCCTTG
Source organism: uncultured Candidatus Sumerlaeota bacterium (assembly GCA_964446285.1). Taxonomy (GTDB): domain Bacteria; phylum Sumerlaeota; class Sumerlaeia; order SLMS01; family CAYUNT01; genus CAYUNT01. The sequence goes on along the minus strand of CAYUNT010000064.1, from coordinate 1,580 downwards.
CGCCAGGAAGAAAATCGCCAGTTCAAAAATCCAGCGATTCGCCCGCGGCCCAGCGGCGCAGAAACTCATCAATGTCTTTCGCCGAGGGTCCGCGCCCGTTTCGCACGTAAAAACCCGATGTGGCCGTGCCCGATACCAGCGCCAATTGCGGCGCGAGGCCGCGCAGACGCCCGTGGCAATAACCGCCGTTGAAATGATCGCCTGCGCCCGTCGAAAGTCGCGGATTGGGCGTGAACGGCCCCTCGGCGCACCATGTGCCAGCCGCCGTGGCCGCCGCCGCCCGTTCGCGCGGATGCACCACCACTTCCGTGATTCCCGAACGTTCGCGAATAATTGCAGCGAGTGTCTGCAACGGCTCGGGCGCATTTTCCATCGGCGCATTCCCTGCGCCAAGCACCGCCGCCGCCTGCCCGGCCTCCTTGTGATTCAGGCCGAGGATCACGTGGCGTCCTTCCGCAGAAAAACGCCCGAGCAGGCGCAGGATTCCCGCCAAGTCCTCGCGCGTGCGCTTCTCCGGGTCCGCAAGGTCGAAGAACACCAGCGACGGTTTTGCCGCATTCGCTGATTTTGCGCCCCGGCAGATTTCCGCCGCCATTGCCATCAGGTTTTCGTAAATTTTATTTGCGAAAGGCACCATCGTCCAGTTTGTCAGCGCCAGCAAATCCGACTCGGCCAGGATCGCCCGCACCTTCTCCTCGCCGCCCGCGCACTCGACCAGGCGTTCCCAGGTGATTTCCTTCATCATGTCCAGTTTCCCGTGCATGATCTTGCCGTCCTCGAACTCGACGGCGTCTGTGTGGCCCGGGATGGCCAGCGTGATGACTTCACCGTATTCGCGCAGCGCCTGAAACACCGGATGCACATCCGGCCAGCCGACATTGCCCGCGTAAGTGATGCGGTTGCCCAGCCGTCCGAGCGCTTGCGCCATTAGAGGGCCGTTGCCGCCGATTTTAATCTGCTGCACCACCCATTCGATGTTCGTGGATTTGCCGGCCGCCTTGGCCAGACGCTCCGCATAAGCGGCCATCGTGGATAGGCGCGTATAGCGATCAAAATCCTCGCGACGATCTACGACATGGATGATTTCGTCCACGAATCCATCCAGACCCACAAACGCGCGGCGGGGAGGGAGGGCGGCGGCGGCGCCAGAGGCGGAAGTCGAAGCCGCCTGCAACTCTTCGCGCGCCTTCAAACGGAGGGATTTTTGATCCGGCGACGATGCGGACCCCGAACATGAACCTGAGCAGCACGATGCGGACATAGTAGATGCCTTTCTTTGACCTTTGAGCAGATAGACTCAGCCAGGATTTGCCTGATGAATGGTATTTGCCTGATGCGCCGCACAGCACAATCCCGGCGGCGCAACGAAGGAATAAACATCCTCACGCCGCGGAGATATAAAAAAACTCGCCCGCGCCGGGCAATCCCGATTCCGCAACGATGCCCAGCGTCAAACCAATTCCGTATTCGCGCGGCTCTTCGGCCAGGACAATTCCGTAACCCTTCTATGATTAGCAGGGATTGGAGGATATAGCGTTCTTTTCTTCAGGCCCAACCGCGATCTGCGCCCGCGCGGCGGA
>CAYUNT010000063.1:0-21522 GCA_964446285.1 uncultured Candidatus Sumerlaeota bacterium | reverse complement strand
CCCGTTGGGCCTGAAGAAGAGAACGCTATATCCTCCAATCCCTGCTAATCATAGAGGGTTTACTGAATTGTCCTGAAGCGCCAATCTGGGCAGCGCAAATGGAGATTGCGAGCCGCAATGAGGTTGTTATACATAGATTGGATGCGGAGGGAGTTCATAAACTGGCGGAAGGAATAGCCATGCCGAATCAACTGACCAAAGTCGTCAAACGCAACGGAATGACTGTGGCATTCGATCAGGAACGGATCGCCAACGCGATATTCAAGGCGGCGCTCAGCGTAGGCGGCGAAGACCGCGAACTGGCCCGGCGCGTGTCCGGCGAAGTGGTCGAGTCGCTGAATCACAACTTTTCCGACGACGATCCGCCCACGGTCGAGGACGTTCAGGATGCGGTCGTGGACACGCTTGAAAAGCTTGGCCACAACAAAACCGCCCGCTCTTACGCCGAATACCGCCAGGAACACGCCCGCCAGCGCGAAGAAAAAGAGGCGCAAATCGTCGTCAACGATACGATCCCTTACAAGATTTTATGGCAGATTTATGCGTGGAATGTGGACAACGGCTGCGATACGATTGAGAAGCTGAACCAGAAGGTGCGCGACAATTCGATGGCGCAGCTCATCCACGAGGCAGAGGCAAAATACCACCGCGATGTCGATGCCGTGGCGGAGCGAATCCTCAAACGCCGCAATGAAATCCGCATGATTATCATCGCGGGGCCGTCGAGCTCCGGCAAAACGACCACAACGATGAAAATCGACGAGCGCCTGCGCCGCCACGACCTTAGCGTCGTCGCCCTCAATCTCGACAACTACTTCCACGATCTCCAAACCCATCCCCAGGACCAGTTTGGCGACTACGATTTCGAGCGTCCGGCCGCGCTCGACATCCCGCTCATCAACGAGCATCTCGGCCAGCTGATGGCCGGAAAAACCATTCACCATCCCATCTATAACTTCAAAACCGGCAAGCGCGAACCCGAAGGCGTTCCGTTCAAACTCGAACCCAATCAAATCCTCCTGATCGACAGCCTTCACGGCCTCTACAAACCGCTTACCGAAAGCGTGCCGGATTCGTTCAAGTTCAAGTTCTTCATCGAGACCTACTGCCAGATCAAAAACGCGCAGAAGGAATTCGTCCGCTGGACGGACATCCGTCTGCTTCGGCGCATGGTACGCGACAGCTGGCACCGCCACTATATGCCAGTTCAGACCGTCGGGCATTGGCATTATGTCCGCCGCAGCGAAATGAAATACATTGTCCCCTTTATCAAAAATGTCGATTATATCTTTAACGGCTCGCTGCCATACGAACTCACCGTCCATAAGAAATATCTGTATAAATACCGCGACGAAATCCTGCGGGCGTTCGAGAACGAGCCAAAGCGTTTCGACGCCTTCATCCGCGCCAGCCGGATTTACGATCTGCTTGGTTCAGTCGAGGAAATTCGCGACGAGTCCGCCATCCCGGAAGATTCGCTCATGCGCGAATTCGTCGGCGGCAGCAAATATAAATACTAGGGGGCCGCACCACAAAGACACGAAGACACAAAGAAGACAACCTGCGGTTTGGCAAGGAATTCTCTTCGCATTTCTTCGTGTCTTTGTGCCTTTGTGGTGAATTCTTTTTCCGTCCTGCACTTCCGCCTTGCGTCCGGCCCCGGTGAACGGGAAAGTGCCGAACCGGTTCCCTGAGCCGGGTGTTTTCGCGCAGCCGCGCGCATGTTCGTGCGTGATGGCACAGGGTTTTTCGCCCGGCATTCTCTTTGCCTCCCGCCTTTTGAGGCCGCCGTGTCTCGGATTTTTGCCATTCTCCCCGCCTATAACGAAGAGCGCAGCCTTCCGCCGCTGCTGGATTCGTTCGACCGCCTTTTCAAACGGCTTGGAAGCGGACAGGGGCGGATTATCGTTGTGGACGACGGCAGCCGAGACGGCACACGCGCCGTTTTAGAGCAGCACGCCGCGCGAATGCCGCTCGATATTGTCGTTCATCCTAAAAATCGCGGCTTGGGCGAAGCGATAAAATCGGGGCTGCGCCGCGCCGTGGAACTCGCCCGCGACGACGACATTTTTGTGGGCATGGACGCCGACAACACACATCCGCCCAGCGCTATTCCTCGCATGATTCGCCTGATGCGCGATGAAAAGGCGGATATTGTCATTGCCTCGCGCTACCGCCGCGGCAGCCGGCAGGTGGGCGTGCCGCTACGCCGCCAGATTCTCAGCCTGGGCGCTATGGTTGTGTTCCGCGTCGCGCTCGGACTGCCTGGTGTTCGCGACTACACCTGTGGATTTCGCGCTTACCGGGCGGGACTGGTCCGCCAAGCGTTCGAGCGCTATGGCGACGGCCTGATTACGCGGCGCGGATTCGCCTGCACAGACGAACTCCTGGTGCATCTGGCCACCCTGCAGCCCACCATCCGCGAGGTTCCTTTTGTGCTGCGATACGACCGCAAACAGGGTCGCAGCAAACTCCAATTGGGAACCACAGTGGTGGAGACATTTCGCATGTTGTGGCGCCACCGCTGCGAACTGCGCCGCCCGCCGCGTCCGCCACGCTGATTTGCTTTCCCAGCATTTTGGAATACAGCCCCGTAATTTTCACACAAAGGCACAAGGGCACAAAGATATGAAGTCACTGAGGCTTCTTTGTGTCTTCGTGCCTTTGTGTGAAAATTCAAAAACTGCCAGACGGCGTCCGGCGGAAAATCATTAGGAGTAAAGCAGACCGGGCGGCAGTTTTTTCAAACTGCCGCCCGAATCCATCGCTGGGGCGAGTGTTGTGATGAAAGGCAAGAATCCTGGCGAATTGCGCCCCCAAACTATCCGCGCCAGGCTGCCTTTCCCCCCAAACCACTATGGCCCGTAGGTTACGATTTCGCCGTAGCTCATCGTTCCATTCGTCGGATCATATGGAATGGCATTGCAGTTCTGAACATCCGCACTGAGTCTGTCCAAACGTTGTGGACCCTCGGAAAAAATGATCCACTCAGGATTGAGGCCAGGGGTCCAATAGACCCAATTAGGATCACGCGAGTTGGTGAAATTTCCTGGTGCCCCGCCACCCAGTACCCAATACGCATCTTTGTTTGCACCAAAAACCACGGTATGATATTTGCGCAAGAGATACTTGAAGGAGCCTTCCTTGTCGCAGGCGACTGTTTGATTTGACAACGTAAGGAATACATCATCGGGAAGGGAAGTGATGTAGGCAATTGGAGTTGTGAGCAAAACGAGCCGGTATTGAACGGCTCCTTCGGGATAGCCGGCCATCCATAGGTTGTTGCAGTCGCGTCCTTCCGGGTAGGTGTTGTTGTCCACGCGGTAGGCTTCCAGCGACAGTTTGAGCGAACGCATGTCTGCCTTCGTCCGTGAGACCTTCGAGCGGGTCTGGGCCTCGAGGAAGTTCGGGATCGCAATCGCCGCCAGGATGGCGATGATTGCCACTACGATCAGGAGTTCGATGAGTGTAAATGCTTTCTTTTGCATGTGCCACACCCCGTTTGGCGGAATGTCCCAAAAAGATGGGATTCTCCCTCTTCGGGAGTGAGCTATAGGGCAGAGGGCAGGCAAACGCAAGCAAGAAAGAGAGGAAAAAGGCAAGAAAATGAAAGCGGTTTCGTTCGAGACGTGATTTAACGGTTAAATTTGGGCGCAATGTGGCTGTCACGAATGATTTGCCATACCGGCTGGGCAGATTGACATGCGTTTCAGAGGAGCAAAAGCGGGGGAGTTTGAAAACTTCGCTCCTTCTGTAACCGCTTGCATTGCCGCGAAACACGTTCCAGATACTCTCAGGCAATCTCCAGAATAAAAACAGGGCAATCGGGTTGAACCTCGACTGCCCTGGCTAAGAACCTGAAAGCGATTGCGGTCGCGGCGTAAGCGCTTGCGTCTTTCTGGCGTATTTTCAACGGTTTCGCGCCGCCGCACCCCTCCGCATTTGACTGAATCAATCCATGAATTCGATCAATTTCACGCGGCGGCTCGGGTGGCGCAGCTTGTTGAGCGCCTTGGTTTCGATCTGGCGCACGCGCTCGCGCGTCACGTTGAAGATCGTTCCGACCTCTTCGAGTGTTCGCGGGAAGTTCGAGCCGCCGATGCCAAACCGCAGCCGAAGCACCTTTTGCTCGCGTTCGGAGAGGGTCGAGAGCACTTCCTCGATTTTCTCCTGCATGAGTTTCTGGTGCGTGGCCTGGACGGGCGAAACGGCATCCTGATCCTCGATGAAATCGCCGAAATGGCTGTCACCATCTTCGCCGATAGGCGTTTCGAGCGAGATAGGCTGCTGGGCGATTTTGAACACGCGGCGGATTTTCTCGACCGGCATTCCCATCTTCTCGGCGATCTCTTCGGGCGTCGGTTCGCGTCCGAGTTCCTGCACGAGATAGCGCGACACGCGAGACAACTTATTAATAGTCTCGATCATGTGCACCGGGATGCGGATCGTTCGCGCTTGATCGGCTATGGCGCGCGTCACCGCCTGGCGAATCCACCATGTGGCGTAGGTCGAGAACTTGTAGCCGCGCTGATATTCGAATTTGTCCACGGCGCGCATCAGGCCGATGTTGCCTTCCTGAATGAGGTCGAGGAACTGGAGGCCGCGGTTGGTGTATTTCTTGGCGATCGACACCACGAGGCGCAGGTTGGCTTCGACGACCTTCATCTTGGCCTGATGCGCTTCTTTTTCGCCCTTGTTGATGCGGTCCACCACGATCTTGAGTTCTTCGTAGGTGTTGCCTGCTTCTTTTTCGAGGCGCTTGATGGTTTTTTCCGCCATGCGAACGTCTTTGTCCATGCGGATGAAGTCATCAAGCGTGCGTCCGTATTTGCGCTGGAGCGAACGCGCCTCGGGCGAATTGCGCTTGGTTTTGCGGACGATGCGCCGCAGATCGTCTTGCGAAATCAAAAGATCGAGAAGGGTTTTTTGAATCTGGCGCTGGGCCAGGTCGATGCGCTCGAAGATCGAACGGATGTTGGCGGCGATCTGCTCGATAATGGAAAAATTGAGGTCGATGTGCAGCAGCGACTGGAAAATCGCCTCGCGGCGTTTTTCGATGTCGGACGTCAATTCCTCGCGTTCCTCCGCCTGGAGCGAAGGATCGCCAAGGATGTCGAGTTTCTCGCTGATCACGTCGAATTCCGAGAAAATCGCGTTCAGGTTGTCCTGAACGTGCTTGACCACACGCTGGCGCTCCTCGGGATCGTTTTCATCCACGTTGGTGCGCAGGATGTCGTTGAGGTTTGTCTGTCCGCTTTCGAGGCGCTGGTAAATTTTGCGCAGTTCCACCGCCGTGACGGTAGCGCGGGCGATGGCATTGGTGATTTCGTGGCGGCCTTTTTCAATCTGCTTGGCCAGGGCCACTTCTTCCTCGCGGGTGAGAAGCGGCACCTTGCCCATTTCCATCAGATAAAGGCGGACGGGGTCATCGATGCGCGAGGTTTCGGCGGCCTCAAGGAGTTCATCGCGCAGGTCCACGCGTTCGCCTTCGGCTTCTTCGGCCTCCTCGAATCCCTCGGAATCCTTTGCCTTGGGCGCATCTTTGTCTTTCGCGTTCTTTTTATCCGCGGCCTTGCCATTTGCAGCGGTGGATTCTTTCGCGGTTTCCTTGAGATCGCTCTCGTCAAAAACGTCGATGCGGAGCTCCTCGAGTTCATCGAGAAGCGTTTCCATATCGGCGGACGAAAAATCCTCCGGCAAGGCCTGGTTGATTTCCTCAAAGGTCAGATGGCCTTTTTCCTTGCCGAGACCAAATAGGCCCTCAAACTCTTCGGAAAGCTTGCGATGAGGCTTGGCCAAGGACGTTCTCCTCTCCGGGATGGATTGGCAGCCGGGGTGTGGACTGAAGCGGACGCTCGGCGGTGGGGCGTGACAAGTTGGCGAAAATCAATCTTCTATGCGGTTTCGCCTGCCGGGAAGACATGGACTTCTCCGTCCCCACCGCTTCCCGGAACTCGAAAATTCTCACACGCACCCCGTTCAAGACAAGCCTAAAGAATGCACTGTCAAAAGTCCCCAAACTCGGCCGCCCCTGCCTCCGTTGCGCCGCGGTCAAGTCATGCCTTGCTCTCCGCGCTGCGATGGCGATACTGGACTCCGCCAGAAGGAAGATGAAACGCTGAGCGGATGGACGCACGCGATAGAAATCAGGGTTGCAATGTCTGATAGAGATCGGATCAAACGATTAAGCGGCCTCGGTCCGGATGAAGAGGTCGTCGTCAATCCAAAGAGAGATCGTGTGTGTCGCGACACCCTTCCATCCATTCCGATCCAATATGTCTGCTGCCGGTCCACTCCCTCCTGTTCCCTCCCGATTCCGGCCATGCAGTCAAGGAGCCTGAGTTCATTATGAAACACGCCTTGCTTTCCCTCGTTCTCGCCGCCGCCATGCTTACGAGCCTGGCCGCGTGCGTCCATGCGCCTTGCCCCGTTTCCGGAGGCGCCGATTTTCACGCCGGTCCCGCCACGCCGCCTTTTCCATGGACGCATCTGAATTTCCATAACGATCCCGATAACTTTCAATTCGCCATTGTGGCAGACCGCACGGGCGGACCTCGCAAGGGCGTGTTTGAGTCGGCCGTCGCCAAACTCAATCTCCTTCAGCCCGAGTTTGTGATGTGCGTGGGCGATCTCATCCCGGGCTATACAAAAGACCCGGGCGGCATCGATGCCCAATGGGATGAGTTTCTCGGACTCCTCAAGCCGCTCGAAATGCCTTTCTTCTTCCTCGCAGGCAATCACGACCTTTCCTACCCGCCGGCCAAAGAGGTCTGGAAGCGGCGTTTCGGGCCGTCTTACTACCACTTCCTTTACAAAAACGCCCTCTTCCTCTGCATAAACACCGAGGATGCGGGGCCGTCCAAACTCAGCGATGAACAGGCGGCTTACTTTGTGCGCGTGTTGGAGGCCAATGCGGACGTGCGATGGACCTTTGTGTTCATGCACAAGCCAATGTGGACCGAGGCCGCCCCCAATGGCTGGGAACCGATCGAGGCCGCGCTGAAAGACCGCCCCTGCACCATATTTGCCGGTCATGCGCATGAATATCGTCAATACACGCGCCAGGGGCATGAATATCTCATTCTATCCACGACGGGCGGCGATAGCGCGCTGGGCGGAGTGCTTCAAGGACAGTTCGACCATATAATGTGGGTGACAATGGGCGCCCAGAAACCGAGCATCGCCTGCCTGATGCTTGATGGGATTCAGGCGAGCAACGTCCGCACGGCAGAGATGGCCGGTGTAGTCAATGCGCTCCAGCGCACCAACGTCATCGCCACGGATCCGCTCTATGCCGCGAGTTCCGCATCGGCAGGAACGCCCATTTCCACGCGCTTGTGTTTCCGCAACGACGCTGATGCCCCGATGCGCCTGACAGCCAAATTCCTTCCGAATGAAACGCTGCGTCCCGATCCGGCCGAGTTCAATTTCGAGATTCCTCGCAAGAGCCAGGAGGTCAGGCCGCTGAACGTGAGCATTCTCAAATCGCAATGGACATCGCCCCTCGATCTCGCGCCGCTGCTGCTGGAATGGTCCATTTCTTGTGAAAAGCCCGGCCTGCCGCCCTTCTCGATCGCGGGCAAACAGGCGCTCGGCGTCGAAATTCCGTTGCCCTGCGCGCGGCGCACCGCCCCGGTGAGCATCGACGGCAAACTGGATGAATGGGCGGATTTGCCGGTTGCCTGCGAAAAGCCGGCGCAAATTCGCATCGACCCGAAAAGCTGGACCGGCCCCGCCGATGGTTCGTTCCGTTTTGCCACTGCCTATGATGATCAGTTTCTTTATCTGGCCGTCGATGTGACCGACGACCAATTCTGCCGCAAAGACGATCCGTATCCGTGGAATCAGGACGGCATCGAGGTGCGCCTGAATGCCGAGGGCGATCCGGCGCGCTCGCGCAATACGGGCAGTGGTGAATTCGCGGAAATCTTGCCGGTTTTGATGAGTCCCTCCGACGCTTCGCATCCGGTTTTGCGCTACAACCCGGATCAACTGCCTGAAGGCACACGCGCCGAATGCGTTCGCACAGACAAAGGTTTCGCCGCAGAAATCGCCATTCCGATTTCGTGGCTCGACGCGCAGCAGGAGAAGCCCTGGGAGGCGTTCCGTCTCAACATCGCCGTGGACGATTTCGACGGCCCTGCCGACACTGGCGCGCAACTCAATTGGCGTCCCGACTGGCGCACTCCGGAATCCTATCCAGGTTCGGGAACGTTCCTGAAGGCGAAATAAGTCTGGAAAATGCGTTGGAGAAATTCCTCTACCGGCCGGCCTGAAGTGCGGCGATGAAGTCGGCGGTGTCGAGGATGCCGTCGCCGTTGAGGTCGGCAGTCGGGATGCCGGGAATGGGCGTGGCGTCGCGGGCGAGGATGCCGTTTTGCACCACGACGCCAAGGAGCAGGTCTGTCCAGCCGCAGGCCTGCGGTCCGCCAAATGCGCCTATGTCGTTGCGCGCCGCGCCTCGGGAAAGCGATATGCATGAATCGGCATATTCCGCCGCCGGATTGCCCGCGTCGATGCAAGGCGATCCTGCCGCCAGGCGGTGGTCGCCATTGGTCCATGCCGATTCGCCCGGCGCGCCCGACCAGCGTCCGCACGACACAAACCGCGGCTCGCCATCGATATTCGCCTCGCCCTCGCAGCCGCCCTCGATATTACAAAACGAGATACTTGCGGGAAATGGCGTTGAGGCAAAGGTGTCCGGGCAGTTGGCGCGCGCGATGCTGTTCATTAACGTGATCTGCCCGGTGGCGGCGTAGATTGCTCCGCCGCTGCCTGCCGTCGCGCTGGCCACATTGCCCTCGATTACGCAATTCACGAGGCGTGGCGTGGCGTTGTTTGCATAAATTCCGCCGCCCTGCTGCGCCGCCGCCCGCCCCGCGACCAGGCATGTCAACAGCGCCGCGCATCAACCGCGCCCAAGTACCCGCCCGCCCCCAGTGGTTTGCGCGCGATTGGCGGATATCACGCAATTGCGAAATTCTGGCGCGGAATACACCGAAGCATAAATTCCTCCGCCCGCCTTGCCCGCCGTGTTGCCGCGCACCACGCAATTGATCAGAAGCGGCGAGGCCGAAGAGCTAATATACACTCCGCCGCCGTAGTCCGCCGACGTGTTGTTTTCGATGAGGCAATTGGCGAGCTTGGGGCCTGCCGCGCAATAGACGCCGCCGCCGCACGCCACGCTTCCGACAATCGACGCCGCGCCGCCCGTGAGCGTGAATCCATCAAGGCGGCAGGCGGAGGTCTCGCCGCTCGCGAATGTGACGACGGTTCCGCGCGCGCCGCCATCGACGACGGTTTGCCTCCGCACCAGCGGGTTCCAGGGCGCGCTTGATTGCACGACAATGTCTTTGCCAAGAAAATCGAGGTTTTCCGCGTAACGCCCCGGCGCGACAGTGACGACCCACCCCGCCTGCGCCGCGTTGATCGCCGACTGGATTGTCCCGAAATTCCCAGGCACGGACACGTAATACGGAGTTGGCGACGGCGAGGGAGAAGGCGAAGGTGACGGCGACGGAGAGGGCGAGGCCGTGGGCGAAGGACTGGCGGTGGGGGAGGCGGTTGGGAGGGGCGATGGAGTTGGCGTCGGGCCTAGGATCAACTGAGGCGCCATCCAGACCGCATGATCCTGAGAGTAGTCGCCCAAGTCGTCCACCACCAAGTCGAGCTGCTTTCGCCCACGCACGTCCACCTGGACCGCTGTGGGAAAAAGCCAGACATCGTTCTCGCGCTTGATCGTCTGGCTCTCATAGAGCGTTGCGCCATCGCCAAGGACGCGAAACTTCATCTCGCCCGAGCGGAAATCCGACATGCCCACGAGGCACTTAAAGGTTTCCGCATACGATGGGATGTTGTAGAGCACGCGGCTGGGGGCGTGGGCGTAAAGGCATTTATTAAAAAGGAATCCGCCCACCCGCACGGGACCTTTCCAATTTTCCGACATATTGGCGTATTTGTTTTTCCCCAAGTCGCCGTAACCGACGCTCCAGGAGGCTTCGATCTTGTCGCTGAGGAAATATCCTTTCGGATCGGACAGCACGCCAAATACAGGCTTATATTTTTCATCCCATGCGAAACTGTGTCCGGCAGGGTCTTTGGCGATGACATATAGATAGGTTGGAGTGTCATAAGGGATGCCGCCCAGGACGGCATTCACCTCGGAGGTAATCAGGTCCGGCTGCCGGGTTTTCCAGTTAAACTGTTCGGTGCCCTTGTAGATTTCGTAGGTGACAGGCTCATTTCCTGGATCGAGGGCCGGGGTCCATCGCACGCGAAACGCATGCTGATCTGCCAGCGGCTCCAGGCACAGCGGCCCGGGCATTTCAGGGGCGGCGCCATCGCTGGCGTCTGCCGCGCCCGAATGATTGCTCCAAAACCATTCCACATCGGCCCATTCACCGCTGTTGACAGTGTAAAATGCTCCACTTGGATCGTTGTATCCGCGGCGTTCAATTTGGGAGTCCGTGACCATGTGTCCAGGCAGTCCGCAGAACCATCGCGAGCGGATATATTCATCGTTGCACTCGCAATCCGCCCAGGTTGGATCGAGAAGGAACCAGCCATTGACTTTCGGGAGATAGAACACGCTCCAGATATGCCCGGCAGTGCCGCTCCAGGAAGCGGGAAGGCCATTGGCGCGGCACAGCGCCACAAATACAGTGGCATAGTTGCGGCATACGCCGTGCCCCGAGCGCAGGACATTCACCGCATCTTCTCCCGCCACAGGGTCTGAATACGTAATGTGGTCGATTGTGTAGTCGAGGATATTGCGCGCCAGCCAGAGCGGATGGGTTTCGCCTTTGGCGGCCTCGCGGGCGCATTGCTGCAAATAGGGATCATTCAGGCACAGGCTCCAGACATTGCGCGTGCCCATTTCCAGAATTTCGGGCGGAATATCCTGAAGCGTCCCGACGTCTTCCGGCAGGATAAGGCGGCGTCTATCGACCGGGTTGCAAGTGATGACGGCGGCGCCCGCGAAGGCTTCCATTGGCGCCAGCGTGTCGCGGTGAAAACGATAGGTCACATTGCCCGTTGGGCGGCGGAATATCTCGGCGGGCTGTTCGAGCGGCGTCGTGATGCCGTATTCCATCCCCTCCGCGCTCATGGCGCTCGTGACGAAATAAAAATCGAAATTCTTCAGCGTGGCCGGACCGCGGTTGAGCACGGTAATCATCCGGCAGAAATTGTATTGCCGCTGGTCACCGTAACTGTATGTTCCCGGAAGCGGAATGGGATACTTGTAAATTTTGTGCGCTTCATTATCGAGAATCCACAGATAATTATTGAGGAAAAGAAGGTCGCGCGCATGAACCCTGCCCGTGAGCAGATAGGAAGGGGGGCGCTTTTGAACGAGGTCCATCGGCGCCAGTTCGTTTTTGCCTTCGAGCGTGAGCCAGAGGTGGCCGCCGTGGAATTTAATGCCCCAGACGGGCGTCGTGGGCGCGGGAACGGATTGCAGCACTTCGCCTGTGGTTTTATCGAGCGCACGCAGCCACGGATCGCGCCAATCCGCCACCCACATTTCGTTTCCGCGAAAATCAATCCCCAGAACTTCAGCGTCATCGCGCTCCTTTGGGACAGTGCAAAGGAGCGAAAATTGCGTGTTGGCGCTGGGTGGCGCGCCGTCGCTGCGCCAGATGCGCCGGTTCTGATAGGCTTCCGTCAGATACAAATACTGCCCATCCCAGCCGATTGCACCGGCTCTCATTCCCGGCGGATGGGAAATCTCGAAGAGAAGCGCGCCCGTCGCCGGATCAAACGCGCCGGTTTTATAGGACCAGCGATCGGCCACGTAAATTCGCTGTCCGTCGCTGCACATTCCCATGCCCTCGAAGGGGAGGGCGATGGTTTGCAGCGGATCGCCCGGCCATTGGCGCATGGGGCAGGGAGACGAGGGATCGTTGGGGTTGCTCATTTGTCCGAATTCATCGCGGTTGGCGATGCCGTCGCCGTCCGGGTCGTCGCCCGCTGATTTCGAGAGGTCAGTGAAATACAGCCGCTCCCACCAATCCTCCAGGCCATCGCCGTCCGAATCGAGCACCGCGCGATAATGCGCCGCGACTTCGGCATCGGTCAGCGCGCCCTGCCAGATTTTCAATTCGTCCACAAATCCGTATAGATAAGGGTCCGAGACGAAAGACGAGCGCCCGATCCACGCATGAAGCGGTGTGCCGAGCGCGCTGAACCCGCGCGATTCGGTGTGGTATTGTTGCTGAAGGACGCCGTTAATATACAGACGCATTCCATCCGCGGCGGATGTGGCCACGACATGCGTCCACTCGCCATTATACATGCGATTGTCCGCATCAACTCGATAGTGCCATCCATCGAGGACTTTCTCGAAGGCGGGACGCTCATTCCAGCATACGCCAAGCCAGAAATTCCAGTATTCATTTGGACTTCCGCTGGTGAGGCGGCCGACATCGACGAGGCGCTGCCAATTGGGTTCTATATCGCGCGCCTTGAACCACACCTCGATGCTGAACGTTTCGAGCGAAGTGAAATAGCTTGCGGGGATGTCGAGGTAGTTATCCACGCCATTGAATTGTGCGCATCCGCCCGAGACCCCCAGGGGATAAAACGCCGCGCCGTGGTTAGTGAGAGGATTGTTTGCGCCATAGGATCCGCGCAGAAAAGTGTCCTGCGTGTCGAAGGCGTAGTGGGCCAGGAGCGTGGCGGCGGCTCCTGCGGCGAGCGGGGCGCGGGGCTGTTCCGCAAGGGTTTTCGCTGGAATCCGGCGCGGATCGGGCGGCGGCGGGGTTTCCGGACGCCTCAGCGCCTCCAATGAATTCGGCCCCTCGGGCACAATCTGATGAATCCGCTGCCCGCCAGGCGATTCGCCGTCAATAACCGCGTCCATTCCCCGCGGGGCCGCCGGCGCCAACTCCATTCCAGCAAACAGACAAACTACAAAAATCGCCAGAGAACCAGACGAAATACAAAACGGCTGTTTGAACTGCGTGCGCTTTCTCATCGACGCCCTCTCCATTCTTGCAGTCAGAACGCCGCCGAAAACTCCGGATTCTTCAATTGGTAGTATTCCTCGAAGGTTGCGAACCGCACGTCGGCGGCGGTTTGTTGCGAGGTCAGCCAGTCGAGAAACTCGTCCAGCCAGCGGATCGTGACGCCGTTGTTCCAGGCCGCGCGCGTGAAGTGGTCGTGGAACTTGATCGCCACCTCGCGGCGTCCTTCGGCGGCGGCCTGCAAAAAGTGTTTCTTCGCGCCTTCCATGTTTTCGCGGTAGTTTTCTTCGGTCAGGCCCCAGGTGAATTCCACGGCGTCCATGCACACGCCATATCCGGCGGGCGACCATCCGCCCCCTTCGGCGGCGGAGCGGGCGCGCGGGACATCGACGTAACCTTGCCGCAAAAGTTCCTTCTCGTCGTCCTGCATGTATTCGCGGTCGCCGCCGGGTGCGATATACGAAACGACCTTTTTGCCAATCGCTGCTTCGAGAAGGCGGCGTCCTTCGAGGATGGTTTCGATGCGGCGTTCGCGCGTCCAGCCGGTGGCGTCGGGGGCGTAAAACTCAAAATCCGTGCGCCCGGTGAACGGACATCGGTGGTTGTAGCCGTGCTGTGCGATCTGGTGTCCGCGGCGGACAAACTCGCGCAATTGCCGTGCCATTTCGCCGTTTTCATTCGGGTGCTGAAGCAGGCGTTTGGGAATCGCGCAGAGGGTGACGTGCGCGCCGTGTTTTTCCGCCACGCCCAGAAATGCCTCGATTTCCTGCGGCTTAACCTTGGATTCCAGCATGAAAATATCGTCCACGCGCAAAAACATGTAGATGGTTTTTTCAGTTTCGGGCAGGGGCTGGCGGGCCTTATGCAGCACTTTGTCGTAGGGTTCGGCGGTGTAGGAGCGCCTCATGTTCGCGACGCCAATTTCGCGGGCGAGTTCCTTGTAGCCCACCAGTTCGATGCCTTTTCGCTCGATGGCGGCGCGGAATTCCGGACTGCAAAAGACGTCGGCCTCGGCCTGGCGGTGGCGCGACATATTTGCCAGCCCGCCCGGATTAAGATCGGTCATGGCGGCCATTTCCGGACCGTCCGTTCCGGTATGCGTAA
This sequence comes from uncultured Candidatus Sumerlaeota bacterium, assembly GCA_964446285.1. Lineage (GTDB taxonomy): Bacteria > Sumerlaeota > Sumerlaeia > SLMS01 > CAYUNT01 > CAYUNT01. The sequence continues at coordinate 7,453 of CAYUNT010000063.1, read as the reverse complement.
CGAGGAGATAGAGGCCGGGAGTCGTCAGCGCTTCCATGTTGCGGATGGCGGCGGCCAATTTTTTCTCGGGCGGATCGGAATAGACGCTTTTTGCCTCGCGTTCACCGAAATAGCGCGAGATTCCCAGGTTGTATTCGCGGGCGATTTGCTCGAACGCCTCCTGCATTTCGCGCGTGTTCACCGCGCCGCTCATGTGGTGGTCGATGTAGGAGATGGCGAGGCCCTTGCGGCGGGCGAGGTCGATCTGCGCGCGCACCTCGGCGGCCACCTCCTCAACGCGCGGCTCGTGAAGCATCATAAGGCGGCGCGAGGGGAAGAATTTTCCGAAGGAATCGACGAGCGAAGGCACTTTGTCCACGGGCGACACCGGTCCCCAGCGATACTCACGCCACTCGGAATTCACTGCCGTGTGGACGCCGACGCTGACTTCGGGATGGCCGCGCAGAATCTCGACGGCTTCATCGAGCCAGGGCGTATTGACCATGACCGAATAGGAAGTGACGATTTTGGCATCGAGCAACCGGCGGAGGGCTTCATTGACGCCGTGGCAGAATCCGATGTCATCGGCGCGGATTACCAGGCGGATTTTGCCATCGGCGGGAGTCGGTATCGCAGCGGCGGCGCTCGAATCCTTCTCCTGAATTGCCACAGGGTAATATGGATCAGCCGCCTGCGTCGAACTGGGCGCCTGGACCGATGCGGATGCTGGAACTGGTTGGGATGCGGCGTTTGATGGCATCACAAAAAGCGCGAAAAAAGCGAACGAGAAAAAGAAGAAGGAAATCGGCGTGGCGAATCTACCCCGGCTGAAAAATTCATCCTGCCGAGAAATCCACGCGGCATCTTTGGCACGAATACGGCGCATGATAATGCTCTCCAAACGCAAAATCTAGCGGACCAAAATCTCAACGACCACGAACAACACTCGTAAAATTTCGCAAATACTCCTTCCCACTATTGCATACAAACTCCATAAATGTCCAGCCGGACCCGATCCCAAAGCAATGCCGAAAACAGCCCGTTCCAACATCTTAAAGTAATCTTAATATATGGATTCCCGCCGCATTTCTTTTTCTATCTCTCGCCTTGACGAGGCGCGATGGCTTCAGGCAGGGGATAAAGTCCTTGTGAAAAGGGGCGCAGAGCCATGCTCGCGCCGAAATCCCGGTCGTCCGGAACGGAGGATCGAGGACCTTTGGGCGCCCGTTCACAAGGAGATAAAACGGGCCGATGCCGAAGAGCAAACGCCCCCGGTTCGCCCGCCCAATCGGCGCATGGCGCACGGGGGGCGCAAAGAGCGGCTCAAACCCGCCCGCCACGCATCCGGCCTGCCAAGGAGACAGAATCCGTCCATGAAAAAGAACTACATCTTCGCACCTGGCCCGACGGCCGTTCCGCCCGAGGTCTTGCTGGCGGGCGCGCGCCCGACCATTCACCATCGTTCGGTGGATTTTCCGCCGATCTTCGACAAATGCCAGAAAATGCTCCGTCAGGTTTTCATGACCCAGCATCCCGTGTGCGTCACGGCCAGTTCGGGCACGGGCGCGGTCGAAGCGGCCATGGTGTCGCTCATCGCCCCGGGCGAGAAGGTCATCAGCCTCAACTCGGGCAAATTCGGCGAACGCTGGTGCAAGGTGGCCCAGGCTTACGGGATGAAACTCATTCAAGTGGACCTTCCCTGGGGCCAAGGGGCCAATGCGCAGACGTTTGAAAAAGTCCTTGCTGAAAATCCGGACGCCCGCGCGATCGTCGTTACGCAGACCGAAACCTCGACGGGCGTCGTGAACGACATTCAGAGCATCGCGCAACTGACGCGCGGCACGAACACGCTTCTTATCGTCGATGCGGTGTCGGGGTTCCTCGCCGAGCCGTTGCGCATGGACGAGTGGGGCGTGGACGTCGTTGCGACGGGCAGCCAGAAGGCCATCATGCTGCCTCCGGGCTTGGGATTTGTCGCCCTCGGCGCGCGCGCACAGGAAGTCCTGAAAAGCGGACAGAAAGCGCCGTGCTTCTATCTGGACCTCCGCCGCTATCTGAAGAGCATGGCGGAATCCGACACGCCGTTCACTCCGGCTGTGAATATGTTCTACGCGCTCGAAAAGGCGCTGGAAATGCTGCTCGAAGACGGTCCCGAGGAGATTTGGGCGCGCCACGAAGTGCTGGCACAGGCGGGGCGCGCGGCCGTCAAGGCCATGAATCTCAGTCTCTACGCGAGTGCGCCTTCCGTGGTCGTCACGGCGGTGAATGGCCCCGAAGGCATGGGCGCCAGCCCGATTGTGAAGGCCCTCAAGAACATGGGCATCACGATTGCCGGCGGCCAGGATCAGCTGAAAGGCAAAATCTTCCGGTTCGCCACGCTTGGCTACTACAACGCCTTCGATGTGATGACGATCGTTTCGGCGCTTGAACTGGCCCTCGGGCAATTGGGACACAAATACACAAAGGGCGCGGGCGCGGCGGCGGCGCTCGAAGTGCTGCGCGCTTACGACCCGGCCAAAGGCTGGAAAGCGGCGGCCGATGCCCTGAAGGCAAAGGCATAAGATAGATCAACCACAAAGGCACGAAGAAGAACGTTTTTTTTCCAGCGAAGAAAACAATTTCTTTGTGTCTTCGTGCCTTTGTGGTTCAAGTTCTTCTCTCACCTCAACCGAATAGAGGAGCGACGGCGATGGCTAAAATCCTTGTGAGCGATAAGATTTCCCCAGACGGCATCCGGATTCTAAAAGAGCTGGGCGGATTTGAAGTGGATTTCATGCCCGAAATCACCCAGGACGAAATCAAAAAGATCATTCCGGCCTACTCGGGCTGGGTTGTGCGTTCGCGCTCGAAGGCGACGGCGGACATCATCGAGAAGGCCGAAAATCTGAAGGTGATTGGCCGCGCCGGAGCCGGGCTGGACAACGTGGACATTGAAGCGGCGACCAAACGCGGCATTGTTGTGATGAACACACCGGGCGGAAACACGGTTTCCACGGCGGAGCACACATGCTCGATGCTTTTATCGCTGGCGCGAATGATCCCGGCCGCCGACGCCTCGATGCACGCTGGCAAATGGGACAAGAAGTCGTTCATGGGCGTTGAACTGCAGGGCAAGACGCTTGGCGTGCTCGGCCTCGGGCGCATTGGCCAGACGGTCGCGCGCCGGATGCTCGGCTTCGAGATGCGCGTGCTCGGGTTCGATCCGTATGTGACCGAGGAACGCGTCCGCAATCTGGGGATTCAGCCCGCCACGGTGGACGCGATCTGCGAACAGGCGGATTTCATTACGGTCCATACGCCGCTCAATGACGACACACGCGGACTGATCAACGCCGAGCGCATCGGGCGGATGAAAAAGGGCGTGCGCATCATCAACTGCGCCCGCGGCGGAATCGTGGACGAGGCGGCGCTGCTCGAAGGATTGAAGAGCGGAAAAATCGCCGGAGCGGCCCTCGATGTGTTCGAGGCTGAGCCGCTTGCCGCAGACAGCCCCTTCCGCGCCCTGCCCAATGCCGTGCTGACGCCGCACATCGCGGCCTCGACCGTCGAGGCGCAGGAAGGCGTCGCCATCCAGGTCGCCGAGCAAATCGTCGATTTCCTCAAGAACGGCACGATCCGCAACGCAGCCAACGCGCCGTCGATGGAGGCGGAACTGCTCGCTGTCATGCGCCCGTATCTGTTCATTGCCGAGAAGATCGGCAAGTTCCTGGGCCAGTTCGTCAAAGAGCGCGTGAAACGCATCGAGGTGCGCATGAGCGGGTCGATTCTCGATTATCCGCTCTCGCCTCTGACGACGGCGGCAGTGAAAGGCTTCCTTGAGCCGCGCGCCGAATCCGTCGTGAATTTCGTTAATGCGTTCAACGTGGCCCATACGCGCGGCATCGAGATTATTGAAACGCGCCGTTCGGACCTGTTCCAATACACCAATCTGATCACGGTGGAAACCGTGACGGAATCCGGGCGCGTGGACCGCATCTCGGGAACGGTGTTCAGCCGCGATCTGGCGCGCATTGTCATTTTCAACGACAAGCACTTCGACGCCGTGCCGGAAGGCAACTTGATTGTGCTGGAAAATCGCGATGTTCCAGGCATTATCGGCGCGGTGGGCAACGTGCTTGGCCGGCGCCAGATCAACATCGCGCAAATGACTTGGGGCCGCACGAAACCCGACAGCGTCGCCATGACGATCATCAACGTGGACAGCCCCGTCAGCGCGGAAGTCCTCGACGAGGTCGCCCACCTGCCCAATGTCCTCTCGGCGCGGCTGATTGTGTTGTAAGAGGGAGTTGTGAGTTGTGGGTTGTGAGTTGTGAGCAAGAAAGTGGACAGTGGGCAGCGGACAGTGCTCAGTGAGTGGCGGGCTGGGAGTTGTGAGTGGCTGGGGGGATTCCTCTGCGTTCTCAGCGTCTCTGCGGTGAAAAATTCCCATGATTGACGCCGGGGGAAGTTGGGGGCAGAAATACAATTAGCCAGCGCGCGTGCGAGCGTGGCGGAACTGGCAGACGCGCAGGACTTAGGATCCTGTCCCGCAAGGGGTGAGGGTTCAATTCCCTCCGCTCGCACCATTTCTCTGCCCCCGGACGAAGTCCGCAAAACCCATGAAGCAAACAGAAGAAACAAAGCACGGCGCGCGTGATAAGGGGGAGAAAGCATCGGAATCGGGCGCGTCTTCGCCGGGGCGGTTGTTGTCGCTCGACGCCTTTCGCGGATTCACCATCATGGCTATGCTGATGGTGAACAATCCGGGCTACGACGAGGCGTTTCCCGATCAGTTCCGCCACGCACACTGGGGTCATTTCATCACGTTCTGCGACCTGATATTCCCGTGGTTTTTGTTCATCGTCGGGGCGGCGCTGCCATTTTCCGCCGCGTCGTTTCACCGCAAAAGCCCCGGTTTTTTGTCTTATGTTGCTAAATCGTTTAGGCGCATGGTGTTGCTTGTGTTTTTCGGCGTCCTGATCGATTGCAGCATCAGCAAGCGAATCGCGATCGGGATGAACGTCCTGCAACTGATCGGCCTGGCGTTTTTCGCGGCGGCGCTCCTGCACGAACTCCCGCGCCGCGCCCGCCCCTGGATCATCGCCGGACTGCTCATCGGCTACTGGGCGCTCATTCGATTTGTTCCGATCCCGGGCGCCGGGGCCGGATTTTTCGAGGAAGACAAGAACATCATCCGCACAATCAACCGCGCGCTCGGGCCATATCATCTGGCGGGGACGTTGTCTGTCATCCCTGCGGCGGCGCTTGTGCTGATCGGCACCTATATTGGGGAATTATTCCAGAATACTGCGCTCTCGCCAGGGTTTCGCATTAAGCGTCTGTGCATCGCCGGGCCGATCCTGATGGCCGCCGGCATCCTCTGGCATCTGGACCTCCCGATGAACAAGCCGCTCTGGACGCCCTCCTATATTGTTTTCACGGCGGGGACGGGTTGCCTGATGCTGGCGGGGTTTTATTACCTGGCGGACGTGCGCGGCCTGCGCGGATGGTGTTTTCCGTTTGTCGTCTATGGGATGAACGCCATCACTGCGTATTTCTTCTCGATTATGGTGCGGGTCCACACCGTGCAGGAATGGTTCACGACTTCGGCTTCGGGCGAAAAAATCACGTTGTGGCGGGCGCTGCTCGACTTCTGGACGAACGGCGTCGCGCGGCTATGGACTGGCGTGATGGGCGCTGATCCGGTTACGGCGCGCGTGGCCGGCGAGCATTTCGGCTCATGGCTTTTTACGTTTAGCTACATCGCCTTTTGGTTTTTCATTCTCTGGTGGATGTATCGCAAAAAATGGTTCCTGCGCGTATAATGGCGTTTTCAGTCTCGTCGTTTAGGTTGCACTTTCCGATAATGAATATCTCTCACAAAGGCACAGAGGCACAAAGAAGGAAGGTTTATGTCATGAAGTTGACCCGTTTGAGTTTCCCAACTTTTATTCTGCTTGGAGTAGCAATGACCATGTCCTCGTGCGTTCCCCCATCGAAGACGGCCCCGGCTGACGCGGCCGCCAAAGCGCCTGCCAAACTGAAAGTGCAAGTCGATCCGGGCGTCCGCGGCCGGCGCCCGTCCATCACGGTCCAGCCAGGCGATTCCACCTATCCTTATGTGCTTACGATTCGCGACCTCGACGCCCCCGCCGACGCGCCGCCGCTTGTGCAGGAAGTTCTCGACCTCGGGAAAACCTCACGCCGCACAATGCCCGCCGTCACCAAGGACACATTCGTGGACGTGACCCTTACGACCGAGGTTCTGAAGTCGGCTTCCGCCGCCAAATCCGATGACAATTCCTCCCTTCCCGCCGTGCCGTGGCGCTGGCGCACGTTGCTTCGCCCGCGCGGCCAGAAGATGCTCGATTACACGGGCCACGGTGAAGAACTCCCAATGCCGGCGGATTTCGACGCCTATTGGCAGCGCGCACGCTCCGAACTTGATGCCGTGCCGATGACGCCGGTCATCACTCGCGTGACGGAAAAAGACTCGAAGACCGGACTCCTGCATCGCGTTGAATTGCCCACAGTGGGCGATACGCGAATCGTCTGCTGGTATTTTGTTCCGCGGGCGGCTTTCGACGCCTCGGGCAAGGCGATTGCGAAATTCCCGGCGATTGTCATTGCTCCGGGCTATGGAGCGGAAGAGCCGCCGCTTGACCGCACCGCCGAAGGATTCATTACGCTGTCAATCAATCCGCATAACCATGGCCCCTCGCGCGAATTCTGGATTTCGCCCGTCGAGCACATGACCTACAACATGACGGATCCTGAGCATTATTACTACAAACTGGCGTTCCTCGATGTGCTGCGCGGCGTGCAGTTTATTTTCTCGCGTCCGGAAGTCGATACGGCGCGCGTGGCCTCGGAAGGCGGCAGCCAGGGCGGGATTTTCGCGCTGGCCGCGGCGATGCTCGAACCGCGGATTGCTTGCGCGTGCTCGAACGTGACGGCGTTTTCAGCCTATCCTGAGGGCATGAAACTGGCCCAAATCGGACACCATACTCAATTTCGCGGCATCCTGAAAAATGCCTCGGCCGAGGATCGCGCGAAAATCATGCAATCGCTCGCTTATACGGACGGGGCGCATCTGGCGGCGCGCATTCACTGCCCCGTGCAGATCAACATGGGCGGCCAGGACCCTGTTTGCCCATTTCCTTGCGGAATCGTTGTATATAACGCCCTTCCCGCAGGCGTGGCGAAGGAATTCAACGTCCTGCCCAATGCCAAGCACGAAGTTCCGGGGCCAATGCGCGCCGACAACTTCCGCTGGTATAAAAAATGGATGAATGCGGGGAAGTGAGAAGAAAGAGTTGTGGGTTGTGGGTTGTGAGTTGTGCGAAAAGAAGTGATCAGTGGGCAGGGATCAGTAGTCAGCGGACGGTGGGCGGAAAAATGCTTATCCCCCATGCCTTCAGAGTCACATTTGTCTCATAGGTCTCATACCATTTTCCTTTGATTCTGTTCCCAATCGCCTGTCACGGTTTTCGCG
>CAYUNT010000062.1:17558-21628 GCA_964446285.1 uncultured Candidatus Sumerlaeota bacterium | reverse complement strand
TTCCGGGGGTTCCGCTTCGCTCCACCCCAGGCTACCCTCCTGCGCCTCTTCGAGGCTGGAAAGGCACGCACAATAATTCGCTCGGACCGCACTTTCTTGGACACGCCGCAATGAATTCAGCTCACTATCATACGGTAGAAAACCGGATTTTAGTTTTTTCCCGCGCAGTCCCTCCCAGAAAAATGGCCATAAATGGCTCCGGGCCACGCGCCAGATGATCTGGATATATGCGGCGCTCCGTTCGGGTGTTAAAACATTTAAGCAGATAGAAGGACATCGAACGCCATTCAAACATCCAGTTTTTATGTATAAATCCGGGCCATTGGGACGGCATCTGAAGTCATGCAAGGGAAAAAATTAAGCAACCTATAAGGAAAGCCCCAGCAGGTTTGTCGGGGGAAACCTGTTTTTTCATTAAGCATGCAATCACTATTGACTGCGTAAGCGAATACAGATAGTCCGCCCGTAGGTCTGAGGCATATTCCCGAAGAGACCTCGGGTGTCAGCGTCGCCAAGCAACATTATGCGGCATTGATGGTTTTCGGCAAAATCTGGCCGGACATGTGGCAGATCTGCATGAAAATCAAGGCGCTTGGGATTTTCTGCGTCCGCGCGGAGAGGTTCCCGGCTCGCGCCGAAGAGTTACAAAGGCCGCTTTTAAAAGTTCAAGGTCCGCCACCCAGAGAATCCCGGCCAAGGAGGTTCGCACGCACACACAGGCAGGCCTTCGCGCCGCCTGGCAAGCGAAGAAAGCAGGGACGCGTCTTTCCTTTGGGGAAATCCGGAACATGAGGGAGCAAAACGCAAGGATTTGCTGGCAGTATAAGGGGATATTCCCAGCAACATCCGCGCCAATACAAAGGAGCGCATACACATGTGTCAGTTCGTGTTCAGCGATAGACGCCTCCGCTTCTGGATAGCAACCCTTGGGCTTGCCTCGTTTGCCGTTTTGGCAGCCCTTGGGTCCTATAGGATTTCTTCTCACCGCGAAATGGCGAAACAGACGCCCGGGCCGTCGATCCACAAACCGGCCACTGTGGCGCAATTGCCTGCCGTATCCAAGGCAATTGAATCTGCCGCCGCGATCAAGGAAGCCGCAATATCCGCGAATTTGCCAGCCTCTCTCCCCGAGCAAGCCGCCCTTTCGGCCGCCCGCCCCGAATCATCCCAACCCAGCCAGCCCGTCCTGGCGTCCACCGAACCTCCCCAGGCTCCCCAGCCTCAGGCCGTTTTGCCCGTGGCTAACGCTGCCGCGCCTTCGCACGATTCCAAAACGGTTGAGGCGGCGGAGCCGCAGGTTCCAGCGCGATCCTCGGGAGAATTGGAACAGGCAGCGGCCATAGAAGCATTTCTAAAGGACAAGCCGGAATTGGCCGCGCTGCATCAATCGCTCGGTCCCGACAAGTTCATGGCCTATGTAGTCACTCCCACCCGGGAACTTCAGGAACGCAAACAGCAGGAAGCCCTCCAGCCCGCAGGCGAATCCGGCCGCCCGCAGGAAGAGGCGCTGCCCAGCGATTTCGTGAATCCCCCAGCCGAGAAACCTTGGGCCGAAGCCCCGCTGGAAGTCGCTTCCGCCAATCCGCTCGCTCCCTCCGGGGACGAACAACGCCACTTCAAGGGCACGATTGGCGGACCGGTCGCCATTGGACCTCGCGGCCAGACAGGCGCCCTGAGCGGCATCATTGTTTATACGACGCCTGGCCATGGCTTTCTGCACTACACGACCTCTCCTTACTGGCGCACACAGCGAGGAAAATACAACGATCTCGTTGAGGATTTCTCGAATGTGCATCAGTTCAATCTGTATGTGCAGTATTTGTTCAACGCCGGGGCGACGGTGGTTCCAATCCGTGCCGTCGGCTTCCAGCCCAATCAGGTCATTCTCGACAATGACGACGCTGCCGTGACCTGGACGGGAACCTGGTCCAATAGCACTTCGACAGTCTTCTACGGCTCGGCGGGCGATGTTCCTTATAAGTATGCCAACGTCAGCACGACGGAAAACGCCGTGGCCCGCTATACGCCAAACATCCCGTCCACAGGCGTGTATCCGGTGTATTGCTGGACGCGCGCCGGCACAGACCGCATCAAGCAGCTCTACCGCATCGTCTATGCGGGCGGCACAAGCGAACTGCGTATCGACCACCGCAAAGTCGGCGGGGGCTTTATTTATCTCGGCTCCTATTACTTCGAGGCCGGCACAGGCGGATACGTGGAAATCTCCAACCAAAGCCCGGATATGACGGGTGTTGTCATTGCCGACACGATCGTCTTTGGCAACGGCATGGGCGACTACAACGCGGGTTATGGCACATCGGGCTACGAGCGCGAACTCGAAGGCGCGGCTTATTGGGTGAAGTTCGCCAAGGGCCAGGGCCAGACCGATCTGTTCGCGACCTATAGCGACGTGTCGATTCGCCCCCGTTACGCGGCGCTGATGAATGAAAGCGGAAATGGGAGTTTCTATGACCGCATCTACCTGAGTTTCCACTCCAATGGCGCCACCGGCACAGCGCGAGGCGCGATGGGCTTAGGCGCAAATGGTGACTATCCAGCCAATCAGCAGAACTTTGCGCTGGCCTGCAATAATGAACTCGAAAACGATCTCGAAGCCCTCGACCAGGGCGTCCAGTTCGGCCAGGATTTCGTGGACAACAGCACGGACTATTACACAGGCGTTACTTACGGCGAAATATCGAACACAAATCTCCAGGGCGAAATGACAGGCACGATTATCGAGGTCGCCTACCACGATAACGCCGATGACGCAAACCTGATGAAAGACCCGCGCGTACGCAACGCAATGGGACGCGCGGAATATCAAGCCATCGTAAAATTCCTCTATCAGTATGGTGGCAATGGCGTTCCGCTCAACCTGCTGCCCGACCCGCCGACGCACGCCCGCGCCGTGAACAACGGAAGCGGCGGCGTGACGGTTTCGTGGAATGCCCCCGTTGTGGACGCTCAGGGAGGCGACGCGGCCACAGGGTATGTCGTTTATCGTTCGACCAACGGCATCGGCTTTGGCAATCCAGTCATTGTCAGCGGCGGCTCCACGCTCACGACGACAATCACTGGCTTGACAGCCGGCACAGTATATTACTTCCGAGTGGCGGCGACCAATGCGGGCGGCGAGTCGATGCCGACCGAGACTGTGGCGGTTCGCGTCAAGTCGAGCGGAACCTCTCCCATCCTCGTTGTGAACGGCTACGACCGCCTCGACCGCTACATCATGCCAACCCGCTACATCGCGCAAAACCTCAATACTACTTCGGTATTCTGCCAGCCCGAAAAGGCCAACGCCTGCAACTATGTGATTCAGCACGGCAAGGCGATTGCCAACTACGGGTCCTATTTCGACTCATGCAGCAATGAGTCGATCGACGCCGCCCAGATCAGCCTCTCCAGTTACTCGGTCGTCATCTGGATCGGCGGACAGCAAGGCAGCGTGTCGCCGGAAGTGTTCCCGTCGGTCAACTCGACGCAGCAAACGGCGCTCACCAATTACCTGAGCGGCGGCGGCAAACTCTTCATCAGCGGCTCGGAAATCGCCTGGGACCTCGACAGCAATACCGACCAGGGCGATGTCAACAGCCTGTTCCTGAACAACACGCTGAAGGCCGATTACGTGGATGACGATGTTTACACGGGTCTGTCACCGGCTCCGAACACGGCAACTGGCGCCACGGGTTCAATTCTCGCCGGCATTTCGTTGTCGTTCGACAATGGCGATGACGGCATCTATCTCGTCGATTATCCAGATGTGGTCAATGCCTCTGGCGGCTCGACTGTGGCCATGACCTATACAGGGTCAAGCGAAGGCAACGTCAACGCGGCGCTGCAATACGCAAGCGGCAATACCAAGATCGTCTTCATGGCTTTCCCCTTCGAGACAATCCTGACCGATGCGACTCGCAATTCCGTGATGAGCGCGGTGTTGAATTATCTGCTCACAACGCCGACGCCCACGCCGACTCCCAGCCCGTCGCCGAGTCCTTCGCCTTCACCCAGCCCCACCCCCACCCCCAACCCCACACCCAACAATCCGAAAACCGAACTGGAAGGAA
>CAYUNT010000062.1:0-17548 GCA_964446285.1 uncultured Candidatus Sumerlaeota bacterium | reverse complement strand
CGAATAACCTCCCCACACCCCCGCCGCCCACGCCGACGCCCAGCCCAGCCCCCAGGCCTGCCCCTACACCCACCCCCACCCCCTCGCCCAGCCCCTCTCCATCTCCTTCGCCTTCGCTAACGCCTTCGCCCACGCCCAGCCTGACGCCATCGCCCACGCCGACACTAACGCCCGCGCCGACTCCGACTCCACAGCCGGATCGCACGGATGTGATCGTGGACAACGACGCGGGCAGCCCGGCCTATACGGAAACCGGGACGTGGTCGCTCTCCGGCTCAAGCGGCTACAACGGCGGGACGTATAAGTATGCAACCGCTGGAGCCGCCAGCACTGTGGCGACCTGGACTGCGACGCTCGGCTCGGGCAACTACACCGTCTCTGTGATCTACCGCGCGAGTACCAACCGCGCCACCGCGGCCAAGTTTGTCGTGAATGCCGCCACAGGCGCGTCAACTGTCTATGTGGATCAAACCCAGAACAACCTGGTATGGGTCTCGCTCGGCACATTCCGTTTCAACGGCGGAAGCAACACGGTGCAGCTGGATGCGTCGGGCAGCACGGCCGCAGGCACGGCCGTGATTGCCGATGCCGTGCGGTTCCAGTATGTCGGCCCCACAATCATGGATGACGACTGGGACACACCGGGATTCACGAAAACAGGAACATGGACCCGTTCGACATCGAGCGGCTACAACGGCGGCGGGTATTGGTGGGCCAACACGGCGCAAAACCACACCGCTACATGGAACATGAAAGTCCCGAAGGCGGGCAATTGGACCATTTCCGTGATTTATCGCGCGGGAACCAACCGCCCCACCGCGGCCAAGTATGTGGTCACGACGGCTTCGGGCAATCAGACCGTTTATGTGAATCAAACCCTCAACAATCTGACCTGGGTTACGCTAGGCACGTGGTCGTTCGACACAGATGGCGGCGTTGTAACGCTTGACGCTCTGGGATCGACCCCCAGCGGCAAGGCCGTCATCGCGGATACTGTCCGGGCTGAATTCGTGCCTTAATTCACCAAAGGCAATGTATGTGGACCAGGGGGTGGGGCCATTTTTCGGTCTCACCCCCGTTTTTCCATGCGCACCATGCGCAATTCATTTTATTGAGGATGCTACCATGAATCGTATTCGGTCTCTTCTTCTTTGGAGTTTCGGGGCGGTTCTGGTCCTCTCAACCGCATATTCCTTCGGACAACCCGCCTATATCTATGGCATTCATGACGATTCGTCCAATGTCAGCGAATGGACCTCCCACTGCCCAAGCGGGCAGTCCTGGATTACGGCGACGGAAGAAATCGGCTCGAATCCCGCCGACACGAACGGCAAAACGTATAATCCGCCATCTGGATGCAAAATCCTGGGACGCCTGAACAACGGATACTTCCCCAACGGGACGATTCCGCTTCCGGCAAAGTATCAGGATTTTGCCACCCGATGCGCCAATTTTGCCTCGGCGTCGAGCAATTGCGACACATGGATCATCGGCAACGAAACCAATGTGACCACGGAATGCCCCAACGATGGCGGCTACAACCTAGTCTATATCAGCCCTGAGAACTACGCGGACTGCTACAAGAAATGCTACGCGGCCATCAAAGCGGTTCGGCCCGCGCATAAGGTCATCGTTCAGGCTCTTGGCCCCTGGGGCGGCCCGTATGGCTCGAGCGTGAAAGACGGCTACAACGTCCCGGCGATGCCCGAAAACTGGGTAGATTACTATTACAAGATGGTGACGGCGATCACCACGGGCACGGGCGCGGTCACGCCGGATGGATTTGCCCTCCACATCAATTCGCGCGGGTGGACCTCGGGGGCATTGGCCGATGGCCCGTGGATCGAAACAAACAACCTGACGCTGGATTTTTCCTGGGGCGTGCGGCGCGACTGGATTCAGTTCGGCATTCCGCGCAATCTGTGGAATTTGCCGCTCTACGCCACGGAATGCAACGGACTCTATTACTGGAAGGGCGGCGGACCCGCCACTCCCTCCGATCCGTCGTATGCAACCGGCTGGATTCAGCAGGTTTATTCCGACGTCAATAGCTGGAACCAAAACGCGAAGAATTTCTCGATGCCTATCTATCGTTGTGTGAACATGTATCGCTGGTGCAGCTGGTGCGATGGATGGAATATCGACGGCTCTCCACAGGAAGGCACGATTCTGAGCGATCTTTCGTCGGCGGCGGGCAATAACTATACCTGGCCCAGCTACGGGGGAAATGCGCTGAATGTGGGAACGCCTTCGGGAATGCCCTATTCCACAGGGATCACAGCGACGGCCGATACGGAGTTTTCATCGAGTTACACCGCGGCCAAGGCGTTTGATGGCGACGTGAACACCAAATGGTGCAGCACCAATGCCTCGAAGGTCCACTGGCTGGTGGCCGATCTTGGCGCGGCAAAAACGATCAACGGCTACATCGTTCGTCATGCGAGCAGCGCGGGCGATTCGGCCACATTCAACACCACCGGCTTCTATATCCAGATCGGCGCGAGCGCCACAGGCCCCTGGACCCTGCACACGATGGTGCGCACGAACACGCCAGGCGTGCAGCCCTCGGCCTCGACCGCGCTTGTCTATAACACCCCGGTCACGGCGCGATACGTCCGCTTGTATGTCAATTCGCCCTCCTACGCGGACGCGGACGACTACGCGCGCATTCAGGAATTTGAGATCGTCGGGCCTGTGCCGGGAACAGAAACGATCATCGACAATCTGGACGCCGGCTTCTCGAAGGTGAGCGGCACATGGACCGATTCGAGCGGCTCGCCGGGCTATTATGGAACCAATTACGCCTACGCCGTAACGGTGACCGGAAGCGCCACGGCGGTTGCGCGCTGGACGCCGACGGGACTGAGCGGATCGAAGGAGGTGTTCGTGTGGTATGTGGCGGGTTCAAACCGCCCAACGGACGCGCAATTCCTGGTCACGCACACCGGCGGCACGGCGACCGTGAGCGTGAACCAGACGATCAACGGAAGCCAGTGGGTGTCGCTCGGGACCTACACGCTCGATGCAAACAGCAAGGTGGAACTGACCAATCTGTCGGCCACGAGCGGAAAGGCGGCAATCGCTGACGCGGTTCGATTTCTCGGCGCGGCACCCACCCCCACGCCCTCGCTCACTCCTACTCCGTCGCCGTCCCCCTCGCTCTCGCCGACACCCACGCCTTCGCTGACGCCGAGTCCCACCCCGACTGTCACGCCGGTTCCCACGGATATCGTTGTGGACAATCCGGCAGCGTCGTTCAGCGGCTCGTGGAGCACGGGCACAAGTTCGACAGATAAATACGGTTCGGATTATCGCTTCGCGTATTCCGGCTCGGGCGCGACTGCAACCTACAACGCCAGCCTGCCGCAGGCGGGCAATTACCGCGTTTCTGTTTGGTATCCGGCGGGCACAAACCGCGCCAACAACGCGCCCTATACGGTCAATTTCGATAGCGGATCACTTACCTACAGCGTGAATCAGCAGGCGGGCGGCGGCGCGTGGAATGTGCTGGGGACGTTCTATTTCGCGGCGGGCGGCGGACAGGTCGTAATTGGAACTGCGGGAGCGAATCCGTCGGTCGTTATGGCCGATGCGGTGCGCTTTGAGTTCCTCAGCGCCACTGCGCCAACAACCGTTACTTTTGATTCCGTTGCCGCAGACGATGGCTACGTTCTGGAAAGCGGCGAGAACACAAGCGTCGGCGGAAGCAACAACTCGGCAAATACCGTGTTCGCAGTTGGAGATTATAGCGACCGCCGGCAATTTGTCGGCATTGCCTCGTTCGATACCTCGCCGATTCCCGACGGCGCGACGATCCAAAAAGTGACGTTGAAACTGACGCGCTACTCGATCAATGGAACCAATCCCTGGACATCGCTCGGAACCTGCACGGTCGATATTAAGGCGGTCTATTTCGGCACAGCGGCGACTCTCGAAAATGCGGATTTCGAGTCGGCCGCAGACGCCAGCAGCGTCGCGACGGTTCCCGATCCGGGCGCGAACAATGTGACCGTGAGCGCGCCGCTCAGCAGCGCAGGCGTTTTCGCCACGAGCAAGACCGCGAAAACCCAGTTGAAGATTCGCTTCACGATCGACGACGACAACGATTCCGCCAACGACTACATCAACTTCTACTCAGGCGACTATTCATCCAACACCACCTATCGCCCGAAACTGGAAATTCAATATACGCAATAGTCCAAAAGGCAACTCCTCCCCGGGGGGCCGGAGTTTTCGCTTCGGTTCTCCTCCCTCCCGGGGAAATCCAGCATTGCGAAAGGAGCCGCGCGCCAGGCACAAGGCTTGCCAAGCCAGTCTTCATTTCCCCGAAAAAAAACCGCCTCATAGCAATAACATGGCGGTCCAGATAAAGACCCAAAAGGAAGGAAGCACAATGAGAGTATCGCACTTCACTCGCCGTATTCTGCCTGTCCTGCTGGCTCTATCGCTTCTGCCCTGCCTGTCCGTTGCGGTCAATGATCCGGCCGAAATGCGAGTGGCCATCATCGTTGTCTTCGATGACATCAACGACACAACCGCTATCCAGAACTGGGTGACGCAAATCGCCTCGCTCAAATACAACGCGATTGCCGTTCATGCGCGTTATCGCGGTGACGCAACTTATTTCCCCAACAAAACCGATTCCACTTATCCCAACAATGAGCCGCGCACAAGCGCCGCCGGAAGCATGGATGTCATCGAGGAGTTCACGACGCGCGGCCATGCGGCGGGACTCAAAGTGTTTGCCTACGTAAATTGCTGGCTTGTGACCGACGGCGTGAATTCAGACAGCCGCCCCAACCACGTGGTCAACACGCACCCCGAATGGCGCACATACGCCTACAACGGCGGCAGCCCCATTGTTCAAACCACAACGCAAGACAGCGAAGGGCTTTGGCTCGACCCAGCCATTCCCGAGGCGCGAACTTACATCGCCAATATCTGCGGCGACATCATGATGAACTACCAATGCGACGGCATCATTCTCGACCGCATCCGATATCCGCAGGCGTCCTATCCGCGTAGCAGCAAGGACTTCGGATACCACCCCACCGCCATCGCGAATTTCCACGCGCAATACGGCGGTTCGGGCACCCCCGATCCCAACGACGCCAACTGGATCGCCTTCCGCCAGGCCCAGATCAACGCTTCGGTTCAGGCGGTTTGGAACACTATCACGGGCATTGATTCGCAGCACATCCTGCTCACGTATCCCATTGGCCGCTTCAGCGATGCCCACTACTACAGCTACCAGGTGTTCGAGGCCTGGCTGAACGGCGGCTACTGCGACGGCGCGTTGCCGCAAATCTATTCCACAAGCAACTCCACAGTTTCCTCGCGTTGCGACGAACATCTGGCGGCCTACAACGGCCCGCGTTTGCTCGGCGCCGCCCTGATGGCTTATGTGTCGGGCGTGGACCTCGATGGGCAAATTCAGATCGTGCGTGATAAGGGCATGGATGGCACGTCGCCCTATCGCCACGGTTCGATGAGCGCTCTTGGCTATTTTACCGACCTGCAAAACAAGTGGCTGAACGTCGCCCCGTGGCCCGACATGCCATGGAAAAACAACGAAATCATCATCGATAATCCGGCGGCCACTTTTTCCGGAACATGGTCCACGGGCACAAGCGCCACAGATAAATACGGCTCGGACTATCGCTACGCGACTTCCGGAAGCGGCTACACGGCGACATACAATGGCAATTTGGGCGCTGGCAATTATGAAGTCTATTGCTGGTATCCGCAGGGCACGAACCGCGCCAACAACGCACCCTACACGGTCAATTACAACGGCGGATCGCAGACCATCTATGTCAACCAGCAGTCGGGCGGCGGACAGTGGAACCTGCTTGGAACGTTCAACTTCGCTGCGGGCGGCGGGCAAGTGGTTATCGGCACAACGGGCGCAAATCCGTCGGTCGTTATGGCCGATGCGGTGCGTTTCCTCCCTGTGGCCGCAACGCCCACGCCGACTCCCTCGCCGTCTCCATCCCCTTCTCCATCGCTTTCGCCTTCCCCTTCGCCCTCGCCCTCCCCGTCTCCTTCTCCGTCGCTGACGCCCAGCCCAACGCCTTCGCTGACGCCAAGTCCCACACCCACAGTGACTCCGGTTCCAACAGACATCGTAGTGGACAATCCGGCGGCGGCCTTCACAGGCACTTGGACCACGGGAACAAGCGCGACGGATAAATATGGTTCAGACTACAAATATGCAACGTCCGGAGCGAGCGCGACGGCAACCTACAACGCCAGCCTGCCGCAGGCGGGCAATTACCGAGTGTCGGTCTGGTATCCTGCGGGCACGAACCGCGCCAACAACGCGCCCTATACGGTCAATTTCAGCGGCGGCTCGCTAACCTACAATGTAAATCAGCAAACCAGCGGCGGCGTGTGGAATGTGCTTGGCACGTTCTATTTCGCTGCGGGCGGCGGGCAAGTGGTCATCAGCGCTGTCGGGGCAAATCCGTCGGTCGTCATGGCCGATGCGGTGCGGTTTGAGTTCCTCAACGCCACAGCGCCAACCACTGTCACCTACGATTCCGTCGCCGCGGAAGATGGCTACGTTCTGGAAAGCGGCGAAAACACAAGCGTCGGCGGCACGATCAATTCCTCGAACACAACATTCGCAGTGGGCGACTACAGCGACCGCAGGCAGTTTATCGGTATTGTGTCGTTTGACACTTCGCCGATTCCCGACGGCGCGACGATTCAAAAGGTGACGCTGAAACTGACGCGCTATTCGATCAACGGGACCAATCCCTGGACGGCGCTTGGGACCTGCACGGCGGACATCGTGACGCCATATTTCGGTTCGGCGGCGGCGCTGGCCACCGAGGATTTCCAGGCCGCGGCCAGCGCAACGAGCGTGGCGACCGTGCCAGACCCGGGCGCAAACAATGTGACCGTGAGCGCGCCGCTCAGCAGCGCGGGCGTATTCGCCACGAGCAAAACCGCGAAAACCCAGTTGAAGATTCGCTTTACAATCGACGATGACAACGATTCCGCCAACGACTACATCAACTTCTACTCGGGCGACTATTCATCCAACACCACCTATCGCCCGAAACTTGAAGTGCAATACACACAATAGCAAGCCTGCGGCGTTCCTTTCACAGGACGCCAGGAAACGAACAAGCGGGGGATCGACGAAATGCCGATCCCCCGCTTTTGTTTTTTCATGCATCAGGCAAGGCGCGGACCGAAAAGCGCCGCGTGGCCCCCATGCACATATCCTTATTTTACAATCACATTCACCAGACGGCCGGGCACGTAGATCACACGCGCCGGTTCGCGTCCGGCCAGCTGCTCGCGGATTTTTTCGCAGGCGAGAGCCGCCGCCCGAATTTGCGGCTCGGCAGCATCGCGCGCCACCACGAACCGATCGCGCAGTTTTCCATTCACCTGCACAGCCAGTTCCATCGTGTCCTCGACGGTGAGCGCCGGGTCGAATTCCGGCCAGCGCGCTCGGAATACCGACGGACGGTTGCCCATCCGTTCCCACAATTCCTCGGCCAGATGCGGGGCGAAGGGCGCGAGCATCAGCACGAGCGACTCGCGCGCGAACCTCGAAACGGCCGGGGCGGCGCGCAGCGCATTGTGCAATTCCATCAGCGCCGCGATGGCCGTATTGTAGGAGAGCGAGTCCAGATCCGCTGTCACCTTCTTGATGGTCTGGTGGATTTTGATGAGGACGGGGCGAGGCATCGCGGCGTCGTCCACCGGCTGCGACTCCTCGACATACCACCGCCACACGCGTTCGAGGAACCGGCGCACGCCCGCGAAATCCTTGTCGCGGAAATCGCCGCCCTGCTGGAACGGCCCAAGGAACATCAAATACGTGCGCAGCGCATCCGCGCCGTATTCGGTCACGTAGGCGTCGGGATTGACCACATTGCCGCGCGACTTCGACATTTTCGCGCCGTCTTTGATCAGCAGCCCGTGGGCGCGGAATTTGCGGAACGGTTCGGCGCGATCGTTAATGCCGGGCCGCACGCCCATTTCGAGCGCGCCCGCGCGTTCAAGCGCCATGCAGATGAACCGCGTGTAGAGCAGATGCAGCACGGCGTGCTCGTTGCCGCCAATGTAAATATCCACAGGCAGCCACTTGCGAACAATCTCGGGATCGAAGGGGCGAGAGGAGTCGCGCGCCGACACATAGCGCAAATAATACCATGCGCTATCGAGGAAGTTGTCCATCACGTCCGTTTCGCGGCGTCCGGGGCGGCCGTCGGGCAGCGTGGCGTTCACCCACGATTCAACATTCGCCAGCGGGCCCCGCCCATCGCCTTTTGGGCGGAAATCGTCGATGTCAGGCAACAGCACGGGCAGGTCTTTTTCCGGAACGGGATGCGGCTCGCCCGCTTCGTCGTAAATGATCGGAATGGGCGGACCCCAATAACGCTGGCGGCTGATGCCCCAGTCGCGCAGGCGGAACGTAGTTTTTGCTTTTCCCAGGCCCCTTTTCTCAAGCCACTCCGTGGTTTTGCGCTTTGCCTCCGCCACAGACAGGCCGTTGATATCGAGATCAGCATTGGCTGAATTGATCGCGCGGCCATCGCCCGACCAGGGAGCCTTTCCTTCCGCGACGAGCCGCCGGATTTCCGCTCGCCCCTCTGGCGATTTCAGCATTTCCTCGGCGTTTGCAACACCCGATATGTCTTCCGGCTTCCCGGCTTCGACATTGGGATCAATGATGCATGGGATTGGCAGGTTGAACTTCCTGGCAAACGCGAAGTCGCGATGATCGCCCGAAGGCACCGCCATAATCGCGCCTGTGCCGTAGCCCATCAGAACATAATCCGCAATGAATATGGGGATTTCCCAGCCATTGAGCGGATTGACAGCCTTTGCGCCGATATTGACTCCGGTCTTTTCTTTTTCCGCTTCGGCAGCATCGCGGCTGTCCGCAGATGCCTGGGCAGCAGCCGCAGCGGCCGCCGCAGCCTTCTTGCGATATTCCGCAATTTCGGCCTTTTTCGTGGGATCGGCAATCAAATCGACCAGCGGATGATCGGGCGCCATCACCATGAACGTTGCGCCGAAAAGCGTATCGGGCCGTGTTGTGAATACGCGGATTTTCTCCGCACGGCCCACCACGCCGAAATCCACCTCCGCGCCCTGGCTGCGCCCGATCCAGTTGCGCTGCGCCGTTTTTGTCGTCTCCGACCAATCGATCCAATCGAGGTTGTCGGCCAGCCGGTCCGCGAATTCCGTGATGCGGAAAAACCAGCAAGGCATTTTGCGGCGCTCGACGGGTGTGTCTGGATGGCGTTCGCACGTGCCGTCCGTATTCACCTGTTCATCTGCGATCACGGTGCCGCATTTGGGGCAGAAGTTGACTTCCTTCGTATCGCGATATGCCAGCCCGGCCTTGTAGAGCTGAAGGAAAATCCACTGAGTCCATTTGTAATACTCAGGCAAGGTTGTATCCACTTCCTGGCGCCAATCGAACATAAAACCCATCATGCGCAGCTGGCGGCGGAAGTTTTCCACGTTGCGCGGGATCAGCGTCCGGGGGTGGACACCGATCTTCATCGCGTAATTTTCCGAATGGATTCCAAATGCGTCGAATCCCATCGGCTCAAAAACGTCGTGGCCCTGCAGGCGGCGGAAGCGTCCGTGGATGTCCGCGCCCGTGAATGCATACACGTTGCCGACGTGGAGGCCTTCGGCGGAGGGATACGGGAACATCATCAAAGTGTAATATGGATTGGCGGCGCCGCTCAAATCCGCTTCATTGACATGGTTATCCGCCCAGTAACGCTGCCATTTCGGCTCGATTTCCTGGGGCGAATACATTGTGGCATCGGCGTTTTGCGAAGACTCGTTCATGGGGGTAAGCGACCTGCGAAATTGACGATTGGGAAAAAGACGCGCGCGGCTCAAACGGTTTCGCGCTGGCGAACTTCCGCGCGGGCGCAACGCTTTTCCATCCCACAGCCCCCGGAAATCAAGGAATAGTATAAGGACGCCATCCGCTGGCCGCCCGCCATATTCATTCTTCGGGGAGCGCGGGCCATCTTGTATAAAACTGGAGAGCAATACGGCAAACTCTGATATTTCCAGAGCCAGAGCAAGAAGGCCCTGCTGCGCGGAACTCGGTGAAATCTTGCCCCGAGAGGGCTTGGCAGTTGACAATCCGGGCCTGCGCGCGCGAATATGCAAACTCCGGCGCGGCATGGCGTTCAATGCGCGCGCGTCGATAATTTTAGAACGCAATTCGTTATTTTCATAAGCCAAACCGGCATTTTATTGATGTCATGCCGACAATTCCGAAAGGGGTCCTACAGTGGCAAAATCCGCTCGATCCGCGAAAAACGCCCCCCAAGGCGGCACTCTGGGCGCAAAGCCCTCTTCCCAAAAGCGCGGGAACACCATCGCAATTATGGATACAACGCTGCGCGATGGCGAACAAACGAGCGGTGTGTCGATTACCCCGGGTGAAAAACTGATTCTGGCCCAGCACCTCCTTCAGCGCCTCGGAGTGGATCGCATCGAGGTGGCGTCGTGCAAGGTAAGCAAGGGCGAGCAAGACGCCGTCGGGCAGATCATGAAATGGGCCGCCAGCAAGGGATTTGAAGACCGCGTCGAGGTGCTTTCTTTTGTGGACGGCAACATATCGGTAGATTGGATGCGCGCGGCGGGCTGCAAACGCATCAATCTGCTCACGAAAGGCTCGCTCAAGCATTGCGAAGGCCAGTTGCGCAAAACCCCGCAGCAGCATCTGGATGACATCCGCCGCACGCTTGATTACGCGATTTCCAAGGGCGTGACGGTGAATATCTACATGGAAGACTGGTCGAACGGGATGCTGCACTCGCCCGGCTTTGTTGATTTCATGCTCGGGCAGTATGTCGATATGCCGTTCGAACGCATTCTTCTGCCGGATACGCTGGGGATTCTTGCGCCGTGGCAGGTGGAGAAATTCGTCAGCGAGCTCGTGGCGCGCTACGGCCATAAAAAACAGTTCGAATTCCACGGGCACAATGACTACGGCGTGGCGGTCGCTAACGCGCTGGCGGCGGTGCGGGGCGGGTGCGTGGGCGTTCACTGCACGGTGAATGGCCTCGGCGAACGCGCGGGCAACACACCTCTCGAGGAGTTTATCCCCGCGCTTCACGACCACACGGAGTTCCGCACGCGGGTGCGCGAGGGCGAATTGATGGCCGCGAGCCGCCTTGTGATCGCCTTCAGCGGCAAACGCCTGGCCGCCAATAAACCCATTCTCGGCGCGGACGTATTCACGCAAACGGCGGGCATCCACGCCGATGGCGATAAAAAGGGCAGCCTGTATGTGAGCGCGCTTTCGCCCGAGCGGTTTGGGCGTGACCGCACTTACGCACTGGGGAAACTTTCTGGGCGCGCCAACCTCGATTTCAATTTGCAGCGGATGCAACTGACCCTCACGCCCGAACAGCACAAGGCGGTTCTCGACCGCGTGGTGGCGCTCGGCGATGCGAAAAAAAGCGTCACATCGGACGATCTGCCATTCATCATCTCAGACGTGCTGGAAACGCCCGGACAGCGCGCGTTCGAGGTTAAGAATTGCGTTATCGTCACAAGCAAAGACGTGAAGCCGATCGCGAACATTGTGGTGCGCTATCTCGATAAAACCTTCGAGGCGCAAGCGACAGGCAATGGCGGATATGATGCCTTTATGAACGCGCTGCGCAGCCTCCACATCGGGCTGCCATTCGCTATTCCGACGCTTGAAGATTACGAGGTGCATATCCCCCCAGGCGGCAAGAGCGACGCGCTGGTCGAAACGACAATCCGCTGGTCAAACGGCCTTAAAACGCGCGGCGTGAGCACGGACCAGGTGATGGCGGCCATCAACGCGACCGAGCGGCTGCTGAATATCCTTTGCCTGACAAATAAAGCGATGAACATCGGGGACGCCAAGCCGGCTTCTTCTCCCAAGCCGCCGTCCAAGCGCCCCGCGGCAAAGAAAACGTCCAAGCGCGGAAAGAAGTAGCGCCAGACCGGCTCCTCGCTCTCGGGCGGCCGCCTGAATTTCCGTGCGAACCATTGCCCAAAGGAACCGGATTCCTTGTCTTCCTCATTCGGAACTCTTTTTCGCATCACGACTTTCGGCGAATCGCACGGCGGCGCGGTGGGCGTGGTCGTGGACGGATGCCCGCCGCGTTTGGAGATTGCCGTCGAAGAAATCCAGGCCGAATTGGACCGGCGCCGTCCGGGCCAATCGCGCCTGACCTCCGCCCGCAAGGAACCGGACACGGCGGAAATCGTCTCGGGTGTTTTCGAGGGCCGCACGATCGGTACACCGATTTGTATTCTGGTGCGCAATCAGGACGCGCGCTCGACGGACTACGAGCCTTTCAAGGATCGCTTCCGCCCGTCGCACGCGGATTACACTTACGAAGCGAAATATGGAATCCGCAACTGGATGGGCGGGGGGCGGGCCTCGGCGCGCGAGACGATCGGGCGCGTGGCGGCGGGGGCGGTGGCGCGCAAACTCCTCGCGCGCGAATGTGGAGCGGAGATCGTCGCCTGGGTCGAGTCGGTGCAAGACATCGAGGCGCGCGTGGACCCGGAGCGCGTCCGGCGCGAGGACGTCGAGGCGAACATTGTGCGCTGCCCGGACGCCGAAGCGGCGCGCCGCATGATCGAGCGCATCGAGGAAATCAAGGCGGCGGGCGATACGGTGGGCGGGATCATCGGGGCGGCGGCGCGCGGCGTTCCGGCCGGATGGGGCGAGCCGGTGTTCGACAAACTCGAAGCCGATCTGGCCAAGGCGATGCTTTCTCTGCCCGCTTGCAAGGGATTTGAGTCGGGGTCTGGATTTGCGGGGACGCGGCTGCGCGGCAGCGAACACAACGACATTTTCGAGCCGCGCGAGGGACGCATCCGCACGCGCACAAACCGCTCCGGCGGCGTCCAGGGCGGTATTTCGAACGGCGAGACGATCACGCTGCGGGCGGCGTTCAAACCGGTTGCGACAATTTTTCACTCGCAGCCGACTGTGAATTCGCGCGGCGAGGCGTGTGAAATCCGTCCGCGCGGACGTCATGATCCTTGTGTTCTCCCGCGCGCCGTCCCGATCGTCGAAGCAATGATCGCGCTCGTTTTGGCCGATCACTGCCTGATGCAAAAACGCATGGCTCCTTGATGAGCAAGCAGAAGCGATCTTCTCCCGGCTTCTCGAACAGCCGCGTATTGCCGTATTAATTCCTGGGGCTTATCGGCAGCGCCGTAACGCGGATGCGCCTCGAATCCACCACACAAACGGATCGTTCCATGGTCTTCTCATCGACTTGATCCAGCAGGCGGCACAGCAACCCGCACATTTCCCTATCGGAATAATTGCCGCCACGAAACAAAACAAGCCCCGGTCCCTCCGCGGAAGCGAGGGCAAGCAAACGCGGAAAATCAAGGTCCGCCGTGATGACCACCCGGCGCTCCCGCCGGGCCATCTCCAATAGCTGCTCATCGGAAGCCTGGCCTGCCCCGATCTGATGGGCATGAATACCCTCATGCCCCCGGCCTCGAAGAACCCCCAGCAACGCCGGGGTAACTGGCATGTCCAGCAGGAATTTCATAACGCAAATTCAACAACTTGCTCATCAGCCAAAAGGGCTGCATACCCAAGCGCTTCCCGAATATCGTCCGCCTCCAAATACGGATAGGATTTCAGGATCGACTCGGGCGTCTCGCCGGAGGCAAGCAGACCCAACAATCTTGACACCGGAAACCGCAAACCCCGAATGCAGGGCTTGCCCGCGCAAACTTGAGGATTGGTTGTGATTCGCTCGAATTTCATCAGTAGTGCGTCCTTGGCGCAATTAAGCGATCCAGTCGGCAATCATAGAGAAGCAATTACTGATCTGCATAAAACTGCTTTACGCCGATCAGCGAGACGAAAGCAGGGTTTTCGTTGCAAAGGCGATTCTCAAAGATCAATAGGCAAGCAGGCAATCTGACATTTCATCTGGCCATCTACCTCAACGCCTCCCACCACCGAAGCATGATAATCCCCTGCCGGGAATGCATGGCAAGAGGGTTTTCCCGCCCTACAGCGCGGGAACTCATGAAACTAACAAAGGGCGCCACCGACGAGTTTGTCACTTTCATGGATTCTTGAATTTTCTGCTGATCTGCTGTCGGAATGAAAAACCTCTTATTGACTCCCACGGCTCGCCTTATGTCCTTCTCTGTAAAGAGAGAGGGCTTGTCAATGGACCCATTAAGAATATCAATAGTCTCGTTAGGCAGTCTGAAATATCCAGTCAACATTGCATACTTGGTGAAATATAATAGCCAGATTTTTCATGTCCAGCATGGCTCATCCATTGGGCTTCTTCCAAATGCGATGGGTTCCCAATAGGATTATACAAACGAACAACTCATATCCATTATAAGGGCGGATAATAATGCAGATTTAACGTTGGCCTTAATCAATCCTCCCTTGGAGAACAATTACTACATGCATCGTCTCGGAGACAAGATTGCCGTATTGTCTCTATTTGAGATGGCCGAAATTATTACATTCTCGAATTTCACCATTGAAAGCTATATCCTGAAAAACATCTATGCACTTGCTGTTCTTTGTGCTGCGAATGGAGGGGCTGTTCCAGACGATGCCAGTTCATGGACTCATGACGATGTCCGAGGCTGTCTGTTTGACATGAATGCGAGTAAACCTGACATCGTCTTTTCCATGCACAAGCCGAAGCTCTGCGAAGATTGTAGGCGTCAAATATTGGCTAAGCAAGTAGATCCCGGGTTTCTTCCAGCTCTAGATAAAGAACTTCCGAGAATCAAAAAGGCGCTCTATTTTCGTATAGTCGAGTGGATTAAAATGCATCCTATATGCGCCATTGCTATCACTTCGGCTTTTGCAATAATTCCAAACTTGGTCGCCAGTGCCATTTTTGCATATATCAAGATTCTGCAGCCATAATTTGACCAATCTATTATTCCACCGCTTATTTCGAATACCTTCACATTGTCTTCTATCTTCGGAATTCCTTCTTTCGCGCCGGAATTGAATTTTCGGGCGTTCGCGAAAGCGGCATATTCGGTTGAGTGCCGGGGGGAAAAGCCTCTAGGATGGCCACGTCGAGGAGGGGGAGAAATCCCTTCGCTCCGGGACGGGTAAAGCGCACATTCACGCAGATATATTTTTCCGGAGCAATTTCAATACGTTGCTCATTACATAAGGAATCATGTATGAATAAAACCAATTCCCCTGGGGACAAATGCGCCAATTCGTCCGCCAATTTCTCTGCTCATTCCTGTGCGGCGGACTCGCCCGCATGGAAAAACCCCGACCTCACGCCGGAAACGCGCGCGGCCGATCTGGTCCGGCGCCTTGACACCACCGAAAAAATCTCGCAGCTAATACACAATGCGCCCGCCATCGAGCGTCTGGGCATCCCGGCCTACACATGGTGGAACGAGGCGTCGCACGGTGTGGCTCGCGCGGGAATCGCCACGTCGTTTCCGGTCGCGCTCGGCATGGCCGCCACGTTTAATCCGCCGCTCGTTCAGCGCGTGGCGGACGTGATTTCCACGGAAGGACGCGCGAAATATCACGAGGCTTCGAGGCGCGGCGACACGGACTATTACAAGGGCCTGACCTTCTGGTCGCCCAACATCAACCTCTTTCGCGATCCGCGCTGGGGACGCGGGATGGAAACCTTCGGCGAGTGCCCGTTTCTGGCCGGGCGGCTCGGCGTCGCTTACGTGCGCGGGATGCAGGGCGATGATCCGCGCTACCTGAAAACCATTGCCACGCCCAAACATTTCGCCGTGCACAGCGGTCCGGAACCCGCGCGCCATAGTTTCGACGCCGTCGTGTCGCCGCGGGATTTGCGCGAGACGTATCTGCCTCATTTCGCCGATTGCGTGCGCGAGGGCGGCGCGTGGTCGGTGATGAGCGCCTACAACCGCACGAACGGCGAGGCGTGCAGCGCCAGCCCGTCGCTCTTGCAGCGAATCCTGCGCGAGGAATGGGGATTTCGCGGTTATGTCGTCTCGGATTGCGGCGCGGTGGAAGACATTTACAAGCACCACAAATTGGTCTCAAGCGCGGCGGAAGCGGCGGCGCTGGCTCTGAAAAACGGCTGCGATCTCGAATGCGGATGCGCGTTTCTGGCAATCGCCGAGGCGCTTGGGCGCGATTTGCTCACGGAAGCGGACATCGATCTCGCGCTTTCGCGCCTGATGGAAGCCCGCATCCGGCTCGGGATGTTCGATCCGCCAGAACGCGTGCCCTGGGCGAACATTCCCTACGACGCAAATGACCGCCCCGAACACCGCGCGCTGGCCGCCGAAGCCGCCCGCCAGTCGATCGTCCTGCTGAAAAACAAAGGCGGATTGCTGCCGTTGCCAAAGAATCTGCGCACGGTGGCCGTGATCGGCCCCAATGCGGATTCGCCCGGCATGTTGCTTGGGAATTACTGCGGAATGCCGTCGCACATCGTCACGCCGCTCGAAGCCATCCGCGCAAAACTCGGCCCGGCCACGCGCGTGCTTTTCACGGATGGATGCGGCCTCGTCGATCCGAAATACGAATGCCAGGGAACGCCGCGGCGCGGGTTTGCCGAAGCCGCCGCCATGGCCGAACGCGCCGATGTCGTGATCGCCTGCATGGGCATCAGCCCCGAATTCGAGGGCGAGGAAGGCGACGCCATCCATAGCGACGCGAAGGGCGACCGCGTGCATCTGAATCTGGTCGGACAGCAGGAGGCGCTCCTGAAAGTCCTGCTCGCGACAGGGAAACCCGTCGTGCTCGTGCTCATCAACGCTGGCGCGCTCGCGGTGAATTTCGCCCAGGAACACGTTCCGGCCATCCTTGAAACCTGGTATGGCGGCGAGGAGGCGGGCACGGCGCTGGCCGATGTGCTCTTTGGCGACGCCAGCCCGGCGGGGCGCCTGCCGGTAACGTTCCCAACGGGCGTCGAGCAGTTGCCGCCCTTCGAGAATTACGACATGACCGGGCGCACCTACCGTTTCTTCGAGGGCGAGCCGCTGTATCCGTTCGGATTCGGTTTGAGCTACACGCAGTTTGCGTATTCGGAAGCGGCGGTGCGCGAAGGGGCGGACGGTGGCCTGGAGATTCGCGCCAAGGTGGCGAACACGGGGGCGCGCGCCAGCGACGAGGTCGTGCAACTCTACCTGCGCCACATCGAGCCGAGCGTGCGCGCGCCGATTCGCGATTTGCGCGGGGTGGAACGCATCCATCTTCGCCCGGGCGAAACGCGCCTGGTGCAATTCACGCTCACGCCGCGGCATCTGGCGTTGTTCGCCGACGACGGCCGCAGCTTCACCGAGCCGGGATGGGTGGAAATCTCCGTTGGCGGCGCGCAACCCGACGCACGCAGCCTCGCCCTGGGCGCCGCGCACTGCGCCATCGTCCGCCACGAACTCAAACGCCCCCGCCGCGACGTGGAGTATTGAGTTTACCACTCAAGGCGCGAAAACGGTGAAAAAAGAAAGAAATCCATCTCCTTATTTCGTTCCTTTCGTCTTATACCATTTTCCTTTGATTCTGTTCCCAATCGCCTGTCACGGTTTTCGCGAG
>CAYUNT010000061.1:2498-22219 GCA_964446285.1 uncultured Candidatus Sumerlaeota bacterium | reverse complement strand
GATATATGCAATAATCCTAAACCAAAGGGGCACCATGTTCCTGTTGCTCCCGGCAACCGGAATCCAGTCTCACTCCCTACTGCGGGGGCATCTGGACACAGTTACGGCCAGCAAGATGTTTGTAGTTCAAACTTTAGTTTGCTTGCTGGCAGATAGCACGCTGAAGCGTGAACTACGAACTTTCCGTAACAGTGTCAAGATGCGCCCCCCCACAGCTCGCTGCCCACCTCTTTCTCACAACTCGCAACTCACAACCCACAACTCCCAAGTCTCCGCCCGCTCCCCCTCTTCTTTCATTTGCCTCTACGGGCAGGATGGGGGAAATTGATGGCGCGCAGGAAAGAGGTTTGTCCCGGCGCCAGCGCGAGGAGTGACTTATGGCCAGTTTTACACGCCGTTCGACGCCGTCCGATCCAGCGGCGCTGCCTGTTCCGGGCGGCGCGGCCGCGGGTGCGGGTGCGCCGCCCCCCCTATCTGCCGGCATTGCATCCGGCGCCGCCGCAGCCGCCAGTGCCGCTGGCGCCCCCCCTGTCGCCGCTCCAGCGCCCGGCGTAATTTCGCCCTCGGACGAACTTGAACTCCTTGTGCGCGCTCGCTATCCGCTGCTTTACGTAACGAGTTGGGAGGAGGAGCGCGTGATGGCGGCGCTCGAGGTCATCGCGGACCGCCTCGGCAAAAAGGTCTATGAATGGTCGATCAACCGCGGCTTGATGCGAACGCGTTCGGCGGCGGATGCGCGCGCCGATGGCAAGCCGGGCACCAAAGACCCGATTGTGCTTTTGCGCGAGGTGCGCCAGATCGCCGAACCCGCGCTGGTGGTGCTCAAGGATTTCCATCCGTATCTGAAGGATTCGGCGGTGGTGCGCGGGTTGCGCGAACTGGCCGCCGCCCTGCGCCAGACCTACACAACGACGATTCTCCTTTCGCCCACGCTCGAATTGCCGCAGGAACTTGAAAAAGACACGACCGTCGTCGAGTTTCCGCTGCCGGCCAAACCGGACCTGCGGCTGCTGATCGATTCGATTCGCGCGGAGGTCGGGGCGTCGGGCGCGCGCTATGCGATCACGCAAGCGCCCGAGGAAATCGAGCCGCTCGTTAACGCCGCGCTCGGCCTCACGCTCTTCGAGGCGGAAAATGTGTTCGCGAAGGCGCTCGTTCTCACGGGACGGCTCAGCGCGCAGGAAGTTCCCTTTGTGTATTCGGAAAAAAAGCAGATCATCCTCAAGACCGGCCTGCTCGAATACGTCGAGGTGGGCGAGGACTTGAAAACCGTTGGCGGGCTTGCGAAATTGAAGGCGTGGCTATTAAAGCGCCGCCTGGCTTTCAGCGAGCGCGCGCAGTCGTTTGGGCTGCCCGTGCCGCGCGGAATCCTTATCCTCGGCGTGCAGGGATGCGGCAAGTCGCTGTGCGCCAAGGCCGTCGCGCACGAATGGGAAATGCCGTTGTTGCGGCTCGATATGGGCCGCGTGTTTTCGTCCTACGTGGGCGAATCGGAATCGAACGTCCGGCGCGCCATCCGCCTGGCGGAATCCATGTCGCCTGTCGTTTTGTGGATCGACGAAATCGACAAGGGGCTGGCGGGAATGAAGGGCGGGGCGTCGGCGGACAGCGGGACCTCGCAGCGCGTATTCGGAACGATCATCACGTGGTTGCAGGAAAAAACGCATCCGGTGTTTGTGATCGCGACGGCGAACCAGATCGACCTCCTGCCGCCGGAAATCCTGCGCAAGGGCCGGTTTGACGAGATTTTCTTTGTCGATTTGCCGCAAGAGAGGGAGCGGCGCGAGATTTTCGGCATCCACTTGGCCAAGCGCCGCCGCGATCCTCGCCGGTTCGATCTGGATGGCCTGGCGCGCTCTTCGGAGGGACTGAGCGGCGCGGAAATCGAGGCGGTGATTGTCGCCGCGCTCTACGACGCCTATGAGCGCAATCAGGACCTGGCGACGGATCTGATCCTCCAGTCGCTGCGCGAGAGTGTTCCGCTGAGCGTGACGATGCGCGAGGACATCGAACGTCTGCGCCTTTGGGCGCGCGGACGCGCGCGTCCGGCGAGTGACCTTCCGCCGCCCAATCTGCCGGGTGGATTCGGGGGGGCGTCAGGCGGTGCGCAAATGGGCGCGGCGGGCGGAATGAACACTATGGGCGGAGGCGGAAACGCCCCGCTTCCACCTGCATTTTATCAGAATCTCCCCGGGTCCTGACGACAGAGGCCGCATGTCTTTGCTTTACGGAATTCCACCGCGCACGATTCCCCGGATTGCGCTGGGGAATTTGCGGGTTGCGCTGCGCGCGGCCTGGCGGATTCCCGCGTGGGGCGGACGGGGCAGAATCGTGCCCAAAGCCACGCCGCAAGAAGATGCGCGTGGGCGGCGGCGTCCGCTACCGCTCGTGCTCTACTCGCAGGTGGCCTGGGACGACGTCTGGCAGCGTCCGCAGGAGATGGCCGCCGGCCTTGCGCGCCGCGGACGCCCGGTGCTTTTCCTCGGTCCGGTGCAGGTGCACGACCGCGCCGGGCGTTACGTGCGGGCGTGGCGAGAAATCCGCGAGGAGGCACGATTTCCGGGGCTGTGCATTGCCGCGCCGCTGATCTTCTCGGGCGAATACCGATGGCCGTGGGCGCGGGCGCTCAACCGCCTCGTGTTGCGCGCCGAAGCGCGGCGGATCATCGCGCTGTGGCTGAATAAAATAGGCCGGGCTGACTTGTCCAACCTGTCTGACCGGTCCGACCGGTCCAGCGGGTCCGGCGCGCTTGGCAGCGACTTCATATTTCTCACCAACTCGCCATTTTGCGACGATTTGGCGGAGTCGCTCGGACCGCGCGCGGTGATTTATGATGTGATCGACGATTTCCCTGCGTTTGGCTGGGCGCCGCGCGATGGACGCCGTTGCGAGGAGCATCTTTTGCGCCTTGCGAGCCGCGTTTGGACGGGCACCGGCGCGCTCGAGCGCGCCATGACTCCGCGCCATTCGGACGTGCGATTCATTCCGTGCGGCGTGGATTTCGAGCGGTTCGCCGCCGGAGCCGCCGCGCCCGAACCGCCCGAACTGTCCGCATTGCCGCGTCCGATCCTCGGCTACATGGGCACAGTGAGCGACCGCCTCGACCGCGATCTGATCGCGGCGCTGGCGCAAAAATTCCCAGATGCCTCCCTGGTTTTCGTGGGACCGGTGCATGGGTCGTTCGGCCCGCCGCTCGAAGCCCCCAATTTGCATTTCATGGGATTGCGCCCGCCAGAGGCGCTCGCGGCGTGGGTGGCGCGGTTCGATGTCGCGCTCATGCCCTTCGCGCAAACCCCGGCTGCGCGCGCCATCAATCCTGTGAAAACTCTCGAATATCTCGCCGCGGGCTGCCCGGTCGTCTCGACGCCCATTCCCGACGTCGAGCGATTTTTCTCGGACGTGGTCGAGATTGCCCCGGCCATCGAATCGTTTGTAGGCGCGGTCGAACGATTGGTGCACGCCCCGGATGATGCGCGCCGCCGCGCCGGAATCGAACGCGCCCGCCGCCGGTCCTGGGGCGCGATGATCGAGGAGATGGAGGCGGAGATTGATAAGTTGTGAGTGAAGAGAGGCGCAGGTTGTGAGTTGTGGGTTGTGAGAGAAGAGAAGGGACAAAGAGGACCTAAACGACATTTTGACAATGCACATTTTCTCCACTCACCGTTTTTTGCTCACAACCCGCCACACCCAATTTCCAACTCTTCACTCACAACTCACAACCCGCAACTCACAACTCACAACTCACCCCTTGGAGGCCTTTGCTATGCCACTCCCCAATCCCATTCGCCTGACGCTGGGCCACTCGCCCGATCCCGACGACGCCTTTATGTTCTGGGCGCTCGCAAACGGGCGCGTGGACGCGGAGGGCCTGGAATTCCAACATATTCTCAATGGAATTCAGACGCTGAACGAACGCGCCTTCCGCGAGGAAATCGACGTGACGGCCATCTCGGCGCACGCCTACGCGCATCTGGCGGATCGCTATGTTTTGCTCCCGAGCGGCGGCTCGTTTGGCGACGGATATGGTCCCATCGTCGTGGCGCGCCGCCCGATGACGTCCGAGGATTTGCGCCAGTGCACGATCGCCGTTCCCGGAACGCTCACCTCGGCGTTTCTGGCGCTGCAGTTGTATTTGGGCGGGGATTTTCGCCATCAGGTTCTGCCCTTCGAGCGCATCCTCGATGAAGTGGCGGGCGGGCGGTTCGAGGCCGGACTGCTCATCCACGAAGGGCAACTGACTTTCGGCCTGGCGGGGCTGGTGAACACGGCCGATCTGGGCGCCTGGTGGAAGTCGCACACGGGCGGATTGCCGCTTCCGCTTGGGCTGAATGCGGCGCGGCGCTCGCTGGGACCGGAGATGCTGGCGCGCATCCAGCGCGTTTTGCGCCGTTCGATCGAGGCCGGACTGGCGCACCGCCGCGAGGCGCTCGATCATTCGCTGCAATACGCCCGCGGACTCGATACGGGCACGGCGGATCAGTTTGTCGGCATGTATGTGAACGACCTAACGCTCGATATGGGCGAGCGGGGCCGCGCGGGATTGCGCCGCCTGCTGGCCGAGGGATTCGAGCGCGGATTTCTGCCGCGCTTGGTCGAACCCGAATTCGCCGGGGAATAAGCCAGGAACAGACAGAATTAGGCGTTAAAAAAGCGGCCTCTCTGGATTGCCAGAGAGGCCGCAATGGTTTTCGTCAGATTGCTGACGCGAAAGAGCGACTGAATTAGAACATAGTCCAGTCGGCTACTGCCGCAGAGGGGATGTCAGCCGGAATGCGAGGCTGGATCTGGTAGGATGTGCCGCTCTGGAAGGCGATGCCGATGATGTCAAAGGGGCTGGCGGGAATCGGCTGGCCGACAAGTCCCGAGCCGTCTTCGATGCGGATCACAGCGAGCGAGCCGACAGCTGTTAGAAGAGTGT
Source organism: uncultured Candidatus Sumerlaeota bacterium (assembly GCA_964446285.1). Taxonomy (GTDB): domain Bacteria; phylum Sumerlaeota; class Sumerlaeia; order SLMS01; family CAYUNT01; genus CAYUNT01. The sequence goes on along the minus strand of CAYUNT010000061.1, from coordinate 17,301 downwards.
AATTTGTTTCGGCGGCCCATGTGCCGGTTTCGGCAATGCTCACGCCGTTGACACGAATCAGTTTGCCTTCGAAGGTCTCGAAGTCATCCGTGCCGCTGACCACGAGCGGGGCTGGGGGCGTGCCAGCGCCCAGGAATGTGGGGGCGGCCCCAGCCTGGAATTCGAACATGTTGCTGAACAAAGTTATTGTTCCGGCCATGTTTGAGAGCTGATTGCCGATGGCAACAGGGGCGCCGATGTTGTAGGGCTGGTCATCGATATACAAACCACCCGTGGCATCCTGTATGAAAAACTGATAGCGCGCTGCGGAGGCATTGAGTCCGTTTGTGGCGACAGTGGCTGTCACTGTGCCGGTGATGTTGACCTTCGTGCCGGCGGTTTCGGCTTTCGCGGCGGCGATGTTCGCTACGTTCTTATAGGTGGAGCCGCTCAGCGCTAAACTCGGATCATTCGGGTCGTTGCTGACCAGCGTCACTGTGTCCGAATGCGAAGCGTTGTCGGCGCTGCCCGGGCTATAGCGCACCGTGACAGTCGTGCTGGCGCCCGGAGCAATGCCGCTGACCGGGAATGTGGTGACCGCGGAGAAATTTGTGCCCGTGGCGAAGCTCAGGCCGGTGATGGTGAGGTTCTGCGTCGAGCTGGCGCTGTTGAGGACAGTGATCGCAAGGTCCTTGGTCTCCGAGGCGCGAATCGTTCCGAAGTTGCCCAAGGTGGTGAAGGTAGCCTGCGGATCGTCGCTGGTGATCAAATCGCCGTTAATTTGGATGTTGTCGATGCGGTTGTTGCCCGTCGATCCAGTGGCGCCGGTAAATGTAATGCGGATTTTGAAATTCGCATTGTTGTTGGCGGCTGTCAGTGAAGTAAGATCGACGGTTTTGGTTTCAAACGCCGACAGCGAGTTAATGCCAGTAAAACTGGTGAAGTTCGCAAACCCAGATCCCGTGTCCACATCCACAGTGTGCGTGGTAAAGCCCCCGCTGGTGCCGCGAGTGGCATAGGTGAGAATAATGTTCTGATGGGTAGCCGTGGAAACCGCGAGGATAAGCGACTTGCCATTGTTTTCCAGCGCGACTGTGCTGCCGCCCTGAGGGCAGTAAGCATTGGAGGCCCCGTCGGTGCCAACTGCATTGACTGTTGTCCCTGTGAAAGCAGCAGGGTCCAGAACGAAATCGTCCGTCAACGTTCCGGAACCGGAGTCGGAAGAAATGGGGTCGGCAAAACGATTCGTTGAACCATCTGCATAGACTGTCCCACTGAAATTCCAGTGCGCAATAAGTTCGGCCTGGGCCTGCGTGGAAATGCTCAACGCGACCACAGCGCAGAAAAGAACGCCGAGAAATGTGGATTTTCTCATGATAGATGCCTGTCTCCTTGGATAGAGTATCTGGGCCAATCGGCCCTGATTGCGTTCGGGGGGAAAACCCCGGAGAATCCTGATCCTGTAACTCATCCCCTTTCTTTTTGGGTTTGAGGCGGGACAATTTGTCCCTGGCATGATCTGAGGCTATCGCGCCGTCATCAGTCCTGCCTGGAAATCAAACATGCAATTTTTTCCGAACTCCGCGAATTCCTCGCGTAACAAACGTGGGCGGCGGACATCAGCCCTCGTCCACCACCTAATCGCACTATAGGGTATCCGCCCTGCTTGGCCGGTCAATGTAAAAAACCGTTAAACTTTTGTTTCAAAGCCGCCTTTTCCATACAATTGGGGACATTGGAAAAGGCGGTCTGCCGTGCGTGAGGGCGTCAGCGCTCGTGGCGCTTTATTGCCTCGGCCACTCACAAAGCGTTGCGCGAATGTTCACGCATGACAAAACGTCCACGATTGTTCCCTCGCCCAGGTCGAGCACCAGGACGGGCAAGGTGGCGTCGGGCGGCGGGTTGGGCAGCGCGAAAATTCGTTCCGTGATTCGCGCAAGGGCGTCGAATGTGCCCATGTCCAGCCAGCCGCCGATCGGGTCGCGCCAGAAGAACTGGATTTGATTCACAACAATCCAGCCTTTTCCGTGGCGGCGGATGGCGAGCGCGGGCGGGTCGCCGAGCAGCGTCCACCCCTCGGCGTCGGCCGCCGTGAGGGAACCCGCGATGATTTTGTTGGCGCCCAACTTTCCCGGCAGGCCTTCGAAGATCGGGTGGGCGGGCGTCAGCGCGAACTTGTCTGCGGATTTTGTTGTGCCCTGCAGTCCGCCGGGAAGCCAATCGAGCGGAAACCGGCTGAAATCCTGGCAGTCGATATAGAGCAGCATTCCCCCCTCGACGGCCTTGAGGATTTGCGCCTTTGCGGCGGCGTCAAGCGAAGGGAATTGGCGCGCATCGCGTCCGATCACAAGGGCGCGGTATCGTGCCAGGTCCGCCGCCTGTCCGGAGGCAAGCACCTCTGCGGGCGCGTCGGCAAAGGAGGCCGGATCGTTCCAAGGCTCGATCCAGTGGTAGGGGATTTCTTTCATAAAATCGGGCCATTGCTTGCCATTGCCGTCCGCGTCGAGCGCCTCGATGCCCCACATGATGCCGTAAGGATAGACGTTGAGTTCCGCGCGATACTCCCCGGCGCTGGGCGTCATGGGGAGCGTCCGCCAGGCCGATTCGGAAGGGAACGGCTTCCAGCGCAGCAGAACCGAAGCAACCCCCGCCGGATCGGCAACGCGCGCCCGCACGGTCAGGCGCCGGACGCCGTTCACCGCCTCGGCGAGGTCTTCGCCAACGACCTCCACCGACGGCCCCGTGCGGTCGCCGCGCGGCTCCAGAATGTCGAGCGAATATCCGGCGGGCGGATAGCGGCCCATGACCTCGGCGTTCAGCGGATCGAGAACGCTCGTGATGGGGAATCCGCCTTGCGCGCACTTTTGGGCCTCATCCCACCACGTGAATTGCTCGGTGTGCATGCGAAGCGTGTCGATGAAAGGTTTGTAATACTGTTCGCCGAGAATCGAAAGACGCCGCCAGGAATCCACGGCGTCGGCGTGGCAGGCGCGCGCGGCTTTTTCCGCGGCGAGGTCGTGGCCGGCCACATAGAGCGAAAAATACGTGGCGGTGCGAAGTCGCGCGGCATGAAACCGCGCCAGATTCTGGAGCATCTCCATGTCGCCGCAAAGGGCGTCGAACTCGCGCGGATCACCGGTTCCCCGATTGTCCTCTGCTGCCTTGCCCTCGCCCGCGCCCCTGGCCGCCGCGTCCGCCCCTGCCGCGTCCTTCTTAGCTTTCTCTCGCAGCGCCTTTGCTTTTTCGAGACGATTGCCCGTATCTGACGCAAGTTCATCAAGGATTTCCGCGCACCGCATGGGCGACATGCGCGCACTCGGGCGTTTTTCGACGCAACGGCGCGCGAACTCGATCGGCGCCTGAACATTCATCAGGTCAAACGGCGCATCGCCCCGCGCGGCCATCCACAGGTCGCCGCCGATTTCGAGTTCGATTGCCGCGCAGCGATGATCGGGATGAAGCCCGGCAAACGTAAAGGCGCGCGGCACGATCTCGCTGGCTTTGGTGAATGCCTGGTAAAACTCCTCGCCCTCCGCCGCGCCGTAGCGCTGGCGGAACTTCTCAATCCATACGCGCTCGGGCGTTTCGGGATCGTAACTCAACCGGCCCCACAAGGTGTAGTAAAGCCAGTCGCGCTGATACACCCAATGATACCATTCGCCGGGCGAACCTGGTTTCGCCTGGTAATTGCGCGCGGGGAAAAACGTGTTGATCGGCTGGAGGGAGATGCCGATGGCGCCGCCGAGGCGCGCGCACTCGACAGTCGTGCGCACAAGCGCCGGGTTGCCCCACGGAAACACGCGGTGCGTCCCATTCGGCCACACCTGGTGGATCACTTCATAGGGCCGGGGCGCGCTGATGTAGTTTTGATACGAATAGTCGCGCCAAACAGCCATTCGCCCGCCCGCGATGATGTAGGGCGGCCCCAATTGCTCGCCGTTGTATTTAATCTCGACGCGCAAGCGGTTGGGAAACGCCTCGGCCAGTTCGAGGATGCGGCCTTTTTTCGCCCCCCAGGTGCGGGTGGCCACGGGGATGTTGCGTCCGCTGTCTTTCACTGCCTGCACATAGCATTTCTTAAAAAAATCTTCTTCCTTGCCCGATTCGCCGATGCGGAATCCGATCATGGCAATTTCCGGGCATTCGAGGAGCAGTTTGCGGATGCACTCGCGGTTGTAGAGCGCAAGATTGTCGTCGTTCCAGTCGTAGGAGTTCGGGCGCGTGCCCGGGCCGAATTGCGTCGAGTAACTCATGAGGCCGATTTGAATTCCGCGTTCCGACGCCATTTGCAGGACTTTGCGCAGCATGGTGAGATGGCGCGCCGCGCGTTCCGGCTCGACGCCGGCGTCGGGAAACGATTCGCTTTGCACGAAATAAGGATAGATGTTCGGGAAGGTGGTTGAAACGTCGTCGCACATGCCGTGGAGATCGATCCAGTTGAAGCGCGAGCGCGCCAGTTGATCGAGATAGCCCTTCCAGAAGTCATCGGATAAAAACCACCATGTATCAAAGGTTTCGTCTCCGTAGGGCAGCGTGAGAAACGGGCTGATGGCGCGGAATTCCGTAAAGGGCGCGCGCGCGATCGGTTCGGAGAGGCGCAGCGCCGCCAGACCGTCCATGTCGAGGCGTTCGGCCAGCTCGAGGCATCCATACATTGCCCCGTTCGCGTCGCGCCCGAGGATGAGGATGGACGGAGAGTTCGCGCCGACACCCGCGGCGGAATCTGTGGCGGCAATGACGAAAGATTCGGCTTTTTCAGAAAGTGTGGCGCCCGCCTGTTTGGCCAGTTGCATCGCCTCGGCATTGCTTGCAAGCGCCACACGCACAACGCGCTCCCGCGGCGGATTGGCGGGTTTTTGTTTGTCCGCCGCCGCCTCCTCCGCCCGTGCCAGCGCCGCATTCAGATCGTTCACGCCAAAGACGACAGGAGAACGCGGCGTGGCGCCGGGGCATTCCACGCGCCAGCCCGGGCCGGGCCAGGCCAGTCCACAGGCCGCCACAAGGAATATGCAGAGCGCTATCGTCCTGAAAATCGTTCTTTCTTTTTGCATCGCGCCGAATCCACCTTCATGGAAAAATGTGCGGGAGAATACAGAAATGCCTGGGCTTTGAAATGTGCGAAGTCCTTCCAGGCTCTGGAGAAGAAGAAAATGCGCTTTGGCCGCTGGCGGGAATACCGCCAGGCAGCCTGGACAAATTCGCCCCGGCGACTTCTTCTGAGCGGAAACCATTGGCGTCTGCCTTGCGGGAGATCAAGGGCAACAAGCACCCGCAACGATTTTCGCTGGGAGCGGGGGCGCGCCTCTTTACACTGTTCTGATCAACCTAAAAACGGCAGATGAGACCACATATATCCCGCGAAATCGGGGCGTCGCTGCCCGCACCTCTGCGCACCCATCCGCGAGCGCCTATTGCTTTACGCGCCATTCCCCATTGATAGCTCCGTTTGTGGGGTCATACATATAATTCACATCCGAGAAGTTTGCATTGCCGCCTGATGTCGCCTGGGGAATCTGGGCGGACTCTTTCAATTGCAGCGCCAGATCAGACACCACGGAGTCCGTAGCTTCCACCACCACGCGCTCGGTCGTTGCGCCCGGCCAGTTGTCCAGGCCGCCCTTCTCATTCCAGCGCCAGATTGCGTCGAGCGCGGGCTGATACACGCCTGGCATCAATCCCCCGCATTCGAACCGCCCCGAGGCATCGGTGCGGACCTCTATGCCTCCCCGCGTGAGCGCCCCCAGGCGCGTTATGTCAAAGCCCTCCGCCTCCACCTAGTAGAAGTATAAACGCTGGTCCGCAACGGGCTGCCCTTTGGCGTCTAGCAACTGCCCGGAAATCCGCCCCTCGGGCCATTCCCACTTGCCCTCGTCGAGTTTCTCGCCGTCCTGCAGGGCGATCAGACGGTAATAGGATCGCCGACCATACATACAATAAACGTAATATATCCCGGGCCATGCGGGGGCGAACAGCATCGATCCATCTGCCTGCCGGACGCCCGGCATGATCATGGATGGCTCTCCGGACTGCCAGAGGGTCTCGAGTTGGGCTGTGATTGTTGTTCCTTCGTCTCCGGACGGCGGCAGAAGGCGCACGCGCAGCGAGGCGTTTCCGCGCGGAATCAATAGTGTTCGCTCTGTGTCTGTGGTGATTTTCGACATGTCGAGCGGAAGAAATATGTCGTATTTTGCCGTGCGGCTCCAGAGAAGCCGCTCTGAGCGGGCATCTTTTGGCGCGGCCATTCCCGGAAAGGGAGCGCAGGCGTAAATTTTGACCCATCGGGCGCTGCTGCAGATGTGGCGGGCAATGGCAACCGCCGGGTCGTCAGTAAGCTCGGCGTCGGCGCACGAACGCTCCGAATCTGGATATTCGCAAAAAGAGACTTGGCGAAGTGAAGCGGGTTTTGTGCCGTCGTCGAAAAGAATCCGAAGCGTAAGGACCGGACCTGTGTTCGCCGAAACAAATGCCGCCGCGAAAACCGCCGCAAACACAGGGGCTGCGAAACCATGCAATGGATTGAACAATTGTTTTCTCCCGTTTTCTCTCTCCTCCAACTACATCCTTGCCAAGCCCCAGTTTGCGTCAACCAAAGTCTGAACAGTGCAGTTTGCGCGGCAGGAACTGTTCAAAGTGCAGGAAAAATCTTGGGCGAGACGCCCAAGCCACCGGAATCACGGGCAAAATGCCCATGCCGCCAGTTACTTTGAACAGTTCCTGGAACGGGTGGCTGATTTTCATATCTGGGCTTGGCGCGGAGAGCCTGATTCTGATGATATAACCCGATTGGGGGCCGGGGAGCAGCGGAGGGGCGGCGCGTGGGCGCCGGACGAACGCCTCAGGCTGCCGGAAATGAACCTGCAGTGTGATTGAATGCCACCCGTATCGCAGGAGGATGCGGTCATGTTGGACGCGCAAAGCGAGATGCGCCGCCGTGAAATGGCGGCATCGAAGAGTTTCTTTTGGGCCGTGGCGGCCACGGTGGTTGTGCTGCCGGTGCTGCTCGTGCTTTTGGTGCTGACGAAATGAGCGATTCGCGCGCGGGGCACGAGAACGATCCGAAGGAGATCGAAGAGCCGGAGACGGCGCCCTCAACAGCGTCTGCTGGCGGTGATGTGCCTTCGCAAACCGCGCCGCCGCCAACAAAAAGTCTTTCTCCGGTTCTTGCGGCAGTTCACGCGCCCTCGCGGCCCGCCCGTTCGCAGGGCGGCCAAGGCGCCGCGCAGGAAAGACGCCCGTTTTTGCCGGTTGCGCCGCATCGCCTGCTGAGGCGCATGAGCCACCTGCTCGCCCTGACAGCCTTGCTGGCGGTTCCGCTGATTTATCCTCTGCATATTCACGAGGAACTGGATTACCGGATCACAGAGCGCGTGCTGCGCGGCGACAACAACTTCCTGCGCGCCGCGTGGATCGAGCAATTCCAGCCAGCGTTTTTCTCCGGATGGAGTCCGCTTCTGCTCAAGCGCTACGTCTGGGCGCTTCTGGCGCTGGCGCTGGCCGTAACGCATATTTCGTGGAAACTGATGCCCGGCAGGAGCGGCAGCGGCGGCGGACGCCTCGATGCGCCTGGCGCGCGGCGATGGACGCTCGAAAACGCGCTTCTGATTGCCTTTGCGGCCTGGGCGGGGATGTCGGTGCTGTTATGGCTTCCGCCCATCGAAGGAACAGGGCGCGCGGGCGCGGGATTCCTCAAGGGCCTGGACGCATGGTCCGACCTGTTGATCGGTCTCGGCTATCTGCTGATGGTGTCCGACCTTTTGCGGCGAAGGCGCTGGGTGTATAAGGGTGCCGGGCTGCTTATAGCCGGGGGAGGCATTGTAGCAGTGCTCGCCATCGGGCAGCGCCTCGGCTGGACAGGCGCGTTTCTTACCCGATGGGCGCCCGAAGACATCCGAAACCGCATGTCATCGCTGATCGGCCACAACACCGGATTGTCCTCCTTTCTGATTCCTGCTGTGCTGCTGTCGCTCGCGCTCGGCGTAACGCGATGGCGCGAGATGCGGTGGCCGGCGGCCGCGCTCGTCGGGCTGTATTGGCTGCTGCTCGGCATGACACTGATTATGGCGCAGAGCCGCGCCGTGATTCTGATTTTGTTTGCGGCTGTTCCCGCGCTTTTCTGGATTCTGCACCGCACAACGGGATTGTCGCCGGGGCGCACGGGCTGGCTCATGCTGGCGGGAGGCGCTGTCCTGATCCTCGCGGCGCAAATCATTCCCGCGAAGTGGAATCCGTTTTACGACCACGCCTCGCCGCTGACGCGCCGCGTGCACGACTTGAGCCTCGAGCGCCTCAAGGCGGAAACGCGCCTTCGCATTCTTTTGTGCTCGGTTCCGGTTATTGCGCGCTCGCCCGTGCTCGGTTCCGGATTCGGATCGTTCCAATATGTGTATCCCGACGCCCAGGGGTGGTATTTCGCCAATCATCCAAGCACCATCCTGGTTCCAACAGGCAAGCGGACCGAACGGGCGCATGATGAATATCTGCAAATTCTAATGGAAACCGGCTTGGCCGGGTTTGCGTTGGGGCTGGCGGCGCTGGCGGCGCTGTTTTGGCGCGGATGGAGGGCGTTTCAGCGCACGCTGCGGCCCGCGGATATCCCTATCCAGGCCGCCATTGCCGTGTCCATCGCGGCGCTGCTCGTTCACGCCGCGGTGGATTTCCCATTCCGCGTCCCTCCGATCGCCATTGCCCTCGTATGGATGCTGGCGGTCTGGCAGGCGGGCGAGCACATCTGGCTGCCAGGAAAGTCCGCCGACTCGCGAGGCGATGGAGAATCTGCGGGTTCTCCCGCCTCCGCGCAATTGCCCGGCGCGCGCCTGCCGCGGCCCGCAAACTGGATTGCGTGGGGCGTGGGGGTGTGCGCGGCGCTCGCCTTGGCCATCGCTGCATCAGGATGGTTTTCGACACGCATGGTGTCGAGCAACCTCACCGAACGCGCCCACAGGATTTTACAAACCTATCTGGAATATCAAACCACGCTCGGGGCGGAAAAGCGGATCGGGCTGCTCGGCAAGGCGGAAGACGATTTACGCCGGGCGCTTTCGCTGCGTCCCGCCGACGGCGAAGTGCATTTTGTGAAAGCTTATATCAATTTCTGCCAGGGGCGCGAGGCGTATTTGCAGGCGTCGCACGCTTCGGAAGCAGGGATCAAGGATCAGGCGGCGCTCTGGCGCACGCAGGCCCTTTCGCGAGCCAGCGCGGGGATTTCAAGCCTCAATCTCTCGTTGCAGGAAGTCCGCTACCACCAATCGTTTCACATCCGAGGAAACCTCGAGCGCCTGCGGGCGCTGCTGACCGGCAGCCAGGCGGATCGCGTCAGCGCCCGCACCGATATGGAACGCGCCGTCGCAATGAGTCCCGCTTATCAAGAGGGCATCGTGGACCTGATCGCCCTCCTTGAGATGTGGTTCCCGCAAGAGACGAAGGAAAGGCGCGAGTTGCTGGAATTGTTATATAAGTGGAACCGCCCCGTATTCTTCGATGCGTTTGTGTTCCAGGGCGGCCAGGCGATCAGCGAGGAACGCTACGCGGACGCGGCCAAAATTTACCGAGACCTTGTCGAGGCGGCGCCCAATGACGCCGAACTCCTCGGCGCGCTGGCGTTTGCGTATCTGCAAAGCGGGGAATTCGACCGCGCGGACGAGGTGCTGACCGAATTATCGCGCCTGTCGCCGAGGCCGATCGAATACAACGTGGTGTCGGCGGGCATCGCGCTCAAACGCAAGGAATGGCAGCGGGCGCTCGTCAACGTGGAACAAGCGCTGCGGCATCCCGCGGGCGACCGCGATATTTACAGGATACTGCGCTATTTGATCCTCGAAAAACTGGGCGAAACCCAAAAAGCCCGCGAGGGTCTGAAAGCGATGGAACGCCGCGCGCGCTCGAATCCGCATGTGTATGTGGACCTTGCCATGGCGCTGGCGGATCGCTTTGACGACCTGCCGCGCGCTGCGCCATATCTTGAACAGTATCTGGCGGCCATCGAAAAACCGGCCGATCCGAAAATCTATTGGTATCTGGCCAAGTATTACCTGGACGTCAAACACGACACCAAACAGGCGGCGCGGTTTGTGGAGAAGGCGCTGGCCGTTGACCCGCGCCACGCCCCGAGCCTGGAACTCAAGCAGCGCATCGAAAAATCGCCGCAGCCAGCCGCCGCGCCAACTGCCGCGCCCACTCCTTCCGCTCCATCCGCTTCTTCCACGCCTTCCCCGCCAAATCCCTAAAGGATAGAATCTCCATGCCCCGAATTCCCGTTGCGCAATTGCGCCCCGCCCCGCAGGCCGATTCGATCTTCCTGCTCCAGGAAATCGAAATGCGGAATAAGAAAAACGGCGATCCATACGCCGCGCTCAAGCTGGCCGACGCCACGGGTTCGATCCCGGGCGTAATGTGGGACAACCTCGGCCCAGTCATCAACCGCCAGGTGGCTGTCGATGATTTCGTGCAGGTCTCGGGTGAAATCGCGCTCTACAATAACGCGCTGCAATTCGTCGTGAAGCGCATTCAAAAGGTGCCGGATTCGCGCGTGGATTTGCGCGAATACATCGCGCACACACCCTTCGACATCGCCGAACTCGAACGCCAGCTCGATGAACGCATCGCCGAGGTGAAGCATCCCGATTGCCGCCGTCTGCTGGACTATTTCCTCGGCAAGGATGGCGTGGGGGCGGCGACGCGCGCGGCCTTTTGCCAGGCCCCGGCCGCCGCGCGCATTCATCAGGCTTACATCGGCGGGCTGCTCGAGCACACGCTGGCCGTGCTGCGAAACGCGCTGATGCTCGCCGAGAGCTACAAGCCCTACGACCGCGATCTTCTCATCACGGGCGGCCTGCTCCACGACCTTGGCAAAATCCGCGAATACGACTGGCGCCGCGTGATCCGCTACACAGACGAGGGCCGCCTTGTCGGGCACCTTTCGATTGGCGCGCACATGGTGGCGCTGGCCATTCGCGAACTCGCGCCCTTTGATGAGCGCCTCGGCTGGAACATCCTGCATATTGTGTTGTCGCATCACGGAAAACTCGAGTATGGCGCGCCTGTCGTGCCGAAAACGCGCGAGGCGCTCCTGCTGCATTACGGCGATTACACGGACGCTTATCTGGCGAGCTACTGCGACGACATCGAGCGGGCGCGCCGCCAGGGACAGCTCTGGACGCCCTACAGCCGGATGTTTCAGGCGTTTCTTTACGCCGGGCCGACGCGCTCGGACGCACCCCTCCCGCCCGCCGGGGAAATCTTCCAGCCCAATCCCGAAAGCCCCGATCTTTTCGGCCAGCCTGAGGGCGACGTGGACGACTCGGGCGGCCGCTGAGAGTGCAAAATACAGGCAGTAGAAAGATTTTCGCGCAATGAACGATTCTCCAGGCAACCCAGGCGGCCTTCGCGTCCTGGTAACGGATTTCGATGGCACGATGACGCGTGTGGATTTTTACCGCATGGCATTCGATCGTCTTCTCGATAGCGCTGAGGCCCGGGCGGCGGCAGAGAATGCCTGGAAGGGCTATTGGGACGGACGGCTCACGCATTTCGAGGCGCTGCGCCGGATTTTCGAGGTCGTCCCGCCGGACGAGGCGCGGATCATGCAGGCCGCGCGCCACATGGAACTTGATCCCGAACTTCCGCGGGCGCTCGACGTATTGCGGCGCGCCGGATGGGCGGTGGTGATCGCCTCTGCCGGGAGCGAATGGTATATCACGCGCCTGCTGGCGGGTTTGGGCGTGCGCTTAACCCCGTCGGAAAATGGCGGTCCCAAGCGCGCTCCGTCGCGGCCTGGCGACTTGATCCTGCACGCCAATCCGGGGCGGCTTGATCCGGACAGCGGATTGGTTTTATCCATGCCGCCGGAGGATTGCCCGTATCGCAGCGAATCCACTGGCATCGACAAGGACGCCGTCATGCGCGACGCACTGGAGCGATATGCTGACGTGGCTTATGCTGGCGACGGGCGGCCTGATCTTGCTCCGGCGATGAGAGTGCCGCCCGAGCGCCGTTTTGCCACCGGCTGGCTCGCCGAACACCTGCGCGCGCAAGGCGATGCATTCCGCCCCTTCGAGCGCTGGTCCGAAATTGCCTTTGCCCTGGCCGATGAATTCCGGGGCAGATAGAGAAAAACCTGAGAGGTTATTCCGCCTTCAGCGCGCCTTCGCGATACAGAGGCTGCGTCCAGGCCATTCGCCCCGCGCTGTCCACAACACGCGCGCGAACATACATGTCGTCCGGCTTGAGCGAATACGAAGGCTCAAGCGACTCGTCGTCTTTGGCCAAAATCACGCCGCTTTTGCCAACGAAAAACGTCCGGTATCCGAAATTGGACTGCTGGTGGATTTTCAGCGACAGTTTCCCCTGCTTCATCGTCACGTTGTCGAGTTCGACGCCTGTCGATGCGTAGAAATCGCCGCGGTCGATCGCGCTTACAATCGCCTCGGGCGCCAACTTCGCCGCCTTCACCACCACCCAGCCGCGGCCGGGATTCGCGGAATCGGGACCCCATTTCTTGAGATGATGCGCGTCGTCCGTGGCCATGCCATAGTAAAGGCGTCCGCGCCCAAGAAGGTCGTCCCACATCTCTTCCGCGCTCGGGTGTCCGCTTCCGCCCTGGTTATGAACCTGCGGATGACCGTTGAAAATCTCGAAGTGGCGGACATTTTTCACAGCCGCCAGATCGTCCGCCGTCAGCGCCCAGCCGAAATTCGGATGGTTTATGTGGACCAGGCCGTCCGCCGCATGGGTGGCGTCCACGCACTTTTGCAAAATCTCGCCGACGCTCTTTCCGCCCTGGCGTCCGATCTTGTGCGTTGTCCCGACGCCGCCCAGGTGGATCGGGCGCGTATGCTTGCCTTCTTTGAGATAATCCGTCACTTCTTCGCCCGGAATGAGGAGAAACGGTTTGCGGCCCAATTCCTTGTTTTCCTTGTCGATTGTCCGCTGCAAGGGGGCGGGATCGGTCAGGACGTTATGGTCGCTAATCACGAGAAAATCGTAGTCGTGGTCGCGATACCATTTGGCCACGGTGACCGGAGAACTGTCGCCATCGGAATTGGCTGTGTGTGTATGAAGATTGCCTTTGAACCACATAAAGGATTGCCCCGTTGAATCTGCGGATGCCAGTGCCCCTCCCGTTGCGGATGCGGAGGATTCCGGCGGCTTTCCCGAGGAATCAGCGGACAAATTTGCGGCTCCGGCCGCAATCCCAAAGATTGCCAGCGCGAGAATTACACAGGTTCGAGGCATGGAAAAGCTCCCTTGCAGACAAGTTGCCGCGAAGACACAAGGGGAGAAAGCATTTGTCCGATATTCGTTTCCGCGCTCTCGCGCCTTTGCGGTAGTAACATTTATTCGGTCGGAATTACGGCCGCCTGGCCCGTAATCCACTGATACAAGATAAGGGCATCCGTCACCGTGCAAGCGCCATCGCGATCCAGATCGCCGCGCGCCTCGCAATCGAAATTGGGAAGCACAATGACTCCCGTCGCGTGACGGCGCAACGCCACGGCATCCGTCAGTGTGACTTTGCCATCGCCGTTGACATCTCCCAGGATAGGCCGCTGGGCCGGATCGTTCGGCGAGGTTCCCGAGGCCTCTTCATACCAATCCGCATATCCATCGCCATCCGAGTCGCCTCCTGGAAGCGGAAAGGCTTCATTGATGAAGTTGGCCGGGATAGGCGCACCCGAAACGCCCGTGAGCGGCGGCGTGGTCGGAACGTCGCCCACCCAAATCGAGTTGTGGACGGGATATGGCTGTTTGGATTCGAAGAGGAGGCGGACCAGGCCGGGATCGCGTTGCGTGGAGGCGGGATTTCCCCCGGCGGCCGTTACTTCGCGCCAAGTGTCTGCTTCTTCGCCCTGAACCGGCCCGATTACATGCGTGAGCGGCGGCGTCATGCCATCGCCGAGGCCGGCGTCCGAGGCTTCGATCAATTCCGCCAGCGACCGGTCGTAATGAACCCGGATCGCATAGTTCATCAGCGGTTCATACAGGTTGTTGCGCACGGCGACGTCCAGAGTGAACCGGACGGGATTGGCCGAGACGAAGTGGAGATTGCGCTTGAATATGTCTGGAGGGAGCGGCGTGGGCGAGGGGCTGGGCGTCAGCGAAGGCGTCGGGCTGGGCGTCGGCGTGCCGATCACATACGGATACTCGATCGTGGCGGGGATTTCGTTGCCCGAGACGTCAATCAGCAACGGATTGGGCTGTCCTTCGGTCACGTAGATGGTCCATAGCGCCGGGCTGGACACCTTGGCCTCGAACCGCAGGCGCACAAGCACCAGATTGTATTTCTTGTTGTTTATATTGCCCGTGAACGCGCTGACATTGCGATAGGTGCTGAGTCCGCTTCCCTGCACAGGCCCCAGAGTGTGCGACACGGGAGGCACAGCGCCCTGGCCCAGTTCCACGTCTGTGGCCTGCGTCAGATTGAAGTGATCGCCATTGTAGAACATGCGCACAAAATAACTGCGCGGCGGGGCGACAGTATTGTTTTTCACTGCGACATCCACCGTATAGACAAGCGGACTGGTGGAGACTCGCGTGAGATTCGTCAGGTAAATCACCGCGGGAATGGGCGAGGGCGAGGGAGTGGGCGAAGGCGTGCGCGAGGGAGTGGGAGTATAGGACGCCGTGGGGGTCAGGCTGGGCGTCGGCGATTCTATTGGCGTAAGGCTTGGAGTGGGCGTTGTCGGTATGTCTGTGGGTGTGACGCTCGGCGTGGGAGTCGTTGGCGTATCTGTTGGTGTTGCGCTCGGAGTAGGCGTGGTCGGCGTATCCGCAGGCGTAACACTTGGGGTTGGCGTGGTGGGAACGTCGGTAGGCGAAGGCGACGGCG
>CAYUNT010000061.1:0-2398 GCA_964446285.1 uncultured Candidatus Sumerlaeota bacterium | reverse complement strand
GTAACACTTGGGGTTGGCGTGGTGGGAACGTCGGTAGGCGAAGGCGACGGCGAAATTTCCGGCGTGGGCGTTTCCGTTGGTTCCTCAGTCGGCTCCGGCGTCGGCTCTTCGGTCGGGATCGCCGTTGGAACGGGAGTCGGCGTCGTGGGTGTATCGGTGGGCGTAACGCTCGGAGTAGGTGTCGTTGGTGTGTCCGTGGGCGTGACGCTAGGAGTTGGCGTGGTGGGAACGTCCGTTGGCGAAGGCGAGGGCGAAATTTCCGGCGTAGGCGTGGTGGGAATATCGGTTGGCGAGGGCGACGGCGAGATTTCCGGCGTGGGCGTCGTCGGCGTATCCGTTGGAGTGACGGTCAGGGTCGGCGTCGGATCCTCAGGTTGCGTTGGAATGGGCGTAATAATGAGGACAGCGCTGTCGCCCCCGGCGCCCGGCTCCGCGACGATTCGCGCAGCAGCCTGAAGCGGCGCAAATACCGCCCAGGCGCTCAGGGCAAGGAGACATGCGAGATTTGCGCGGAAATAGACCCTATGATTTCCTTTCCGGCTAGAAGCCGGAGACAAATGACCGGAAAGCTGCGCATTGCGGCGGCTGGTCGGCAAACCGTTATTGGAAAAGCAAATTGTGTCGTGGAGTTGCATGTTTATTGAATTCTTTCAGGAAGATGCTGTCCCACCTGGATAGATGAAACAAACCCAGAACGGGTTCTATGAATGTAAAGAGAAGCAGGCAGGGTGTCAAAACCAAATCACCCCCTGCCGTCCGCCGCCCTGCCAGTTCGCCCGCCAGCAGGGGCGCGACGCTGGACTTTTGCTCGGAAAAAGCATTACCAGGCGCGATGAACGCAAAAAACCCTAAAGATCGTTATGTTTTGTTGAAAACCTTCGATGGCTAAGGCGCCTCTTTTCCGGAATTCGAAGGGAGCGCGGAGGCGCCAGCGGAAGAGGTCTCGCTTCCGGACGGGCTTTCGTCCGCCTTCGCCTTTTCCCTGCCATCCGCCGCGCTGTCTGCCCCCCCGTTCGTTCCGTTGTCCGCCCCGCCGTTCGCCGCCCCATTCGCCGCCGAATTGCCCATGAGGTCGCGGTCGAACGTCTTGCCCAGGTATATCCGCCGCGCGCGTTCGCTGCTGATAATCTCCTGGCGCGTCCCGCTGACGTCCACCTTGCCCTGGTAAATAATATAGGAACGGTCTGTGACTTCGAGCGTCTCGCGGACATTGTGGTCCGTGATAAGGATGCCCAGGCCGCGCGCCTTCATCTGGAAAATAATCGCCTGCAATTCCTCGATGGTTTTGGGGTCGATGCCCGCAAACGGCTCGTCGAGCAGGAGAAACCGCGGATTGGTGGCGAGCGCGCGGGCAATCTCGCATCTGCGCCGTTCGCCGCCCGAGAGCGTTTCCGCCGCGCTGTCTGCCAGATGGGCGATAAGCAGGTCTTCCATCAATTCATCGGCGCGTTCGTAGCGCTCGCGGCGCGAAAGGCCTTCTTGAAATTCGAGGATCGCCAGCAGGTTTTGGCGGACGCTCAATTTGCGGAAAATCGATGTTTCCTGCGCCAGATACGAGATGCCAAGCCCGACGCGTTCATGCATCGAATACGAGGTGATTTCGCGTTCATCGAAAAACACCGCGCCTTCCGTCGGGCGGATAAAACCGATCACCATATTGAATGTGGTGGTTTTGCCAGCGCCGTTTGGCCCGAGCAGGCCGACGATTTCGCCTTCGAGGATGTGGACATTGACAGAATCCACAACCCGGCGTTTGCCATAAACTTTGACCAGATGCGATGTGCGCAATTGCGCCATGAACGATAACCCCGGACGTAAAAAAGCGCCGCGAACCCGCCTGCGAACCCGTCCGCGCCGCCCGCCCATTAGCGAAACGCGGCGGAATGGAGTAAAGTGATTTTTCCGCCATCGCGCTGTTGTGCCGCCATTGCGCCGATGTTGCGCCGCGCGAAAAGGCCTGCCCGGCGCCTGCCCTTTTCCTGACGGCAATAGACCGCGAATGGGGTTTGCGATGTGTTCGCTCGAGGAAGGAGGCAGGAAATTCTCTGGCGCGCCCGGCCCGATTTGAACGGGCGACCTACGGATTAGGAATCCGTTATCAGCCGTTTTTATGTTATTTGAGCGGTTTTGACCGCTTGCCATATTTCCCGCATAATGACGCCGATTTCTATTGCTTCATACCCCGAGGCTTTACTGTCACTTTTGACGGGCTTGGGCGCAATCTGCTTACGCTGTGCTTACGCAGGCAGGCAAGCGGACACGGGGCTAGAGCAGAAAATCGAACGGGCACCTCCTGCTTACGCCGCCGTAAATAGCGCATTTCAGATTTCCCATAAAACCCATTCCGCGCCTTGGTTTTCGCAGGTTCTCACGCCCTGGGGGTATAATACGGGCGAAA